>JAEZSL010000367.1 GCA_023443925.1 Bacillota bacterium | reverse complement strand
AAAGCCATGGATTCGAAGGTTGGCATTAAAACGGTACATGGCATCGGTTATCGATTGGAGATTAAAGAGCATGCTTAATTCCATAAGAAAAAGGTTGATTCTTTTATACACCTGTTCTACCGGTCTTATACTAACGGCAGTAATCATATTTGTTGCAGTAATTACAGACAGACAATTAACCCGGAGTCAGCTCAATGCCTTTCAGAATAATTATATAACCATAAATCAAAATGTGCAGAGAAATCAGGTAATCAGTAATTTATGGATGGCAGAGCTGGAAACCAAAAATCAGTTAATTATACATATTGAAGATAATGGAATTCCTTTTTTGTTCCAGGGGGCCTGGGAGGTTCCGACAGAACGGCAGATATTAATTAAACAGTTAAAAGAACTTGCTCTAATGGATAATATCAGCACCAATATACGGCCTATTTCCATGAATGAAGTACAAAGCCGCATTTATGAAGTAAAAGGAAATAAAAAAGATAATTATCTGGGGGAAGTTTTTATTGTACCGGCGGAGAAAGGATTTCGAAGTGTTGTGGTGCTTCAATACATTTCTGGAAATGCAATTTCTGTTTTGAAGCAAAGGTTATTAATGATTTTATTAGATTGCCTGGGTATTGCTGCTTTATTTCTGGTAAGCAGCTGGATGGTAAACAAATCCTTAAAGCCGGTGGAGGAGAGCCGGAGACGGCAGACGGAATTTATTGCAGCTGCCTCCCATGAATTAAAATCCCCTCTGGCTGTAATTCGGGCGAATGCATCGGCGGTTATGGTAGAACCGGAGCGGGCAGAACATTTTACCAAAGGGATTGAGAAAGAATGCAGCCGTCTGGCCGCCTTGATTGAGGATATGCTGCTGTTGGCCTCTGTGGATGCAAGAAGCTGGAAAATACGGAAAGAGATACTTGATTTGGATACCCTGCTGATCGAAGTTTATGATTTATTCTACCCTTTTTGCAGAGAGCAGGGAAAGGATTTACAGCTTAAGCTCCAGGATGATATACTTCCCAAAGCGGAAGGTGACAGAGAACGGGTTAAGCAGATACTGGCGGTACTTATTGATAATGCGGTAACCTATACGGCGGAGAAAGATACTATTTTACTCTTAGGTTATGTTAAGAAAAACCGCATATATCTTGAAGTTGAAGACCATGGTCCCGGTGTTGCCGCAGAGAAAAAAAATGAGATATTTGAACGGTTTTACCGGGCAGATAAAGCCAGAAAGGATAAAACCCATTTCGGACTGGGGCTGAGTATAGCAAGAGAACTTACGGAACTTCACGGAGGCAGCATAGCGGTAAGTGATACAAAGGGCGGCGGAGCTACCTTTACTGTTTCTTTGCCTATCTATAAATAGTTGGTTTCCAGTCTGAAGGCAGAATCCGGTTTTATATAACTTTAATAAAATATTATGTTATCCTGGCCAAATATAATGCAGCTTTAAAGCTGTGTTTTATTTGGCTTTTCATATGTAATTTTACGAATGTAACTTTAATAATGCAAAATTTTATAACCCAACATTATGTAACGCAACATTTTATACCGTAACATTATATAGCCTAACATTTTATACCGTAACATTTTAACCGGATAGTGATAGAATTTATTAAATCTGCTGATAAAATTTTATAGGAGAAATCTATTTTAAAGATTTTTTAGAGATTTTACTGTTATGTTTAATATAAAAGATTATGAAATGTGGAGGAATCAAAATGAGAAGAAAACTGACGGCATTTATTATACTCTTTGTAATTCTAGTGACCGGTTTATCGGGCTGTGGCAAAGAGGGTAATAAGGAGGCAGGTCTTTTGAATAATTCCATGAAAGACGGGCAGACAGATAGCGGTAAGGGCAAAGAGCCCACTATGGGCAGGTATATGGAGGAAGAAATAGCATTACCGGAATTGTCATCGAATGAATCCATCATTGGAATCCTGGAAAATGCAGATAAGCAGCTGGAAGCATATACGTTTAAGCAAGGTGATAAAAATGAATATTTCAGTTACCGGCTAAAGGAGGATAAGACCTGGGAGCGCAGTACTCCCGGATGGTTAAATAGCAGTGAAGCCATCAAACAACAAAATGCACCCTATATATGTTTAGGGCGGGACGGAAATTATTATGCAGCATTTATTATTTATAGTGAGACCGAGGCAAAATCTATAATCATAAAATCAGAGGATGGCGGAAATACGGCCAGAGTATTAAAGCTTCCATATCTGGAAAAAGAAACACGCTCCATTGATACTATACATTATTACCCCAGTATTGAAAAAATGCAGGTATTAAAGGATGGCACCCTGGTTTTATATGATACATGGAAATCCGATGTTTTAAATTTAATATCTGAAAAGGATGGGCAATTGGATAAGCTTTCAATAGGGGAAGCACAAAATTTCATAACCTCTGATGAGGATATTATTACGGTAAGTTCGGAGGGTGCTAGCATCATATACTATAATCCGGCCAAAAGAAAAACGGAAAGAAGCATTGACTTTGATAAGACGGAAAGATCAAATGCCTACGCCTTAAAAGAAGACGGCACCCTTGTATTGGGCGATTCCGGTGGAATACACCGCCTGCAAAATGACGGTACCTTATGGGAAACGATTGTAGATGGTTCTCTTAATTCCATGAGTATGCCCTCCTTTTATTTTAACACGTTATTTATCCGGGAGGGAGAGCAGGAAGAGTATTACGCAGTTTATAATACGGGCAGCGGCTCCGGTTATGCTCTGAAGCGTTACGCGTTCGATAAGAATGTAGCTTCCGTACCGGAAAAGGAAATCACTGTCTATTCCTTAACGGAAAATAACACAATCCGACAGGCAATCGCCCTTTATCAGTCGGATAATCCTGATATAAAAGTAAACTATGTGGTTGCTATGGGGGAACAGGGCGGAAATAGTTCGGATTATATCCGTACCCTTAATACGGAATTATTGGCTGGAAACGGTGCGGATGTACTGGTACTGGATGGCCTGCCGGTGGATTCTTATATCGAAAAAGGAGTTTTATCAGATCTGTCGGATATCATGAAGCCTTTGGTGCAATCGGGAGAAGTGCTTCCTAATATAATGGAATATTATTCTATGAACGGGAAAGTTTATGAAATGCCCATCCGGTTTTCCATTCCTATTATAGCCGGAAAAAAAGAGGCAGTACAGGCAGCGTCGAGTACGGACAGTATTGTTAATTACATAAAGGAAACCAATATTTCCTACAGCAGAGCATTTAGCTGCAAGCAGCTGCTTAGTGATTATATAGCATTGTATTCCGGAGAAATATTATCAAATGGAGAATTAAACGAGGACAATTTTTCTCATTTTTTAAAGAACCTGAAAATAATCGCGGAGAACGAAAAGGCGATCGAAATGGAGGAGAATACGGAAGCCAATTCGAGGGCGGAACAACAATTTCCTGACAACCTGTTTTACGGCAATGTTGTAGCTCTGCAAAATAAATATGCCACCGCAACGGAACAGATAAAAAATGTAATGGATACGATGCTGCTGTTCGAAATTTTAAAGAATAAAGAGATTACATATCAAACCATCAATCAGATGTATATACCAATTGGTGCGGTTGGTCTTAACAGCAAGAGCGGGGAAGCAGAGATTGCAAAGAAATTTATCGGCTTTTTATTTGAGGCAAAGGTTCAGGATGCTAATCTTTACGATGGATTTCCGGTTAATCAAAGCTCTTTGAAGACGTGGATTGCTGAGGAAAACCCGGATTTAATGATTGGAATCGGCGGTGACGGATATGATTTAACTGCCCAATGGCCAATAAAAGAAGAGAGAGAAGCTTTTTTAGCCACAATCCTGGAGGTCAAGAGACCCATTGAAGTAAACCAGATTCTGTACAATATGATTGTGGAGGAAACGGTGCCATATCTAAAGGGTGAAGCAGAGGAAGAACAGGTCGTAGCGGCTGTAAAAGCTAAGGTAAATACTTATCTGGCGGAATAAAAGGCATATAAATATTTACACTTTAAAGATTTTTTAGAGATTCACCTGTTATTTTAGATATAAAAGTAAAAGAAATATGGAGGAATCAAAATGAGGAAAAAGCTGACAGCATTGCTTATTCTCCTGGTGATATTAGTAACCGGGTTATCAGGCTGTAGTAAGCAGGAGAATAAAGAGGCAGGTCTTTTAAATAATTCTGTGAAAGACGGACAGACCGGTAATGGTAAGACAAAAGAAACAACCATGGGCAGGTACATGGAGCAAACTGTAAAACTGCCCGAACTGTCCGCAGAGCAGCCAATTATTAAAATCCTGAAAAATAAGGATAAACAGATTGAAGTATATACCCTGGAAACGGATAAATATGTGTGTTACCAGCTTTTGGGCGATATGACCTGGGAGAGTAGTTTGCCAGGGTGGCTGAATAACGATTCAATTCTAAGTGCTGATAATAATAAGGTAGTCAGTGAAATATGTATGGGAGAAGACGGAAATTATTATGGAATTTTGAACGATTACAGTAATAATAGCATGCAATCCCGTATAGTAAGATCCGCAGACGGAGGAAATACGGTGGAGACTATGAGTATACCGTACCTGGAAGAAGAAACCACCACAAATGATTATAAACATTATCCGTATGTTTCTAATCTTCAGGTAATGAAGGATGGGAATATTGTTTTGAATGAGCTTTACTCTGATTCCTTGCTTGTATTTTCGCCGGAAGGGAAGGAAATTGACAAAATACAGGTTGGGGAGCGGCAAAGTTACATAACCTCCGGTGAGGATATTATTACTTTAAATGAAGAAGGAACCGGTATCATGTTTTATAATCCGGCACAAAAGAAGATACAACGCACCGTAGATTTTAATAATAATGCAAGTGATAATGCGTATGCCATGCGGGGAGACAAAACGTTATTACTTGGCAATTCAGACGGAATACACCGCCTGCAGCAAGACGGTACCCTTTGGGAAACTGTTGTGGATGGCTCCCTGAATTCTATGAGTATGCCTACCCTTGGTTTTAACAGCCTTTTTGTTACAGAGGGTGAACAGGAGGAATATTATGCGGTTTATGGTGAGACGGAAGGCGGATATCAGCTGGTACGATATGTATTTGACCAGAATGTGGCATCCGTACCGTCAAAGGAAATTACGATTTATTCCCTAAGGGAAAATGATACCATAAGGCAGGCGATCTCTCTTTTTCAGGCAGGAAATACCGATATCAAAGTAAACTATGTGGTTGCTATGGAAGAGGAAGACGGTAATGTAACCGATTATATCCGGGCATTAAATACGGAATTACTGGCGGGAAATGGAGCGGATGTCCTGGTTCTGGACGGGCTGCCGGTGGATTCTTATATTGATAAGGGCGTGTTGGCGGACCTTAAGGATCTGGTAAAGCCTCTGGAAGAGTCGGGAGAATTAATGAATAATATAACCGGCTGCTATGAACAAGACGGAAAAGTTTATAATATACCCATACGATTTTCTTTTCCGGTTATTGCAGGAAAACCGGACGCGATACAGGCAGCAGACAGTCTTTCGGATATTGTAAATTATATAAAACAAACGGATAACAAACCTTATTTAAAATCAACTAGTTATAAACGGCTTTTGGAAGATTATCTGGCTTTGTATTCCTGGGATTTATTTCAAAACGGACGGCTGAATGAGGATAATTTCACGGCTTTCTTAACTAATGTGAAAACCATAGCGGATAATATTAAGGCTACGGAAAATGATGAACGGGTAATGGGTGCCAGTAAGTCTTATGAAAAGATGTTTTTAGGCGGAACTTTATTTAAGGGAGATTTAGTTTCCATAAGGCAGGAGAGTGAGACTGCCATGCTGCAGATTAAAAACATATTTGATACCATGCTCCTGTTTGAAGTGCTAAAAGATGATAAATTTGAACAACACTCCATTAACGGGATGTTTATACCGGGAGGGCTGGTGGGCCTGAACAGTAAGAGTAAGGAAAGCGACATTGCCAGACAATTTATCAGCTTTTTATTTGGAGCCAAGGTACAGGATACCAATGTTTTTGACGGATTTCCGGTCAACAGTAAATCTTTAAAGGAATGGACCGCAAAAAAAGATAGCAATATAAGTATAGCTGTCACGGATGAGAATGGAAATATGCTGTCCGCGTTATGGCCGGCTGAAGAAGACAGGAATACCATATTAAATTTAGCACAAGAAGTGAATCAACCAATTAATACAAACTATATTTTGAATAGTCTGATAATTGAGGAGGTGCTTCCCTTCTTAAAAGGCGAAATTGATGAAAGTCAGGCTATGACGGCAGTAAAGTCTAAGGTAAATACTTACCTGGCAGAATAGGAATAAAAAATGAAAGAAAGAGCAGAACTATGTAAGGAAAGCCGGAAGCGTCACCGGTTTAAGTTAAAAGAGTCGGAAAAAGCCTGGCTGTTCCTGCTTCCAAGCTTATTGGGAGTCATCCTGTTCGTACTGCTGCCATTTGCAGATGTTATCCGGCGGTCCTTTTATGAAGCCATGAGCGGGAAGTTTGTAGGTTTTTCCAATTACAAACTGGTGTTAACCAATATAGCTTTCCGGCTGGCGCTTCGTAACACAGGAAGGTTTTTAATAACCTGTATCCCCTTGCTGCTTATGGTATCCCTAATTCTATCCCTGATGTTATATTACCAGAAGAAGCATGCACGCTTTTTTAAAACCTCCTTTTTGCTTCCGATGGCAATTCCGGTGGCCTCGGTGGTATTGTTATGGCGGTTGTTGTTTCATGCGGATGGGTTGATTAATGTAGTACTGGTACATATGGGAAAAACCGGTATTGATTTCATGAATACGGATAAAGCCTTTCTGGTTCTGATTATTAGTTATTTATGGAAGAATACCGGCTACAATATGATTTTATGGCTGACCGGATTAAACGGAATTCCCGTCTCCCTTTACGAAGCGGCAAGTGTGGATGGTGCGGGTTTTCTGGCTAAGCTTTATTATATTACGATTCCAAGGCTGCTCCCTTCCGTATTTGTCATAGGCATCCTGTCCTTTGTAAATTCATTTAAGGTATTTCGGGAAGCTTATCTGGTTTCGGGAGATTATCCCCAGGAGAGCATCTATATGCTGCAGCATATCCTGAATAACTGGTTTATCTCCCTGGATATCCAAAAGATGAGTGCGGCTGCGGTGATGTGTGTGCTTATATTTATCCTCATCATAATATTATTTCAAAAACTGGACCGGGCAGAGGAGTGAGTTTACAGGATGAAAATTAAAAATCTAATAAGAACCTGCCTTTTATTTATGCTGACTTTTTTTGTATGGATGCCGGTATGGATGTTAATAAGCGGTTCCTTTATGGGGACGGATGAATTATATAAAAATATTGGCCCGGTATTAAATCAGGGAAAAGGAATGGCAGCCTGGACATTATTTCCGGAGTACCCTACCTTACGTCCCATTGTTGAGCTCCTGTTGGATTCACCTCAATTTTTTGTAATGTTCTGGAATTCCTGTATTCAGGTAATACCGGTGCTTCTTGGTCAATTAGTAATTGCGGTACCGGCGGCCTGGGGCTTCGCAAGGTTCGAATTCAAGGGAAAAAGAATACTGTTTACCCTTTATATTATTTTAATGGTGTTACCTTTTCAGGTAACCATGGTATCCAGTTATCTGGTATTGTTTCGCCTTAAACTGGTGGGTACTCATCTGGCGGTTATCCTTCCGAATATATTTTCGACTTTTCCGGTATTTATACTGGTGAAATTTTTTAAGGAAATACCTCAATCCCTGATTGAAGCTGCGAAATTAGACGGAGCGGGGGAGGCCGGTATTTTTATCCGGGTTGGCATCCCTATGGGGGCATCCGGAATTTTATCTATTATAATTCTTGGATTTTTAGAATACTGGAATGCAATCGAGCAGCCTCTTACCTTTCTGGCAAGAACGAAGGAACTCTGGCCGCTGCCTTTGTATCTGCCGGAAATCACGGCTGGACGGGCCGGAGTAGCTTTTGCAGCTTCTTCCATTATGATGATTCCGGCGCTGCTTTTATTTTTATACGGTCAGAAATATTTAGAGCAGGGAATTGCGGCTTCCGGATTAAAGGAATAGAAAGGGGAATGGACATGGAGAAGAAATTGTGGAAATTACTGGCGGCATTTTTTATGGTAATGGCACTTTTTACGGTGGTTTCCAGGGCGGCAGCCTCTGTTATGGTTGCGAAAGTACAGGTTGCTGTGTCTAAGACAGGGGAGCTTTCCTATAAGCTGACCGGAACCGGAACCGTTAAGGAAAATGCGGAAAAATACATTGATTTACAACAGGGATATAAAATTGGAGAAGTCCCTGTTAAAACCGGACAGCAGGTGGAGAAAGGAGATTTGCTGTTTGTGTATGACCAGGGACAGTTATTGGAGAAGAAAGACAGCCTGGATAAAGAACTTAAGAAGCTAAAAATGCAGTATGAAAAGTCAGGTTTATCCGGACAGAATCCGGACGGTTCTAAAGAAGTAAATGCTGCAGATCTGTCTGTGCAAAATGCGGAAGACGCTCTGAGGTCTGCCAGAGAGGATTTAGTCAACCAGAAGGAAAATACGAGAAAAAAGAAGGAAGAAGCATATAAGGAAGCAGCTTCTGCATATGAAGAGGTGCTAGATTCCAGGGAAGCAGAAGAAAATAAGGCAAAAAGAGCTGTTCTGGATGCAGAAGGTGAGCTGGGTGAGGTGAAGCGTCCTTTAACAGAACTGACTGAAAAAACGGATATCTATAAGGAAGCGGTTTACACAGGAATAGAAGAAAATATCACCACTGCTGCCCGGAGCATTTTTGATTTTTATTACAAAGGAGCCTATAAAGAGCATCTGGAAGCGAAAAGCAAAGCGGAAGAGGATGCGAAAAGAGCTGCCGAGGATTTTGACGATATTAATAAAAAGTGGGATAAAGCCATAGATGAGTGGGATCAGTATGCCAGCGATGAAGCGGAGCAGAGGGCTTATTATGCCCAGGTGGCTGCCAAAAAGGAAGATATAAAAAATGCCACCCGGGTTTTGGCAGACGCACAGAAAAAACTGCAGCAATTATCAGAGCCTGACGTACAGCTGAGCCTTGCAATGGATAATTACCGCAGAGCCCTGGAAGAAAATAATAGGGATCTGGACAGTGCTTATTACCCTCTATATCAATTCCTTTATGATAATCTTAAGGTGGATGATAAAAAGATAAGTGAAGCAGAACTAAAACTGAAACGTGCCAGGGAAGATGCGGATCAGTTACAAAGGCAATGGCAAAAGAAAGCAGAGGCAGCAAAAGAAAAGAAAGAAGAGCTGGAGGATATCCTAAAAAAAATAAAAGAAGGAACCTACGATTATAAAGAAGAATTAAAAGAATCACTAACAGCAGTGGAACAGGCAGAGCAGGCACTTAAGGCCGCTCAGTTATCTCTTTCGGATGCAAAGTCAGGTGAAGCACTGACCCGTATAAATAACCAGATTCAGGATAAAATACAGGTTTTGGACCGGAATATGCTGCAGCTGGATCTGGATTCAAAACAGGCGGAAATCAGTAAATTAGACGCTATCATAAAAAATAAGGGTAAAGTAAATGCACCCTTAGCAGGAACTGTTACAAAAAATGATTTGGAACAGGGGGGTGTACTTTCCGGTCAGGAGAAGCTGATTATAGCCACCGGCGGCTATGAACTGGTTATGACAGCAGAGAAAGAAGAACTGAAGAATTTTGCGGCTGGAGATGAATTGCAGGTGAAGAGTAGTGCCGACCAGGAAAATATTACATCTGTTATTGAAAATATAGAGCTCCCGGATGCGGAGGGAAAAGTAAAATTCACCGCGCTTTTACCGGAAGGAGCTTATAAGGAAGGCAGCAGTCTGGATTATGAAATAATGAAAGAATCCGAGACCTACTATAGCTGTATTCCTGTTCAGGCCCTAAGAGAAGATTCCGGAGGAACCTTTGTATTGTTGGTTAAAGAAAAGGACAGTGTACTCGGTAAAGAGGAAACCGCATTCCGGTTAAATGTGAATGTTACCTCCCAGGACGAGAAGACAGCCGCCATCCAGGCCTCGTTGTCGGAGGAGGACCAAATTATTACCGGCAGTAATAAAAACATAGCAGAAGGAGACCGGGTAAGAATATATGAGATGGATTAGGGGTAGAATTGTCTTTTTTCTGTTAGCAGCAATCACTGCCGCATTTTCTATTAATACGATAAAAGATGCTTCAGAACTTAAGGATATGTTTTCAATGGTCAGTGTCCGGTTTGCTGAAGAAGGGGTAACAGAAAAGGCATTAAACGAGGCGATGATGAGTAATAGTGAGAAACCGGAACTTAGAGATATGGAAGCCACTGCCTGGAAAAGAATCGCCGAAGCAGAGATCAATAATACGGATTTAAGACGTAGCCGGACAGTTTCTATCATTACAACCGGAGGCAATATGGCTCAGACAATTCCCATGACTTTACTACAGGGCAATTATGTATATCCGGGGGATAAAAAGGGTTGTGTCATAGATAAGGATACGGCATATTCTTTATTCGGTACGGAGCATGCGGTTTCCAATATAGTAAACTATAATAAGAAAAATTATGTCATAAGGGGAATTGTTAAGACCGATGAACGGGTTTTTCTGATTCAGGGGGAGAATGAAAGGATCGCTTATAACAACCTGGAGTTTATTTATTCAGATAAGGAAAGAGGGGAAGCTTTAACCAGAGAATTTCTTCTGTTGAACGGGATGGATAATTATGTTATGATTGACGGCTATTTCTTTGGACGTCTAATCCATTCCCTTTTAACGCTTCCGGTCTGGCTATTCTTGTTATTAGCCGGTTACCGTATTATTATGTATTACAGGGGATTAAAAGGCAGTATTAACAAAAAAACGTACCTGCTGTGCGGCGGTATACTTGTCTTAACCCTAACCGGTTACGGTTTGCTGCTATATCAGTTTACAGGGAACCCCTTATACATTCCTGAAAAACTGATACCGACCAAATGGTCGGATTTTGATTACTGGCTAAAACAATATCAGATCCTGCGTGACCAGATCCGGCAGATCCGGTATTTGCCCCCTAATCCCAGGGATATTCTACTGATGGATGAATTAACAAAACTTAGTCTTAATATTACGGTAATGGTTATTTTATATGGTTACATGTTACACTTCACCGGCCACTACGGTAAATATACTGGATCAGAGCTGCATCAGCAGATGAAATATAATCCTTTCAAAAATAATAGATTAAATAAAGCCTCAACAAAATAAAGGATGTCCGGATATAAATTCTTGCAATTTATAGAAGGGCGTTCTTTTTTCTTATCGTATAGGAAAGTGTCCTATTCGATAAAAACCCGACCGGGGAGGCACATGACACGCTTAAGGAAGATGTCACTGTCGTGACAGCGCGTCAGCGCTAGAGTCTGGCAAGCCAGACTCTTTCATGTGCGAATGAACCTTTAAATAAGTGATATATAGTCAAGGATATACTAATTTCCGTTTATTACTATATAGTCCGGCATGCCGTACGGGATTGAAAGCGGGATAAACCATAGCACATATATGGCTAAAATGTACAAGTGTGACATAGTCACTGATATGGAAAGAAAAAGATATTATTATTAGTATTTAACAGCTATAATAGAAAATAAGTGTGGTATATTTTCTGCGGTTCGTACATTCGTTTTATAGGATTGCCGGTTCTGTGGTAAACTTAAGTTACACAGGATACTTTAACTGCTGTGCTGGAGTTTACTGTAACAAGACGAAAAAGATATCAATAATAAGCCACATTTAAACATATATATAATTAAGTGATGAAATGCTTTGAATCAGATTGGAGAAAAGTTATGTACAGTGGAATTGTTACAAAAGATCATATTAGTTTAATACTTGTATTCATGGAAGGTATTTTTTCCTTTTTTTCTCCCTGTATTATCCCGCTGATCCCTGTTTATATGGGTTTTCTGGCAGGCAATGCAAAGACATCAGAAGACGGTACGATTTTATATGAGAGAAAAAAGGTGTTTTTTCACACCCTGTGCTTTGTTTTAGGGATTTCCTTTGCTTTTTTTGTTCTGGGAATGTCTTTTACCACTCTGGGCAGGTTCTTTACGGGAAATAAGATACTATTTACCAGAATCGGCGGCATACTCATTATCGTATTAGGATTGTTCCAGCTTGGTGTTTTTAATTTTAATTTCCTGCAAAAGGAAAGAAAATTTCATCTGAATCTGTATGGAAAAGAAGCAAATCCTCTTATTGCCCTTATTTTAGGCTTTACGTTCAGCTTTGCCTGGACTCCCTGCATCGGGCCTATCCTGTCCTCCGTTTTAATTATGGCATCCGGTGCCAAGACTTCATTTTCCGGAAATATGCTGGTTATTGTCTATACGCTGGGATTTGTGATTCCATTTTTACTT
Source organism: Bacillota bacterium (assembly GCA_023443925.1). The sequence goes on along the minus strand of JAEZSL010000367.1, from coordinate 11,219 downwards.
CTTGGTTTATTTACCGCACAGGTACTGGACTTCTTAAAGGCAAAGCAGAAGCTTGTTAAGTATACGCTGAAAGCAGGAGGAGTAATCCTTATCCTTATGGGTATTATGACCTTTACCGGGTGGATGAACGGAATTTCCGGTTATTTAAATTCCATCAGTTCCAACCGGCAAAGCGGTATAGAGAATACGGGTAAAACGGGAAATAACAAGGAGGATGAGACTGGTAATAATTTTAGTAAGGATTCGGATTCGGATATCCTAGATAAGGTCACCGAAGAGAATGAGAAAGTTACCGCAGGCGTAACCACAGAAGCTGATTCAGCGGAAGAGAAAGAGCAGAAAAAACCGGTTCCGGCCTTTGATTTTACCTTAACAGATCAGTACGGAAAGGAGCATACCCTTTCAGATTATAAAGGTCAGGTTGTATTTTTAAACTTCTGGGCTTCCTGGTGTCCTCCCTGCAAAGAAGAAATGCCTTATATTGAAGAACTTTATAAGGAGTACAACACCAATGAAGAGGAAGTAGTCTTTTTAAGCATTGCCAATCCGAAAAGTAAAGACTATCCTAATAACCAGGATATAGAAAAAGACGAGCTGATTACGTTCCTGGAAACCAACGGATATACGTTTCCCGTGCTGTTTGATGAAACAGGGGAGATTTTAAATAATTATTATATATCCGCTTTCCCGACCACCTTTATGATAGATAAAGAAGGAAATGTGTTTGGATATGTTCCGGGTATGATGAGTAAAGATATTATGATTAGTATAATTGAACAAACCTTGGAATCAACAAAATAAATTTAGGAATCAACCGTTTAATTGAGAATTATTCTCGTTTGCTATGGTTGATTCTTTTTTGTGTACATGCTACTATAATTATAGGTTAGTCATTGCTAACTATGTGAATAAATCATTGTGATGACTCCTCATTGAAAGAAGCGTTGCTGCCGCTTGTATGAGGAGTTATTCCTTATAAGGAAACAGGAGGATAAGTGAATATGAGCTATTTAAAAATAAGTAAAGTAATCGGAAGAGAAATTATTGATTCAAGAGGAAATCCTACCGTGGAAGCCGAAGTGGTGTTATCCGACGGAACAACAGCTGCCGGTGCGGCTCCAAGCGGTGCCTCCACCGGAATATTTGAAGCACTGGAACTACGGGATGGAGATAAGTTAAGGTTCGGCGGTAAAGGAGTTCAAAAAGCCGTTGAGAATATAAACATCTTTATTAACGATGTACTGGCAGGGAAAGATGCCTTGGATATTTATGCCATTGATAAGGCAATGATGCAGGAAGATGGTACAAAGGATAAATCCAGACTTGGTGCCAATGCAATTCTGGCAGTATCCATCGCAGCTTCCAGAGCTGCTGCAAAGGCTCTGCATATTCCGCTGTACCGTTTTTTAGGAGGGGTAAACGGCAATGTGCTTCCCGTACCTATGATGAATATCTTAAATGGCGGTGCCCATGCGGCTAACACGGTGGATGTTCAGGAATTTATGATTATGCCGGTGGGAGCTGAGAATTTTAAGGACGGTTTAAGATGGTGTACGGAAGTATTCCATGCTCTGGCAGGAATCCTAAAGTCAAAAGGACTGACCACCTCCGTAGGAGATGAAGGCGGTTTTGCACCGGATCTGGCAAGTGATGAAGAAGCCATCGAGTTAATTCTTGAAGCGGTCAGAAAAGCCGGATATGAACCGGGCAGAGATTTTGTGCTTGCCATGGATGCGGCCTCCAGTGAATGGAAAGGGGATGGAACCGGTTCCTACCTGATGCCAAAGAGCGGCAAGAAGTATACTTCGGTTGAATTAATAGAACACTGGAAACAACTATGTGATAAGTATCCCATCTATTCCATAGAAGATGCTCTGGATGAAGAAGACTGGGAAGGCTGGAAGCTCCTTACAAAAGAACTGGGTGAGAAAGTTCAGTTAGTCGGAGATGATCTATTTGTAACGAATACGGAAAGACTGTATAAGGGAATACAGTCAGGATGCGGTAATTCCATATTGATTAAACTAAACCAGATCGGCTCCGTTTCAGAAACCCTGGAAGCAATTAAAATGGCACATAAGGCGGGTTATACCGCTATCGTATCCCACCGTTCCGGTGAAACCGAGGACACCACCATTGCCGATCTTTCGGTTGCACTTAATTCCGCACAGATTAAAACCGGTGCACCAAGCAGAAGTGAAAGAGTTGCAAAATACAACCAGCTTTTAAGAATCGAAGAAGAACTGGGTGCAGGAGCAAAATACCTGGGCAAAGAAGCTTTTAATATTAAAAGGGATTAAGATACATACTGGTTATTACGGCAGAAATTTTAATTTTTGAATAGAAATACGGGAGTCATGGCTACCCCCTTTTTCGGTCAGGTGTTTAAAAAGATTGTTTAGATAAACTTATCTTGTGGTTTTAAAACTAAAATTATATAATTTATTGCGTATAACAAATTGTATAAAAAAGTGGGAGGATTATCAGATGAGTTTACAGAAAAAAGCAAAAAAGGTAAATATGAAAGGATATACTAGTATAAACCTTTCTAACAGACATTATTTTACTATAACTTTATGTAATATGAAAAGGGTATTAAGTACCATATTGGTAGCAGTCATGCTGCTGGGTTCCAATACTGTAGCATATGCTTCTGAATTTTTACCAGAAGATGATTTACAGTATTATATAATATGTCAGAGCCCAGGTACAGATATGATAACGTTGTATAATTCCTATGTTCCATTAAGATATAAAGGAATTGAAGATGGTTACATGCGGTTTGTTTCAGATAATGGCATTTTTCATGATTCAACATATTATATTTATGAGGGTAATAGGTGGTCCGGACGTATATGTTACGGAAGTACTCTGGGTGAATCGGCTACCGAAGTATTGGCAGCTAATTATGATATAATGGGGACCGACGGGACAGTATTTTTTGAAAAGAAGGCCTACATACAGTCAGAGTTTCCCATTAGGGCACCTCTTTATCCCACAGATCCTAGTAGAATACATATATGGAATGAATACTACAGGGACACTACCAATTGCTATGCATATGCGTTGAATATATGGCAGTATCCATTTTTAGAAGGTCTTCCATTTTTAAGTAGTTTTCCGCAAGGTGGTTTGCAGCCAGGCATGTTAAACAGCAAATATTTCCCTGTATCAAGTACCAACACTGCAGAAGGCAGGGAGGCGTTAGTAAATATAATTGAAGAGGATGTTAACAGGTTGGGTAAGAAACTTACTCCTATAGATAAACATAGCGCGTTATTGGCTGAAAATACTTATAAAATTGCACTTGTTATAAAGCCAGGAGAGGAATACCACTTATACAGGCAGAATCCGGATGGTACATGGTCTCACAAGCCTGGAACTACAAATGTGACTGACAGGATTGCAATATATAAAAAAGATAGGACAATCGATCACTATGAGGGTATAATTACAGATCCGGAAGCAGCGGCAGAAGCAGCGGGGTATTTTGAGGGAAGTGATGAACGCTATATATATTATTTTAGTATAGATTGGATTGCGAAGTAATAAGATACATAGTATTATAATAATTTTCACTTGTATAATTTAGTGTTGTTAAATAATATATAAACAGTAGTTATGCAACGAACCCATTAAGATTTATCTCTTTTTACCAGCAAAAGTATATACATATTTGTAAGTATTTACCAATGATACCCTTTGATTAGAGCATATAGCATAGTTTTAGTTCTCCTCGTATTATACCAGACATCCTTTTTAAGGAAAGCGGAGTCAAAGATCTGAAGTTGAATAAGCGGAAAATATAATATATATAAAGAACGGGAAGCAGTAATTAAAGCTTCCCGTTCTTTATAAACTAATTTCCTAAAATATATACGGCAATATGAGTATGGAATGTAACGAGGGTGGGAGCTAAAAGGCAGCTGTTAATTACGGGAAAGAAGCAACATATTACAGAAAAGCCCTGGTACCCTGCATTCGAGGTACCAGATGTATGATTTTATCATCACCCGGAGACTGGAGCCCCCTGCCATCCAGATTGCTGGTGGTAATGTATATGGAACCGTCCTTTGCCTGGTAAGCTTCTCTCAGGCGGCCATACCTCCCCTGAAGAAACCGTTCCATAGCAGTCACTTCTGTTCCCTCCTCATTCAAAGTGAAAGTTAACAGTTCAGCACCTTTTAAGGCAGAGACAATTAATCTGCCGGCCCAGGGACCTTCGGTTATATAAGCCATGCCTGAAGGAGCCCAGGTTTCCAGCCCGCTTTGAATAAGAGGACGTATATACACAGTGGAACCTTCATTTCCAACTGCAACGGGCCAACCATAGTTGCCGCCGGGTATTATGATATTGATTTCATCATGGGCGGATTCTCCGTGTTCCGTGGCGTAGAGTACGTTCTGGCTGTTCCAGGCAAGGCCCTGGGGATTCCGGTGACCTATGGAGTAAACCGGTGATCCGGGGAAGGGATTGTCGGAAGGAATGCTTCCGTCAATTTGAATCCGCAGGATTTTACCTGCCAGGCTGTTAACATCCTGAGCCAGATACCGGTTGCCGGCATCCCCGGTGGTTATATACAGATAACCGTCCGGGCCAATTTTTATTCTTCCGCCGTTATGGGACTGGCCTGCCGGTATCCGGTCCAATAGAATCACTTCATCGTCGGCGCTGTTATCCGTTATGTGCATTCGAACTACACGGGAAAAGAGTTCGTCCCCATCCTGATAGGTATACATAAGATAGATAAAACCATTAGAGATAAAATCCCTGTCCAGAGCCAGGCCAAGAAGTCCTCCTTCACCGGTATTGATAAATGGAGGCTTAAATGTATGAACCGGAGCAGGGTTTAATACACCGTTTTCTATGACCCGCAGGTTTCCAATCCGTTCTGTAAAATACAGCCTGCCGTCCTCACTCATATCCACAGCCCATGGTATTAACAGGTTTTCAGCTGCAATACTTGCTTCATAAGGAAAAGCCTGCATTGCAATTACCCCAAGTCTTATATAGTCCTTATTTCTGTACCAGGCCGCTGTGCGGCATAATGTCTTTAAATAACCGAGCGTCATGAATAATCTTTATTCCTTCTTTTACGGCAATTCTATGCCGAATCTTTTTAGTATTATATTGAGGAAGACGGCTTTTGGTGTCTGTATACTGCCTGTTTTTGACTGCCGTTCTAAAAGATGTCAAAAGGAATCAGAAACCGGATGTGGAGGGAGCCGGAACCGGTATCCGGAATTTACTAATCTTTACAGCACATTAACCAAAGAACAATACTTTTGATTAACACATTATGTTAGTTTTCACATCGGACTAGCAATCGGGGGTATGAGATGTTATAATAAAGCATGAATAAATTTTTAACAATCTATTTTTGACTCTGAAATTTAATATTTTGAATCGAAATGAGGTATCCGTTAATGGCTGCAAATACTGAGATAAAACCACGGAAGATAAGAAAACTGCGCCTGCAGAAATTTATGGTAATTACCTCCATGCATTCTATGCTGATTTTAACAATTGTGTTTGTTTTAGTCGCTTCTTTAGGTATGTGGTATCTTGTCCAGAACTATGTGTCCAAAGTAAACCGGGAACTCTACGGTATACAAAACGATGCTGCGGACGCTTATATCTCCGGGATTGAAGATAAACTGTCAAGCTATAATAAGGCCATGGGAGTCGTCTCCATGAGCAATGACCTGCGTGATAATATTTTTGATAAAGAGGTCAGCCGTTCCCAGATGGTAATACTGGGTAAGGATCTGGGGCAAAGGATCAGTGAAATGACCTATGTAATTTTTCAGTCTGAGGATATCATTGGACATAAGCTGTACACCTATTTGCCGGCAGATGGTTATTATTTCTGGGATATTAACAAGGTCATGAATAAAACCTGGTTTAAGGATCTGGCGCAAAGCAATCCCCAGTGGTGGTACAGTTATTCTTCCGTGACACGTTCCAATCATTTGTCCCTGGCAGGTATAATCTATAACTATAATTCCACTTCAGCTTCCTGGGGAGAGGGATATTGCTCTCAGACCATAACTATGGATACGAAAACCTTGTTTATGCCTTCTGAAGGTTCCAAATCATTAGTATATATGTTTGACAATAAAACAGGAAACATAATTTACGAATATTCTTCCCCGTTACTGGAGGAGGAACAAATTACGGTACGGGAGAAGATGTATCAGATTTTAAAGAATGCCCCTGATCATAACAAATTAGATGAAAAATTCAGCTTTACCAATGCCATGGGCAAAACAGAACAGTATGATATCCTGACAAAAAAGATCAGCCTGATTGATTTAACGGCGGTTGTATTATTTAACCCCAAGGAGACAGAAAAGTCAGGCGGTTTCAGCGCTATTTACGGAACGGTCAGCATACTGATCTGCATGATGTTTTTACTGATTTTATCTAACTGGATTTACCAGAGAAGATTAAATATCCTGATCATCCGGATGGATAAATTCGACGAAAAAGATATACAGCTGCCGGAACCGGTAGGGGGCAAAGATGAACTTGCCCGGATTGAGAAACATCTTTTTAAGATGCAAAAGCGGATTCAGACCCTGATTCAGGAAGAATATACGGCAAAAATGCAGGTTATGTCCGCTCATCAGCAGGCCCTGATAGCCTGTATCAATCCCCATTTTTTATATAATACACTGAATACCATATCTGCAATGGCCTGCGTGGAAGGTGCGGACAGCATAAGTGAAATGATTGGGGCTCTTTCCTCCATGTTCCGGTATTCTTCAGATATTTCAAGACAGAATGTAACCCTTAAGGATGAACTGGGAAATATATCCGATTATCTCTATATTCAGAGTATCCGGTATCAGAATGCCTTTACCTATCGTGTGGATATCAGTGAGACGCTTTATGATTATCAGGTACCTAAACTTATACTACAACCTTTAATAGAGAATGCTTTTAAACATGGCTTTAAAAACCGGATGACAGAAAGGGAGGGCGACAGACAAATTCATGTATCGGCAGTGAAAAACGGAGATGATCTGATTATTTCTATAGAGGATAACGGGAAAGGTATAACGCAAGAAAAGCTTTCCGTAATATGGGAACAAATCGAAGAATCAGAAGCAAAAATGCGTGCTGCTGTCTGGAACAACAAAAGTATCGGCCTTTTGAACGTACATCACCGGATTCGCCTGCAGTATGGCGGAGATTACGGTTTGCAGATTATAAGTGAGGGAGAAGGAAAGGGGGCGTGTGTATCCGTGCGAATGCCCTGCATTGAAAATTAGTATAAAGCTAATCAGAGATTGGAGGACAACATATGCTTAGTATATTAATAGCGGATGATGAAAAACTAGCCCGAGAGGATATTTTATATAAGGTTAGCCGAAGCGGGTTCTATTTTAAGTGGGTAATAGAGGCTTCTTCGGCAGAGGAGGCACTTGACATGATTAGAGAACATAAGCCCGATATTCTTCTCACCGATATTATGATGGGAGAAATGAGCGGCATCGACTTAGTAAGGACAGCGAGAAGCGCCTCGCCTGAATTAGTTTCTGTTTTGATTTCGGGATATCCGGAATTTTCTTTTGCGAAAGAAGCCATTGCACTTGACGTGGTGGATTATCTTTTAAAACCGGTGCGGCAGGAGGAACTGACAGCCGCTTTATCAAAAGCGGCGGCAAAAGTAATGCACCAGCGAAATCTGTTTCAGATTCCGGTTAATTATGATAAATCCGTGGAGGAACAGCTGGATGACAACCAGAAGGAACGGCTGTTTGCATTCCTTAACGGTATGGAAACCAATCTGGATTTTCCGGTCTCGGATTTGTTTCCGGGAAATGCTAAGTTTTTTCAACTTGGTGTGTTTCGGCTGGCGATCAAAGATACGGAGGAGAAAGAAAAAACAAACGGCAGACAGTATTATGACCGGATGCGTAGTCTTGTTCAGGATATTATACGCAGGGTTGGCGGTGACTGGTTCCTCAGTTTTAATAACTTTGCACAAAATCAGCAGATAACCGTAATTGGCGCCGCACCTGATTCCAAGCACCAAAAACCGGAAGATATACTAAAAAAGAGTTTTGAAGAGATTTATCGGCAGGTATGCCTGGAGCTTGATCTTGTATTGCATGCAGGGGTATCCCAGATAGGAGAAACCGTATCCGGCATACTGTTGACCCAAGCCAAGCAGGCGCTGGATCTTCGGCTGTCTTTGGAATGCAGCCCGGAAGGAAGGGTATTTTACTGGGGTGAATGGGAAAAACAAGCTGCGGTAAATATGCCGGAGGATGATTTCAAGATGTATCAGAGTTTTCTCGCCGCCGGTGATCTAAAGAATACTCTTATCACGGTACGGAGAATCTTTTCCTCGGAAGTTCCTGGTATGGCATTACATATCCGCATGCTGTATGTGGAGCTGATTTGTATTTTGGCCCGTACCTGTGTTAAGAAAGTGGGAGGCAGTGTGGTATCCATGCTTGGTCCGGAATGTCTCTCAGGTGCCATTATTGATCAGTTTGCCGACAGGGAGGAACTGATTGAAAGCTTGTGCAGAACCATAACCACCGCCCTCAGCCAATGGATGGCGGTGACAGCAGATGCCAGATCGGTATTGCTGGTGGTAAAAAGTTATGTGGAAAACAACTTCACCAATAGTGAAACATGTACAAATTTACTGTCAAAGCAGTTCTGTATTTCACTGGGATATCTTTCTACTTCCTACAAAAAAGAGTTTGGAGTAACCATATCAAAACAGATTATTAACCTGAGAATGGATTATGCGAAGAAACTTTTAAAAGAAACAAGCCTTAGTATCAATGATATAGCGGATAATTGCGGGTTTAATAATTTAAGTTATTTTATGCGCACCTTTAAAAAACATGTTGGAAGTACTCCAAATGAGTTTCGTGAATATGACGAATGAATATTAACAAATGTTAAAATACTTGGTAAAAAAGCTCTCAAATGATATATCATTTGAGAGCTTTTTGTACATTATTACAATAAAAATTAAAATAGTGCATACAGAAACGAAAAAAAGTTGATATTCACAAAACCTTTGACGTAGTAAACTTAATACAGTTAAGTAATTAATACATTTTGTATGTTTTGCAATAAGAAAGGAGAGCAAATCTTGTGAAAAATACCATGACAGTTACGACAGCCAGGAATTTTAGACTTCATCAATTGTGGTTACAGATAAAAAGGCACAAAATAATCTATCTGTTTATCTTACCGTGTGTGATCTTCCTGTTGGTATTCAACTATTACCCTATGTATGGGGCGGTTTTAGCTTTTAAGTCTTTTAATTATAATCTAGGAATCTTAGGAAGTCCCTGGGTTGGTTTCAAAAACTTCGAGGAGTTTATGAGATCACCGGATTTTTGGATTGTAATGAAGAATACGATTATCATCAGCGGACTTAAAATTATTTTTGGTTTTCCCGCACCAATCATACTGGCTTTATTGTTAAATGAGGTCAAGGGTAAGAGGTTTAAAAAGACAGTACAGACTATGAGTTATCTGCCGAATTTCGTATCCTGGGTAGTTGTAGTCAGCCTTATGACCGTTATTTTTACTCCATATGGGGGTATCGTAAATAATTTTAGAAAGCTCATGGGACTGGAATCTGTTTTCTTCATGGGAGAGAAAGCCTTTTTCTATCCTATGGTAGTTCTGTCGGATATCTGGAAAAATGCAGGATGGGGCTCTATTATCTATCTGTCGGCACTGGCAGGAGTAAGCCAGGAGCTTTATGAAGCGGCTACCGTTGATGGTGCAGGGCATTTAAAATGCACCTGGCATATCACCCTTCCTTCCATAAAAGGAACCATCGGTATTATGTTTATCTTTGCGGTGGGTGGAATTTTAAATGCCAATTTTGATCAGGTACTTTTATTACAGCAGCCGGCAAATAATCAGATATCTGAAATACTTGATACCTTTGTTTTAAAGACAGGTTTGGCTTATGGGCGGTTTGAATACGCCACGGCAATCGGTCTGTTTAAATCAGTTTTTGCATTCGGCCTCATGGCCCTTACCAATGCCATATCGAAAAAATTCATGGATGTCGGTATTTGGTAATGTGCAGATGGTGTGAGTAAATACACACTTCTAAATTTGGGCGGCACGCTAGCCTTGCTTGATACATAAACCTACAGGCTGACAGCTTCTTTTTTTCAGCCGGTAAAAGCAGGGAGCGGGCTTTTATTCAGAAATTGAGCTGCTTTTAGCAGCATGGAGGTTATTATTATGAGAATTAAAGAATCAAGATCCCGGAAGATATTTCTGGCATGCAATAACATATTTCTGGCATTGTTTGGGTTTATTACCCTTTATCCGTTCTGGTATGTACTGGTAGCATCTTTAAATACAGGCAGGGATTTTGCCAGAGGCGGTGTATATTTATGGCCCAGAGAGTTTACTTTAGAAAATTTTACCTATGCTTTAAAGGACACCCGTATTTTTGATTCCTTAACCATATCCGTATCAAGAACTCTGATCGGTGTGGTACTTGGTTTGTTTTTTACAGCCCTGATGGCATATGCATTATGTATTAAAACCTTACCGGGAAGAACATTCTTCACCTTTTTCTTCTACTTCACCACCATATTCGGAGGCGGAATGATTCCCTACTATATGCTGCTGCGTGATTTAGGACTGACAAAAAGCTTTTTACTTTATGTAATTCCCACTATCTACAGTTTCTTTAATTTCCTGCTGCTAAGGACATATTACGATACAATTCCTTATGAGATGAGAGAATCTGCCCAGATAGACGGAGCAGGGGAGGTCAGGATACTTTTTGGAATTTACTTTCCATTATCAAAACCTATTTTAGCAACACTGGCATTGTTTATCGGTGTAGGCCATTGGAATGACTGGTTTATGGGAGCTTATTACCAAAGCAAAACAGCTTTATTCCCTGCGGCTACTTTACTGCAGAGGCTTTTAAGCGAAGCATCCACTGCATCCACCATTAAGATTGGCCAGGAAACAAGTCTTAATACTATGACCAGTTATACAAGTCAATCCCTGCAGATGGCTTTTGTAATGTTACTGACAATGCCCATCGTTATAGTTTATCCGTTCTTACAAAAGTATTATGTAAAAGGTGTTATGATCGGTTCCGTAAAAGGATGATCGGTATGTACGGCATGGAAGGGCCATGCTGATAAAAAACCATACAAAATAAATTAAAGGAGAGGTTTATATGAAAAAAAGACTA
>JAEZSL010000366.1 GCA_023443925.1 Bacillota bacterium | reverse complement strand
AAAACATTTCATAAAAATCCCCTAAGCGATAGAAAAGAATGCAATCCTTATATTGGTTTTTTATTTCCATGTATTGCTGCATCATTGGTGTTAATTCAGCCATATCTAACCGTTCCTTCCGTATCTTAACAATTCATCTTCTCTTACTATTTGTTTGTGTCTGATAGAACGACATCCTCCGCAAGTTCCGTACCGTCCGCCGCAGTAGTAGCCAGTACGTCGCACCGCTCGTTTTGCGGATGTCCAGCATGTCCTTTGACCCACCGGAATGTTACTTTATGGGGCTGTGCTGCCTTTAAAAGTCTCTGCCAAAGGTCAACATTCTTAACGGGTTCATTTTTACCCCGCTTCCAGCCTTTTTTGATCCAGCCATCCAGCCAGTGTTCCGTAAAAGCTTTAACCAGGTATTGGGAATCGGAAAACAATTCCACTTCGCAGGACTTTGTCAAAGCTTCCAGACCGATTATGGCAGCCATTAATTCCATACGGTTATTGGTGGTCTTTTTAAATCCGCCGGAATATTCCCGTATATGTTCCTGACCGCCCGGATCAACATAAACAATTATGGTACCGTATCCGCCCGGTCCGTCCGGATTGCCTCTGGCCGATCCGTCGGTATAAATTGTAACCTTCATGTATTTCCTCCAAAAAATGCTAGATTTCGTTTCTTAAGATAGCATGTCCGTCTTCCTGTCTTATTTTATCGATGCGGTTTCTGATTAGCCACAAGATCATGGCAAGTGTTCCTGATCTTATTGCACCGGCCGGATTACAAACAAGTATGCTATATTGACTTGTTAGCCTTCTCCTCATTCCGCTTTATTGTATCATGAACCTAATTCGTGTTCATAATTTTGTTATTCCAATAGGAATTCGCAAACAAGCTTGTTATGCTGACTTGTTTGCCTTATTCTCATTCCGCTTTCATTATATCATGAACATAAGGCGTGTTCATGATCTTGTTACTCCAATCGGATTACAAGCAAGCTTGTAATCCTCATTCCGCTTTTATTATATCATATACCTTTTTGTATTCAATGTAAAACCCGTTTTGAATACGGATTTACCTGGATTAATTAGTTAACCGTAATCAGATCTTTGGCATACGGAAGACTCCGGATCCATTCACAAAACACATGCCACTCCTCCAGTTTGTGATTCTGTCTGGAATGATAGATATTGGCAAGAGTCTCATAATTCAGCGTGCAGGTACGCAGCTGGTTATAACCGGAAGGCAGCAGCTGAATCATGTCATACCAATATTTCTTATCCTTGTCTTCATTATATAAAACCCTTAATTCTTCCAGATATTCAATCAGGTTATCCAGATACTTCCTGGACTGTGGTGTCAGCTGGTCATGGCTGAAATCTCCCGGTTCAAATGGTTTGCTATGTAATTTATGCATGGTACTGGTAGAATTAGAAACCGTTGCTACCTTATAAGTATCAAATTCTTTCCACCAATACAAGGGTGCTGTTATATCTGCCGATACAAATATCTGTCTCATAAATTTTCTGTGGTCGCTGCCTGCCAGACACAGCTTTTTTGCCAGAGTCAGATCCTTTTCCCCCAGTACAAAAGTTCCCTCCTCCGTATAATAGCTGTCACTATTGCCCCAACTGTTCATAGGGTTTCTGGCCCCCCGGATGGCATTATCAAAATTCATGACACTTATTCTATCGATTAAAAGCATAAAAACCTCCGTAATTAATTTGTCTCCCTGTCCTTACCGGTTAATCCGGCAATACCATAAATTATGCCGTGGAAAGGTTCCAATGCATCCCAGACATGACGGTTGTTATCCACAGAAGCTTCCCCGCAGTCAATTACCTGGGTATGTTTTCTAATGGATTCCAAAGCTGCTGTAACCGGCTTAAATATATCATGGGAGATGGAATCACTAAGCTCACTCATATTTTCCAGTATGGTGTCCACAAAAACATGGGCTATAATCTCTATAGCCAGAGAATGCAGGTTTATTTTTAAAGGCTTATGATAAATCTCTTCATATTGAATCAGTATATACTCCGCTAATACGAAGGACCCTTTATTGGGAGACTCCAGGAAATCCGTTAAGGCCTCATCTGACTTTATTCTCACAATTTTATCTTCATACCTGATGGAAATACCATAAAAATCCCTGTTCCATTCCTCCATGTTTAACACCTGTCCTTTGTAAAATTCCGTACTCTGCAGCATTTACTGCTTCAGCCAGCACATATCTTTAAAAAAGAAATTCATTCTCAATAATACCACTTTTTTTACCATAGGTAAACCCATTAAAGGGAATTAAAATTCTTTTTGTCCGGCAGAATATGATATTTTGTAGGTTGCATATATAATAAAAAAGCGTGCTGCAAAACTAACATTTTAGGTTAGGATGCAGGCACATTCTTTTATTTTTAGATATAATAATAGGAGCCATTGCTCAACTACCTATTAATGTTGTGACCCCAATAAGTTAGAATTCTTAGCCTAGCTTATTGGGGTCAGTTCATAATTAGTTGAGCTATGGCCCCTTTTTTAATACCATCTTCACTTTAACTGACTTTTTGGATCAATGGGTGGTACCACCGTTCCTGTAATGTTATCCGGAACACCCTCTAACAGAAAGAAGCTGTTCTTGGCCAGAGCCTCCGCATCCGTATCGGCTTTAATCAATCCAAGCTCCTTCATATCCAGAATATTGCGGGTTAATGCCTCTTTGACACCGCTTACGGAAGGCAGATATTTAAAGGTACTGATGGTATGTCTATCAATCTCCAGATCACCAACCAGCCATTCGTTATCCAGCTGGATTTCTGCTGCAAGATCTACATTCTGGTCAACCCATGCCGAAGTCTTCTGAATTGCCTGTACAACCTTGGCAATCTGATCCGGATATTTTTCCAGTGCTTCATTACGGACCCATAAAGCACAGCAGTATTCATCCTTTAATAAATCTGATGTAGCGGAGTTGAATATGGATACTCCGGAACCTTCATTTACAAGAATCGTAGCCTGGGGATCACCAATAGCAATGGCATCTACGGCACCATTTTTTAAGGCCAGGGGTAAGTTATCTTTACTAAAGACTACGAATTCAACTTCCATGTTATCTGCGGTGGAACCGATTCCTACTGAAGCCAGCGCACGCTGGGTTACGATATGGCTGGAGGAGGCCAGCTGCTCTACCCCGATTTTTTTACCCCCAAGACCGGATACATCCGTTATCCCTGTGTCTTTGCCAGCTACAATCTGAATACAGCCTGTATGAACCCCCAGAACCGTTTTAGCCTCCAGTCCGTTATCCAATGGCGCCAGCATGGCTGCAATTAAGCCAAAGGTTACATCCGCCTGGCCGGTTGAGAGCATTTCCACACCGGGAGTACTGGATGTTAAGTACTCGTAATCAACGCCTTCCACCAAACCTTCCGCTTCATAAAACTGAAGCTGCTTGGCAAGATGCAGCGGTATGCCGCACAACCCGGCACCGTATAAAATTTTAATTGGTTTTTTATCCTCCGCACTTACCGCCTTTGCTTCAGCCGTTTCTG
>JAEZSL010000323.1 GCA_023443925.1 Bacillota bacterium | reverse complement strand
CGTTGTTTTGTAAATGAATGTTAAATATAGCAAGATTGAACAAATAATGTCAAGATGAACAAATGTATTTTGTAATAATTGTTAGTATAATAGACTCATACCAATGAGAGGTTAAAATCTCACAAAGCTGCAGTACATATTATATTTTTAGGGAGGAATAGTTTATGAAGAGTTTAAAAAAATGCTTATCCGTTCTTTTAACGGTCGTATTAATGGCAGTTCTTATGATCGGCTGCGGAAAAAAGCAGGATGTGCAGGAAACAGCACAGGAAACTGATCAGAATACGGTTACTGATACGAAATCCGCTGATAGTGCGGAAACAGCCGAACCCACAGAACCGGCAGCAACAGAAGCGGAAAAGAATCCGGTTACATTAGCTACGGTGTCCATGTTTGGCGGTACTGACCCGAATGCCGGTAATTATCAGGCAATTAATGATCAGTTCATGAAAGATTATTCTTATATAACCTTAGAAGATGATTCACAGTCTTCCGACCAGGACTGGAAAACAAAGATTGCCGCTGACTTTGCAGTCGGCAACGAACCGGATGTCATCCAGTACTTTACCGATGCCAATGCCAGCGATGTTTTGGCAGCGAATAAATTTGTTAGTATTGATGAGATTAAGGCAGAGTATCCCGATTATGCCAAAGATACCCTGGAAACAGCCCTGAAAGCAGCAGCCAATCCCGATGGTGTACAAAGAGCAGTACCAACTACCGGTTACTGGGAAGGTTTATTCTGTAATAAAGATCTGTTTGACCAGTATAGTCTGGAACTTCCTACGGATTGGGATAAGATGTTAAAAGCAATTGAAACCTTTAAAGCAAACGGAATCGTACCAATTGCCGTTTCCTTAAATAATGTTCCTCATTACTGGGTTGAATTTTTAATGCTGTCCGCAGCCGGCCCGGAAGGCTATACGACGGTTCCTACCGAAGTTCCGGCAGATTGGGCAAAGGGTCTGTCCATGTTTAAAACTTTAAGAGATCTGGGAGCTTTCCCGGAAGATACCGATACCATTGATAATGATCTGGCTGGAGAACTGTTTAAAAATAAACAGGCAGCAATGCAGTTAGATGGTTCCTGGTATGCAGGTGGAATACCGGATCAGGATAATACCGTTCTCGTAGCATTTCCTACAATACCAGACGGTAAAGCGCCTGCTGGTGCTATGGTAGGCGGTATATCCTCCGGTTTCTATATTACCAAAAAAGCTTGGGATGATCCGGATAAGAGAGATGCTGCAGTTAAATTTGTAATGACCCACACCAGTAAAGCTTCCGTAACAACTTACTGGGGCGGCAACGGCCAGGCAGCCGCTGCGGTAGAACCGGTTGACAATATGACACCTCTTGGAATATCCGGTCTTGATTACAGCAGTGCAGCAAGCAGTATCAGTGCACCTACTGATTCCAGACTTTCACAGGAAGCTTATAATACTTTAATTTCAGGGATTGTAGGTGTTTCTACAGGCGATGTAGATCCGGCTGATTTATTGAAAGAGGTATTAGCAGTAAATGCTAAGTAATAGCGGTTTGCATTGATGAAAAGGAAGGCAGAGGGGACTTAATATCCGCCCCTCTGCCTTATTCTATCATAGGCTTCTCCGACTGTGACCGGCGTTTGAGACCGCCATGCACACACTTATATATTCTACAGTTTTAGAAAGGCAGGGTATCCATGCTTTATAAAAAGAAATTGCCCCTCTTCGTTTTTTTACTACCAGGGTTTATCCTTATGGTGGTATTTCTTTATGAACCTTTTATCGAAAATATCATTAACAGTTTTTATGATATGACTTCCTTTGTAAGAGCACCGGGGCAGTCTTGGAAATTTATCGGGTTTGAAAATTTTAATAAAATGTTCAACGATCCCAAAATTGGTATTGCAATCATAAACTCCTTTAAAATGATGGGACTGACCATAGTATTTCAGGTAGGCCTTGCTTTTGTACTTGCGGTTATGGTAAGCAATATAACCCGCGGACAACAATTTTTCCGCACGGTTTATTTTTTCCCTATCGTAATTTCAGCAACTGCCATCGGACTTATTTTTAAATTATTCTATAATTATAACGGAGGTATGTTAAACCAGCTGTTAAAAGCATTGGATATGAAGCCGGTTAACTGGCTGGCACCCAGTATTGCCTTTATTATGGTTTCCATACCTACCTTATGGAGCTACGTAGGTTTTTATTTCGTGATTATGCTGACAGGACTCAGTGATATTTCCGAGGATGTTTACGAAGCTGCCTCCATAGACGGATGTTCTAAATTTAAGCAGGTATTTTACATAACAATCCCGCTTCTTCGGGGTGTAATCTGTACCTGTGTGACACTGGCCGTAACAGGGGCCCTGAAAGTATTTGATCTGCCCTGGGTTATCGTGCCCAAAGGAGCGCCTCAGGGAGTTACCCATTTTTTGGGCACCTATATGTATGAACAGACCTTTACCATCGGCAACATTGATTACGGTTCCACCATAGCCTTGGTAATTGTGGTCTTCGGGCTTTTTGTGGCCCAGATTACTTCAAAAATACTAAAGCCGGATGCCAATCTGTAAGGAGGTGCAGCAAATGTCCCAATCAAATAATAAAAAGGTAAAAAAGTTCTCCGCTGCCCGTATTGTAATCTATATTTTTCTCATATTCTGGGCGGTAACAACCATATTTCCCTTTGTATGGGTATTAAATAATTCCTTTAAACCATCCAGGGAGGTTGTGAACAGTACTTTTTCACTTCCGAAAGAGTTTACCCTCGATAATTATACCAATGCTTTTGACAGGCAAAACATTCTGGTATCCTACAAAAATAGTTTTGTTATTTCCGGAAGTGTAACCCTGGCGGTTATGATTTTATCCACCATGATGGCCTTTGCAATGACCAGGTATAATTTTAAGGGGAAAAATATCATTAATGCCCTGATCGTCTCAAGTCTTATGTTTCCGGCCTTCTCCACTATAATACCGGTGTTTAAAATGATGACTGGCTTAGAACTGTTAAATAAGCCATTAAGTGTAATATTCCCTCAGGTGGCAGGAAATCTGAGTTTTGCTACAATTGTTATGATGGGCTTTTTAAGAGGCCTGCCTTTGGAGATGGAGGAAGCGGCTTATATGGAAGGAGCCGGGGTAAGCAAGGTTTTCACCCGGATCATTGTTCCTTTGTCCAGGCCTTCTATGGCTACGGTGGCTATCTTTTGCTTTCTCTGGTCTTATAATGATTTATTTACACAGCTTATCATGATAAGAAAGCGTACCAAATTTCCCATCAGCACTCTGTTAAATGAGATTAGTTCCAGGTATGGAACCGATTACGGCCTAATGGCGTCTTCCGTAACGTTGATTGTAATACCGGTTTTAATTGTTTACATATTTTTGCAGAAGAATATTATTAAAGGATTGACAGCCGGAGCAGTCAAAGGTTAGAATCATTAAAGGAAGCTGATTTTGAAATAAAGAGGACTAAACTAATTTTCACTGCATATTCAGTCATATCCACTCCAACTCTTCCGGCATTGCTTATGATACCGGAATCGGCGTCATATCGGGAAGAGTGTAAGAAAATAGGATGAGAAAGGATGCCGCAAATAGATTTTGCATATAGATGCTTTCACTTTTTATATAGTGGCAGTATCCGAAGGCTGACTGCGGCAGGCAACGGTGTAAAATATGTATAAAGTTGTTATCATAGACGATGAACCGATTATTGTTGAAGGAATCTCACGTATGGTACCCTGGGATAAATTCGGCTGTAAGATCGTAGCCACGGCGAATGATGGTATTGAGGGTGCCGGGATAATCAGAGAGCAGCAGCCCAATATCCTGTTCTCCGATATTGCCATGCCCGGACTTGACGGCCTTAGTATGGTGGCAGGACTGAAGTCGGAATTTCCCAATACGGAAATCAGTATTCTCACCGGATACCGGGATTTTGACTATGCCCAGAGGGCAATCCGGCTTGGAGTTACCAGATATCTGCTGAAACCGTCCAATATGGATGAAATCATAGAAGCAATTGAAGCCATGGTAAGCAATCTGGCGGCAAAACATATTGTTCCGGAGCAGGAGTCAGAGGGAGAGGGTAAGTCTGATAATGCTGCCAGCAGCTTTATTGTAAGTAATGCAATTCGCTATATAGAACAGAATTATGCCCATAAACTTACTCTTTCTGAAGTAGCGGAAAAGACCTATATCAGCCAGTGGCACTTAAGCAAACTGTTAAACCGCCATATGGGGCAGAACTTTTCTGAGATCTTAAATCACGTCAGAATCCGGGAAGCCCAGAGATTATTAAAAGATCCTGCCTTAAGAATCGGAGATATCGCTGAGATGGTGGGGTTTGTAGATATGGCTCATTTCTCAAGAGTATTTAAAAAGATTCTAGGGACTTCCGCTAACGAATACCGCAATAAAGTAGCCAGCAGAGAATAGCTTGACGAAAATCCTTGGAGCATCACATTTTATGATTTAAAGCATGGAAGTATGAATGAATAAATATACATAATAAACGATAATATACAATCATATGCCTGTCTGAAACAGCCGGTGAAAGGTGATTTATAATCTGCCTTTTCACCGGCTGTTTTTTATTGTGATTTGAAATGATGTTCAATTGATTAAAATGATAAAAAAAGAAAGTTATTTAGTAAAAAAGTACTAAGAAGATTGAATTTTTAAAATAAATAATTCAAAAAATTGTAATTAATCTCTACTGAATTAAGAGATATGCATAAAATCGGATTTAAAATACACGAAGTATATTGTACTATTATGTAGAATAATGTAGAATAAGTATATAATAGCAACAGAAATTCTTAATTTTCGGATTTTTCATTTATGTTGCTACAATTACGAAAAGGGAGGATTTCTTTATGAAATTAAATAATTTAAAGGTGAAAACAAAAATATTATTATTATCGGCATTTCTTCTGTTTACAACAGTATTAATGGGAGTATTGTCTATTTTAGACCAGACCAGGACATTAAAGGTTAATTTAAAAACTTTGGAGGTTAGTATCCGACAGGATTACGATAACAATATTAAGAACCAGGTAGAAAATGCAATTTCCTTATTAAAGGGTATTTATGCAAAATACGAAGCCGGAGAGTATACACTGGAGGAAGCGAAAAAAACCGGTGCGGATTTGTTAAGAGGACTAACTTATGGCAGCGGCGGATATTTTTGGGCGGATACTTATGAAGGTGAGTGTGTTGTCTTGCTGGGAAATGAGACAGAAGGCACCAACCGTATAGATAAGCTTGATGTAAATGATTACCCATATATGAAAAATATAATCGAAAACGGAAGAAAAAAGGAAGGAGGCTTTACGGAATACTGGTTTCCGAAAGCAGGAGAGTCAGAAGCTCTTCCCAAAAGAAGTTACAGCGCTGCCTTTGAACCTTTCGGCTGGGTTATTGGAACAGGTAATTACATAGATTTTATTGATACTGTGGTAAATGACATGGCAGCACAAGAGGAAGAAGTTATCCGGGCCAATATCACTAAATTCGTAGCCCTGTTTCTGGCCGCTATGTTATTATCCGTTCTTTTTTGTGCTTATATGTCCATCAATATCAATAATGCATTTAAAACCATCAGAAAATACTTAAATGTTCTGGCTTCCGGTAATTTTAAAGCAGATATACCAAAAAGCTATATAATACGTAAGGATGATTTCGGTGAATTGGTACAGGATCTGGAAGCAATGAAACATTCCGTGGCAGGCCTCATCGGAAGTACCAAGGCGGAGGCCCATCAGATAATACAGGTTGTTGATCGTGTTAATTTAAACATTAAGGAATTAAACGGCAATATTACAGATGTTTCCGCTACAACGGAAGAACTGGCGGCAGGTATGGAGGAAACGGCGGCATCCGCCCAGGAGATGAATTCCTCCTCCGCAGAAATTGAATCCGCAGCCAGAAGTATTGCTGAAAAAGCCCAGGAAGGTGCGAATCAGGTAATTGCAATCAGTAAGCGGGCAGAAAATACCAGAACAGACATTCAAAAATCCCAGGAGTTACTTCAGAGAGTACGGGTGGAAATCCAGGAAAAACTCCAACAAGCCCTGGAGCAGTCTAAGGTAGTGAATGAAATCAATGTACTTTCCGAAGCGATTATGGGAATAACCGCTCAGACTAATCTGCTGGCATTAAATGCTGCAATCGAAGCAGCCAGAGCCGGAGAAGCCGGCAAAGGTTTTTCTGTTGTTGCAGAGGAGATTCGCAATCTGGCGGAACAGTCTAAGAATATGGTGGTGCAGATACAAAAGGTAACCGGGAAGGTAACCGAAGCTGTTGATAATCTTACCGATAATTCCAATGCTCTCCTGGATTTTGTATCTAAAGATATTAACGGAAATTTTGAACAATTCCTGGGGGTTACGGATGCATATAATGCAGATGCTGCTTATGTGGACAGCCTGATAACGGACTTTAGTGCAACTTCAGAAGAATTATTAGCTTCCATAGGACAGGTTATTTATGCCGTTAACGAAGTTACCAGGGCAGCCTCGGAAGGAGCGGAAGGAACCGGCGAAATAGCCGGGAAGATCGCAGATATAACCGCCATGTCCGGTGAAGTGACGGATCAGATCATGATTACCCGTGACAGTTCTTTAAGGCTGCAGAAGGAAATAGGCGGATTTACAATTTAGGATTACAGTGTCAAAAGGTTAATTTTATGTTCTGAATGAATACAGTGTATGTATAGTACATGTTGAGGGCCATTTAACACTCGAAATCATTTAGAATCAATTAATGAAAATAAAATGCATTTTATAAACAAAAAGAGATTGCCTTACACAGATGACGTACAACTTCCAATTTTTCAGGTGGCGGTGAAAACTGATTTCTCAGTTTAGGAAGAAGAACGTATTTGCCATAAGACAATCTCTTTGCGGTTTAGGAGATCTTATTTAGCAGCTAGAATTTAATTATTCTTTATATTAATTCTTTCTGAAATAATTATACTGCATTATGAACGAAGGCTACTATTTTATCAATAGGAATATCAGTAACGGAACCTACATTATAGCAATGACGGCGTTCGCGTTCATAGTTTCCATTATTGTTGTAATTTCCATTGCAGTCGCATTCATCATAGATTGGCTCAATCGGAGAAGTAGGAGCGGAACCCTGGTCCGTTACTAATCTAACGAAATCGCAGTTAACTGCTAAAATAACACCGGTAAACCCTGATCCGGAAATGCCGCCGCTGGCGGTAAAAACTGTAACGGTTTCGCCGATAAAACGACGGATGTGGCATACAAAACTTTCATTAGATAAACCATTATTAAATGACATAATCAAAACCTCCTTATAATTAAAAAATTATTAAATAGCGTTATGAACAAAACATGCAATCCTGTCGATGGGGATATCTACAACAGCACCTGCTTTGTGACAGCATCTATCATGGCGTCTGTCATCACATTTATCATGGCGCCAGTCATCTCTGCCGTGATTAAAGTTTTCACCAAGCGGGTTTGCAGGAGCAGAACCCTGACGAACTACCAATCTGACAACACCGCAGTTTACGGCTAATACAACTCCGGTAAATCCACTGCCGGATAAACCTCCGCTGGTAGTAAAAACAGTAACTGTCTCTCCAATAAATTTCTCGATATGACAGTTGAAAAATTGATTTCCACCGAATCCACTTGACATAAACAACCCTCCTTTTTTTTCTGGAGTTTCCTTAAATCCTTTGGTAAGGTTATTGGTAACTCTACATTATACTATGACATTAAAATTATTATTGTGACAAAATGAAACAGAATATTTTAATTTTTTTTAAATAATTTCTAGAATGCTGTAAACTAAGAACTGTTTATTTTGTGACTCCATCACAGAGAATTATTTATTTCTGAGTATAATGAAATTATAATAAATGTTTTAGTAAAGGAGTAATGAATATGAGCGTGTTAAAGATAACCAAACATAATTTTGAAAAGGAAGTATTACATTCAGATAAACCGGTTTTATTGGATTTTTGGGCATCCTGGTGCGGCCCTTGTAAAATGGTAGCTCCGATAATTGATGAGGTTGCGGAAGAAACGAAAGAGGCTGTAAAAGTAGGAAAGATAAATATCGATGAAGAAGGTGAATTGGCGGAAGCTTTCAGCATTATGAGTATACCGACGCTGTTAGTAATAAAGGACGGTAAGGTTGCCGGCACCTCCGTTGGGGTTAAACCAAAGAAAGCTATAATGTCCTTAATCAGTTAATAAGTACTTAAGGTACTACAATTTCACAGGAATCTGCAGATACATGATTGAAGCTGCTGTAACTTAAATGAGTTACAGCGGCTTTTTTAAACTTACCTATAAATTAAAAAGCCTTCCAGGCAGGATGCACATAACGCACAAAAGGATAAATCATTTGGAAGATGTCACTGTCGTGACAGCGCGTCAGCTTTTTGATACGTGAAATGAAAAAGCATTTCCCCATGAGTTATATTCTATAGCCTGTCATAATATAAATTAAAAAAGGAACAACCTCCGGAATTGAATAATGGGCCTTAAGGTGGCCCGCCGGCAAATGTATAATTGAGGTATTGGCATGAGTCTGAAATTAATAGCAATGGGGAACGTACTGATGAAGGATGACGGTATCGGTATTTTTACAGCAAGGGCTATAGAAGAAGAACTAAAGGAAAAAGGTGTGGAGGTTATTTACGGTGAGACGGATTTCGGAGACTGTATATCAAAAGTAAATAATTCGGACAGGGTCATAATACTGGATGCGGCCAACTACGGAAAATCCCCTGGTGATATCACAATTATTCCTTTAGATGACCATTTCCCTGACCGTGACGGCCATACCCAGCATAGCTATAATCTGCTGGATATATTAAAACTGTATTATCCGGAGCTGAAAGGGGATATATTGGGAATCGAAATTAAGGAAATAACTTTCGGGTTTGGATTAACCTCAGAACTGCAAAAAAAGAAAAAGGAGATCATCAAAGAAGTGTTAAGATACCTGGATTTGATACAGGAGGAAGGGAAGGTATTAAATGAGGGATGAATACGGAATCAGGGATATTATAAACCAGTATCAGAAAGAGATCAGCTATTACAGCCAAATGGAAGCCTTGGGAGTTACACCTTATGAGAAGCAATGCAATCAGGCTCTGATTAAAGAACGTACGGAAGAATTAATCCATGTAATGGAATGTTACGTGGAAAAGATATATACTGCTCAGCTGCCTGTTCCGGAAAGTGAACGGAGGTATGTCCCGCAACGGCCGCCGGGTATAGCCCCGCCCCCCTTTACCGAACCGGGGCGGCAGCCTACGTCAGGTACCAATCCCGTTCCTGGCAGCACCAGTGAGGTTCCATTAATGGATATAACTCAGCCGCCAATTGTGAACAGTCCCCCAACGGCTCAAAGGCCAACTGTATTTACACCGGAGGAACTTAAAGTATTTAATGGAGAAGGCGGTAATCCGGCTTATGTAGCCGTTAACGGTGTGGTATATGATGTCAGCGGGCTGCCCGGCTGGTCAGGTGGTGCACACTACGGGTTACAGGCTGGTAATGATCTAACCGATGAATTTAAATCCTGTCATGGGGGAGTTTCCTCCATGCTTCAGCAGCTTCCGCTAATCGGGGTCCTGGTACCCGGTTAAGGGGTGATTTTGTGTTCTGAATGAATACGAGTGTATAATAAAATGTATGCTGTGGGACCTTTTGAAACTCGAAGCATTTAACATAAATAAATGGAGGTAACATTATGAACAATACACCACTTTTAAATAAAATTACGGAAGAAGTCCAAATCCTAAGTAAAACGAACCATTTCAGCAAAGTAAATAAATTACTTATATGCGTAAATCCGGACAGTCATGTTAATGAGGAGAATTTGTATGACAGTCTGCGCCACGCAAATAAAAAGCTGTTTGGTTCCTGGACAGAAATTCTTATTGAGCGGGATGATATCCCGGAACAGGTAGCTATCTTAAAGAGTATTGAAGGAGAAAAACCAGCTAAGTAATAGTACTAATAGATAGGACTGCCTGCGGACTGAGCTTCAGACAATAGTAAGATTCATAACTTACTATTAATAATCTATCAGCGAAATACATATTAATTAAGTAAGAAGAGGCACGGGTGATAGTGTGAAATAAAATACATTTCACACCCTGATTTGAGGCAGTAAAACATCTGCGGGCAGATGCTTTATGCCATGGGAGCTAGATAGAATGAGTCCTGAGGAAAGATATAAAATAACTAGCAGCGATTATGCAGATTTTATAATCGAGGGTAATAACAGAATTAATGAGATAGCAGGCAATCCGGAATATTCCGTTCTGGCATTGGAAGATAATTATGCGGTTGCATATTTACCGTCAGAATATATGGATTTTAACAGTGTCCGGATCTTCGGCTATGATGCCATTCCCAAAATCTACGGATTATTATCCTATGTCAGCCTGGAATCCTCCGGTATAACCCAGTTACGAGGCGAGCCGGGTTTTGATTTGGAAGGGGAAGGGGTACTGATTGGATTTATCGATACCGGAATTGATTATATCAGTCAGGCATTCCGTAATGCCGATCAGTCAACTCGAATTGTATCAATATGGGATCAGACTTTAGATACTGGGGCTTATCCTGAAAATTTTTATTATGGAACGGAATTTAATCAGGAACAGATTAACAGTGCCCTGCAAAACAGGAATCCGTTATCCGTTGTACCAACCAATGATGAAAACGGTCACGGAACGATGCTGGCCGGTGTGGCAGCGGGGACGGTAATGGAAGAGAACGGGTTTGCGGGAGTTGCACCTAAGTCGGAGTTGGTTGTAGTTAAATTAAAACAAGCAAAACCTTATCTGAAAGAATTTTTCCGCGTGCCGCAGAATTCGGTAAGTTTTCAGTCAAATGATATTCTAATGGGTGTCAGTTATTTAAATCAGCTGGCTGCCCGTTTAAACCGTCCCCTTGTGATATGTCTCGGTGTCGGTACCAATCAGGGGGATCATGAAGGCAGATGCCTGTTATGCGGGTATCTGCAGGATATCAGTAATATGGTAGGACGTTCGGTTGTTATAGCAGCCGGCAATGAAGGAAACCGGGGCCATCATTTTTTCGGTGAAATAAACCCCTCTAAAGAGCAGGAAGTTATCTCATTGTATGTAGGGGAAAATGAAACCGGATTTTCAGTGGAATTATGGGGATATGCTCCGAACATAGTGGAGGTAGATATTTATTCACCGGAATTTTCTTTTGTAGTACGCATACCGGAAAGCCTGGGACCTCAGGAAACCATAGAAGTAGTGTATGAGAATACCACTATATTGGTTGATAGTCAGAATAGTGAAGCGTCTACCGGCGATCAGCTTATTTTGATGCGGTTTCAAAATCCCAAAAGCGGAATCTGGAGGTTTGTTGTCAGCGGGACGACGGATCTGGCGGCCAGATACCATCTGTGGCTTCCCATGGATGGTTTTATAACGGGCAACACCTATTTCTTTAATTCCGATTCCCAGACAACAATTTCAGCTCCGGGCAATACCGTAAATACGTTAACTGTTACGGCTTATAATCCCATTAATGAAAGTCTTTATTATAATGCCAGCAGAGGCTTTACAAAGGACAATGAATTCAAGCCGGATGTGGCGGCACCGGGCGTTAATATTAAAGCACCTGTGTCGGAAAATGCTTTTACCCGGGCAACCGGAACCAGTATAGCAGCAGCCCATGCAGCAGGAGTAGCCGCCATGTTATTGGAGTGGGGAATTGTCAGGGGCAATCTGCCGGTTATATCTAACGTAATCATAAGAAGAATGTTAATCAGCGGAGCCAGGAGATTCAGCAATACACCTTATCCCAACCAGGATTGGGGGTTTGGTATATTGGATATAAACAGAACCTTTATGCTTTTTCGGGATGAGGGTTTAGTTTGAAATAAAGGACATTTCAAACCCTGATCAGAGCCAGTAAATCATCTGCCAGAAGATGATTTATGCAATGGGAGCTAGTTTGAAATCAATGCATGCGAGTCATTATAAGAATAGCAAAAATAAAAAAAGCTGTTACAGAATCAGTATTATAGATAGAACAGATCACTGATTTGGAACAGCTTTTGCCGTTTGGTTTGGTATTGTCTATTTTTTTTCGGCGCAGTTTGGGCATATCCCGAAAAACTCCAGATTATGTCCGGTAATGGTATAGCCGGTTTCTTTAGCCAGATAATTTTCAAGACTTTCTAAGGGACAAGCATCAATCGGTATTCTTTCATTACATAAAGTACACAGAAGGGAATGTCTGTGGGTATGGTTATTAATTTCATAATAAGTCTTGCCGTCCTGATGAAGTGCCTTACTGATTACATCCTTTTCTGCCAAAGCGTTTAGAGCGCGGTATATGGTAGAAATGCTCATCTTCATGTCCTTGGCAGTCAGCTCTGCAATTTCTTCCACGGTCAGGGGAGTTGAGGCAGCTTCCAGCACAGATAGAATAAGAATACGCTTCTTCGTTTGTTTTAAGTCGGCAGACTTTAATGTATTATTAGCCAAGGTAATTCACTCCTTTTAAATTACGTATCTTCCAATAAGCAGATACGTTTAATCTCCTTTATTGAAACAATATATTGTCAAGTGACAGAATAATCATCCCTTAAAGAAAAGAGAACTTATGAAAACTTGTATTTAATGAAAACTTGTATTCAATGAAAACTAGTTTTCATTGTTCACTCTCTACAAATCATAGAATAGACTTGGAAAATTGTCAAGAAAAAGAAATCCCCCCTTACATTAAGTAATAACTCATTTTCATATGAAATTAAAAGGATTAAGTGATAAAATTACTCCTTGACAGATGTTCACATTCGTAGTATATTAAATGCGAATGATTTGCATTTGCGTTTAATGAAAAAAGTAATAAAATGAGAAAGAAATGGTGATTTAATGAAAAAATATTTAATAACTGCAATAATTATTATAACCGGCCTATTAACAGCCGCCTGCGGTTCCAGAAAAGAGGATGCCTCTATCAAAAGTACGGAAGCATTAACCGATGTGGAAAAAATTTCGGTGGAAAGCGCAGATAAAAAAGAAAACGACAGATTGGAAGTATATACCAGTTTTTATCCTCTTTACGACTTCGCAGTAAAAATCGGGGGTGATAAAGTAAAGGTAATTAACCTGGTTCCGGCAGGAACGGAACCTCATGATTGGGAGCCTGCCACTACGGATATATTAAGCCTTGAAAAAGCGGATATGCTTATTTATAATGGAGCCGGTATGGAACACTGGGTGGATCAGGTAAGTGCTTCTTTGGAAAATGAAAATCTGATTTTGCTGGAAGCTTCAAATGGTATCACACTGCTGGACGGCGTGGAGCATGAAGATGAGCATGCTGGTGAAGATGAGCATGCTGATGAAGATGAGCAAGCTGGTGAAGACAAGCAAGCTGAAGATAAGCATACTGATGAAAACGAGGCAGAGAGTGGGATTGAAGACCACGAAGGTTTTGATCCCCATGTATGGCTCAGCATTAGAAACGGTAAAAAGGAAATGGAAAACATTAAAGATGCCTTTGTGAAAGCGGATCCGGACAATAAGGATTATTTTGAAGCCAATTTTGTGAAATATGCGGCTGAATTTGATGCTCTGGATCAGAAATTCAGCCAAGAATTATCCGGTTTAACCAATAAGGATCTGATTGTTGCACACCAGGCCTTTGCGTATTTATGTGCGGATTATGATTTGAATCAGGTAGCCATAGAAGGTTTGGCCGCCGACTCGGAACCTGACGCAAAAAGGATGGCTGAGATTATTGATTTTGCCAGGGATAAGGAGATTAAGACCATATTCTTTGAAGAATTAGTAAGTCCCAAGGTAGCAGAAACAATAGCGGCTGAGATCGGAGCACAGACAGCTGTGTTAAATCCTTTGGAAGGTTTAACACAGGAACAGCTTAATGCAGGAGAAGATTATCTGTCCATTATGGAGAAGAATCTGAATGCACTGGTAAGCGCATTAAAATAAACCGGAGATATAAGGCAGGAGGCAGGCCATGAACAGCATTGAAATTAAGAATCTCAAATTTGGATATGAAGATGGTTTAATCCTTGATGATATTAATCTTGAGATAAAAAAAGGGGATTATGTAGGAATAATCGGTGCCAACGGAACCGGCAAGAGCACCCTGATTAAATTAATGCTGGGGTTACTGCAGACCAGAACCGGTATGGTATCCAGAACCGAAAGGAACGTAGGATACGTTCCCCAGGTTGGCTTGTCGGTAAAAAGTGACTTTCCTGCCACAGTTATGGAAGTTGTCATGCTGAACCTGTATGGCAGCATAGGATTACTAAAAAGACCCAAAAAAGAGCACTATGAAATGGCTGAAAAGGCCCTTGACATCGTGGGTATGTTGGATTACAAAAACAGACTGATTGGAAAACTATCCGGGGGACAGCAGCAAAGAGTACTGATCGCCAAATCCCTGGTCAACAATCCGGAAATCCTGATTTTGGATGAACCGGTATCCGGAATTGATGCTAAAAGCGAAGAGAATCTCTACCAACTGTTGTACCGGCTGAACCGGGAAAACGGTCTTACGGTTATTATGGTTACCCACAATATTTTAGAAGTAAAAAAAGATATGAATAAAATATACGAAATAAGCGATAAAAAGCTGATACTGCTTTCGGACAATTCAGGCCAGACAGCGGAAAGGAGCGGTGAAGAACATGATTTTGCAATATGAATTTATGCAAAAAGCTTTTTTAGTAGGAATCCTGCTGGCAGTTATTGTCCCCTGCATCGGAATGGTTGTAGTACTAAGAAGGCTGTCTATGACAGGGGATGCTTTAAGCCATACTTCCCTGGCCGGTGTGGCACTGGGCTTGATCCTTGGGGCCAATCCGGTCTTAAGTGCTTCCGTTGCCTGTATCCTTGCCGCTTTCGGGATTGAATTTATCAGAAAAAGGTTTCCTAAATATTCGGAAATATCCATTGCCATAGTTATGTCGGCAGGAGTGGGGTTAGCAGGTGTACTTTCAGGATTCGTCAGTAACTCAGCCAACTTTAACAGTTTTCTATTCGGCAGTATCGTAGCGATTACCGATTTTGAACTGTGGCTGGTAGTGGGAGTCAGCCTGCTGGTTATTCTTGTTTTTTTCCTGCTGTATAAGGAACTTATGTATATGGCCTTTGATGAATCGGCAGCCAGCTTATCCGGTGTTCCGGTCCGTGCAATCAATATTGTATTTACCGTATTGACGGCTTTGACCGTATCGGTCGCTTCCAGGACAGTAGGGGCTCTTATTATCTCCTCACTTATGGTTATTCCTGTGACCTGCGGAATGCAGTTTGGGAAAAGTTATAAGCAGACCCTGGTTTTATCCATTTTATTTGCCGTCGTGTTTACGGTAACCGGCCTGACCCTGTCTTATTACAACGGCTTAAAACCCGGCGGTACCATTGTTTTAACCGGGGTTATTTTTCTGTTAATTACTTTCCTTGTGAAAGGCAATAAGTTTAAAAGAGGAATTTCCTGATGACGAAAATAGATATAATCTCCGGCTTTCTTGGAGCCGGTAAAACTACACTGATAAAAAAACTTTTAAAAGACGGTTTTCCGGGTGAAAAAGTAGTATTAATAGAAAATGAGTTCGGTGAAATTGGAATTGATGGGGTTTTACTAAAAGATTACGGTATTGAAATCAGAGAAATGAATTCCGGCTGCATATGCTGTACCATATCCGGTGATTTCAGTCTGGCTTTAAAAGAAATGCTGAAACTGTACCAGCCGGACCGCATAATAATTGAACCCTCCGGAGTAGGTAAACTCTCCGATGTGATACTGGGCTGCCGTCCGTTTATCAAAGAGGATACGGTACGGTTTAATATGTGTATTACCGTAATTGACGGCATGAAATATAAAATGTATCTGAAAAATTTTTCGGAATTTTATAAAGACCAGCTGAAGAATGCGGGAACCATTTTACTTAGCCGGACCCAGTTTATGAAAACTGCCGACATTGAATACATAGTAAAGGATATCAGGAACTATAACGAAACCGCTACACTAGTTACCACGGACTGGGATTTAATGGACGGGCAGCGAATAACGGAACTGGCACAGAATTCGGAAGCCTTAAGCTTAAAGCAGGAACTCTTAGGTTACGTCAGGAATGGGAGTACACCGCCAGCCAATCTGACGGTAACGGCACCTGTATCTGACTCCGGCTCCCGGATTAAGGTCTCCCTGCCTTTTCGAAAGAAGGATTCTTCTCTTGGGAAAATAACGAAACCCCAGCACCATCATGCGGATGATGTTTTTGACGTATGGGGAATGGAAACCGTTCAAATATACTCTGCAGTTAAATTAAGAGAAATACTAAACCGGTTTTCAGAGGCACAAGGTTTTATCCTCCGGGGGAAAGGAATCCTGATGGGGAATAACGGCAAATGGTTCCAATTTGATTATGTGCCCGGAGAAATAACAATAAAGGAATCGGTGCCGGATTATACCGGCAGAATCTGCGTAATCGGAGAAAAGCTGAATAAGGCTGAACTAACGAAGCTCTTCGAGGTATAAACAGTATGAGACGGAGGGATATATGGCGGTTTTTATTGATGTCATAACCGGCTTTATAGAAAGCGGTAAGACTACTTTTATCAATAAACTTATAGAAAGAAAAACTTTTCTGGAATATGGAAAAACGGTTTTAGTGGTGTGTGAGGAAGGAATCGGCACGTATTCCGCAGAAGACCTTAAAACCTGTAACATAAGCCCGGTGATCCTTAGTGAAAGCGAGGAGTTAACCGATGAATGGATGGATACACTTATTACAGAATACGCACCGGATTATATAATTATCGAATATAACGGAACCTGGGATATCGGCAGACTTTTGGCATTAAGGCTGCCGAAATTTTGTATGTTCAGAAATCTGATCCATATCAGTGAAGCAGGCAGGTTTAATCCGTATTTAAGAAATATGTCGTCTATTCTACAGCCACAGATTATAAATAGTGATTTGATCGTCTTTAACCGCGCCGGGCACCTTGCCGAGGAGAATAAAAAGCAGCTGAAAAGCCAGGTTAGGGCCATTAATCCTAAGACGGAAACAATTTTTGAGGGTGACCAAAATCAGTTGGAGAAATATTTCGTACCTTTTGAAAAATACCATAAAATCACTTCTGGAATGATCATTATGGCTTTAACCCTGTTGCTTCTATGTCTGATTCCCTTTCGTACTCTGGAGCAAATATATGATAATATCCGTTCGGTTTCGACTATTTTTTTAAGCATACTAATGCAGGCGCTGCCTTTTATTCTTTTAGGCGCTTTTATATCCTCCGGGATTCAGTTATTCATCCCGACCGGCTGGATTATAAATAAATTTTCTGGCCGAAAGTTTGGGTCCTTCTTTTTTGCTGCCATTGCCGGATTCTTTATGCCGGTTTGCGACTGCGGGTTGGTACCTATCGTATCCGGTTTGTTAAAGAAGGGTACTCCGCTGCCCCAGACCATGACTTTCTGGCTGACTTCGGCTGCCGTCAACCCTATTGTTATCCTGTCCGTATTATATGCATTTCCGGATAAACCATGGCTGGCGGTCAT
>JAEZSL010000053.1 GCA_023443925.1 Bacillota bacterium | reverse complement strand
TGTTATACTGATGATATAACAAATATAACGAACAAACAGGAGGTGGATGATTTGATCGTCAGGATAGATTTTAATAGTGATGAAGCATTCTATATCCAGCTTAGAAATCAAATCATTTTCGGAATAGCGAATGCAGAGTTCAGAGAAGGAGATAATCTGCCTTCTGTTCGTGAACTTGCAGAGGACATCGGGATTAACATGCATACCGTAAACAAAGCATATACTATGTTAAAACAGGAAGGGTATGTTAAGCTGGATAGAAGAAAAGGTACTGTTGTGGCAGTCAGCCGCGATAAGTATAAAGCAATGGAAGAATTAATGAATGATATGAAGGTAATACTGGCGAAAGCCGTTTGTAAGGATATAAGTTGTGAAGAGGTCTATGAGATCGTGAATAGTATCTTCGATGATTTCTCCTCAATGGATAAATAGTAACCAGGTGGCTATTTGGGAGTTGAATAGTTATTTAACCGGTATCATATTGAATAGGAGGTAGTTACTATGTTATGTGATAAATGTAAGAAAAACGAGGCTAAGATCTATTACACCGAGATAATTAACGGTGAAAAGACGGAACAGCATTTGTGCGAGGAATGCGCAACGGAATATACCTCTTTTCCTATGGGCACCGCTTTTTTAGACCAGGAGATAACCCTGGGCAGTTTACTTTCTACGATATTAGGCAACTACTATAATGCGAATCCTCATGGAACCGGGCAGACCGAAAAGGAAATTCACTGCGACGGCTGCGGTATGACCTATTCGGAATTTATGCGGGACGGCAGATTTGGCTGTGCAAAGTGCTATGACAGTTTCCAGAAGATTCTGGAACGCAGCATTAAGAGTATACAGGGCTCTGATACCCATACCGGGAAGAAGCCCAGAGGCTTTGAAACCAAGACCCAGAAGCTGGTAAAAGAGCTGTCCGAACTGGATAAACTGGCAATCCGGTTACAGGATGCCATTGAAAAAGAAGAATTCGAAGAGGCGGCAAGAATAAGAGATAAGATACGGGAATTGAAAAAGGAGGAGATTAACAATGCTTAAATGGTATAAAGAAGCGGGCCAGAATCATGATGTAGTAATCTCCAGCCGGGTAAGACTGGCACGTAATCTGAATGATTATCCTTTTTCGGCAAAACTCTCCCCGGAAAAGGCTTTAGAGCTGGTGGAGAGAGTAAAAGCCGCCACTCAGATCATTGAAACCCAGGCGTCCAAAAAATATTACGGCTGCAGTGCAGATATACTGGGTGATACGGAGAAAACCGCCATGGTGGAAAGGCACATCATAAGTCCTCTGCTGGTAGCCAAAGAGCAGAGCACCGGGCTGATTCTTTCGGAAGATGAACGCATCAGTATTATGATTAATGAAGAGGATCATTTAAGAATCCAGTCAATTACCGGCGGTATGAATATCGGAGCAGCTTTTTTGGAGGCAAATAAAATAGACGATATTACCAGTGGGATCTTTGATTTTGCTTTTCATGAGAAATACGGTTATCTCACCTCCTGTCCTACCAATGCCGGTACCGGACTTCGGGCATCTTATATGATGTTTTTACCCGGTCTTACCGTTGCTGGTAAAATCATAAAACTGGCGGAGGAATTAGGCCAGTACGGAATTGCTTTAAGAGGAACTTATGGGGAAGCTTCCAAAAGTGTCGGAAGCCTTTACCAGATCTCCAACCAGAAAACCCTTGGCAGTACCGAAAAAGAGATTATGGATGCCCTGGACCGCATTGTGGAACAGGTCATGAAACAGGAACGCAGGCAAAGGGAATATATCCTGACCAACAACTATGATGAGTTTGAAGACAAAGTATTCCGTTCCTATGGAGTATTAAAGTACGCAAAACAGCTTTCCTCCACCGATGCAATGACTCTTCTGGCACAGTTAAAGCTGGGAATGGATATGAATCTGATTAACCTGGGTGAAAATTATAATATACATGAATTAATGATGGAAATCCAGCCCGGCAATCTGCAATGCCAGCTGGACAAAAATGTAGGAAGCATGCAACGGGATAAGTACAGGGCGGATTATATCCGTATGAAACTGCCTGACCCGCTGCGCTGATAAAGCCTGTAATACACAGCACCGGAGCTGAATACAAAAAATATGACATCGGATAAAGACAGAAGGAAGTTGCGGCATATATTATAACTGCAGCAAATAGGAACTTCCTATAATAAGAACAGGAGGCCATTATGAACGAAAAATATACAGAAAATGCAAGAGCGGCGATTACCAGCGCCACAGAAGTAGCATATAAACTTTCCCATAATTATGTAGGTACGGAACATCTGCTCATCGGCTTATTGGAAGCGGAGGGTGTTGCTTCCAAGGTACTTGAGAAAAACGGAGTGGATGTAGATAAAGTAGTAGAACTGGTTAATCAGCTCATAGCACCCAATACAACCATGGAAACTGTTGAGGTAGACGGTTTTACCCCCAGAGCCAAACGGATTCTGGACCAGAGCTTTAAAGAAGCAGTCCGATTAAAAGCACAATTAGTAGGTACCGAGCATATCTTAATTGCTCTGATAAAAGAGTCTGACTGCATTGCGGTAAGATTATTAAACACCCTGGGAATCAACGTACAAAAACTATACGTAGATATACTTACGGCAATCGGAGCCGATATGAATGCGGCTAAGAATGAATATGCTGCCAATAAAGGAAAAGTGAAGGCAAAATCCAGCACACCTACCCTGGATCAGTACAGCAGGGACCTGACGGAATATGCCAGAGAAGGTAAATTAGATCCGGTAATCGGAAGAGAAACAGAAATTCAGCGGGTTATCCAGATTCTCAGCCGCAGAACAAAAAACAATCCCTGTCTCGTGGGAGAACCGGGCGTTGGTAAAACTGCTATTGCAGAAGGCCTTGCTATAAAAATTGTTGAGGGTAATATACCCGAAATCATAAAGGATAAAAGAGTTCTGACCCTTGACCTGTCCGGTATGGTTGCCGGTTCCAAATACAGAGGTGAATTCGAAGAAAGAATCAAGAAGGTCATAAGTGAAGTCATGAGCGACGGCAATGTACTTCTATTTATTGATGAGATCCATACCATCATCGGTGCCGGCGGTGCGGAAGGTGCCATTGATGCTTCCAATATACTAAAACCCTCCTTGGCCAGAGGAGAACTGCAGTTAATCGGTGCCACCACCAGGGAAGAATACCGTAAGTACATTGAAAAGGATGCGGCTTTAGAACGCAGATTCCAGCCGGTAGTGGTAGAAGAACCTTCCGAAGAAGAAGCAATTCTGATATTAAGAGGCTTAAGAGACAGCTACGAGGCTCACCATAAAGTAAAAATAACCGATGATGCCTTAGAAGCTGCCGTAAAAATGTCAAGCAGATATATCAATGACAGGTACTTACCGGACAAAGCCATTGATTTAATGGATGAAGCAGCTTCCAAAGTACGATTAAGTACTTTTATTACTTCCCCGGAAGTGAAGGAATTAGAAGCTGACATCGCCCGTCTGGAAGAGGAAAAAGAGCAGGCTATAAAGAATGAAGAGTATGAAAAAGCCGGTGATATCAAAAAGCAGCAGGAAGAAATGAACAGCCGCTTAAATGCCCTTCAGGTAAAATCGGAAAAAGAAAAGCAGGAAACCATGCTGATCGTAGGCGAGAACGAAATAGCCGATATTATATCCAGCTGGACCAAGATTCCTGTTAAAAAGCTGGCGGAAGAAGAATCCGAACGTTTAAGAAATCTTGAAACTATACTACATGAAAGAGTAATCGGCCAGGAGGATGCGGTTACCGCCGTATCCAAAGCAATCCGCAGAGGACGCGTAGGATTAAAAGATCCCAACAGACCCATTGGTTCCTTCTTATTCTTAGGACCTACCGGTGTAGGTAAGACAGAACTGTCAAAGGCGCTGGCAGAAGCCATGTTCGGCAGTGAAAATTCCATGATCCGGGTAGATATGTCCGAATATATGGAGAAACACAGTGTATCAAAACTCATCGGATCACCTCCGGGATATGTTGGATATGACGAAGGCGGCCAGTTAAGTGAAAAAGTAAGACAGAATCCATATTCCGTTATTTTGTTTGACGAAGTGGAAAAGGCTCATCCGGATGTGTTTAATATTCTTTTGCAGGTATTGGATGACGGCCATATAACTGATGCCCAGGGAAGAAAAGTCAGCTTTAAGAACACTATTATTATAATGACTTCCAATGCGGGTGCCCAGAATATCATATCACCCAAGCGGTTAGGTTTTTCCTCTGTTACGGATGAAAAGGAAGACTACAAAAAGATGAAAGACGGTGTAATGGAAGAAGTAAAACGTATCTTTAAGCCTGAGTTCATTAACCGTATTGATGAAATGATCGTATTCCACTCCTTATCTAAGGAAAACATTAAGGATATTGTGGGAATTATGCTTAAAAGTATATCAAAGAGAGCAAAACAGCAAATGAATATCAGCCTGGAAACCAGTGATGAAATTGTTGATCATATTGTAGAGATCGGTTTTGACCAGAATTATGGTGCGAGACCCCTAAGGAGGGCAATACAGAACAACATTGAAGATAAACTGGCTGAAGAAGTCCTGGAAGGTAATCTTCATAACGGAGATTACGCGTTAGTACAACTTTTCGACAAAGCTATCAAAATTTCCAAAAAATAATTCAAATCTTGTGCATATACCAGTGGAAATTGTCATGTAAATATTATATAATAGAGTTAGCTTTAAAAGCTCTGATATAACATGTTCCATTTATATAAAGTGCCTGGAATAAGAAAAATATTGTGACGATTCAGTCGCGGCGGTTTACGGGAACATCTTAACGGATAGCTGCATATTTTAAAAAGGTCTATTTGAATTATGTACCGTACATTACGTTGACTGAAGAGTTATCAATATTTTTCATACCCGCTGATAATATTAACTTTGGCATATTCCGCCGGCAAATCATTTAGTGAAACGACGAAGGAAAGAAGTATTTAACTAATTAGGAGGATTTTAAAATGTCAGTTGTCGAAGAATTAATACGTGAAGAAAGCAATGGGACAATCAGTTTTGGCAATTACGAATTAGCGGTAAAATCTAAAGTGACTGATTTTGAGCATAACGGAGATTTATATAAAGTAAAAACCTTTAAAGAAATTACCAAGTTAGAGAGGAACGGAATGATTGTATATGAATCTGTTCCGGGAACCGCAGTGGAGAATTTGGATATCACCGAAAAAGAAGTCAGATTTACTGTTGAAGGGCCAGAAGATGCACAGATAACATTAGAACTGGAAGCGGAAAAGGAATATAAAATCTATATTGATGATACCAATGTAGGCAAGATGAAAACCAATCTGGGCGGTAAACTTATGCTCAGTGTTGAATTAGGGGATAATAATAAATCAGCGGTACGGGTAGTGAAACTACAATAGTATTCCAGCGATTTGTTTTTAAAACGGAACTGTTTTAGGTGCATGAATGCCTAAAACAGTTCCTTCAGTTTATACGGAAACAGGTACTAAAGTGAGGTAGAGGATGGCAAAGACAAAAACAGTGTTTTTCTGCCGGGAATGCGGCTATGAAGCGTCCAAGTGGATGGGTCAGTGTCCGGGCTGTAAACAGTGGGATACTTTTACGGAAGAACCGGTGGTAAAAAAAAGCTCGGTAAGTCTGAAAGATTATCGAGATGCAGAACCGAAATTACTATCTGAGGTAGCAATTTCAGAGGATCAAAGGATCTTGACCGGAATACAGGAATTTGACCGGGTTTTAGGCGGAGGAATTGTAATCGGTTCTCTGGTTTTAGTCGGAGGGGATCCCGGCATAGGAAAATCGACCCTGTTACTTCAGATGTGCAGGGAATTATCCGATAAAGAAATTAAGACTCTGTACATATCGGGAGAGGAATCCTTAAAGCAGATAAAAATGCGTGCCGACCGGCTGGGGGTCTTTAAAGGTGAATTATTATTGCTCAGCGAAACTAATTTAGACAGCATTGAAACTACTGTGCGGAAAATAATGCCGCAGATTGTAATTATAGATTCCATACAAACCATGTACAAGGAAGAAATCGGGGCAGCGCCGGGCAGTGTCAGCCAGGTAAGAGAAACTACCGGAACTTTAATGCATCTGGCAAAGGGCCTGGGAATATCCATTTTTATTGTGGGTCATGTCACAAAGGAAGGCGTGGTAGCAGGTCCCAGAGTATTGGAGCATATGGTGGATACGGTTTTATATTTTGAAGGCGAAAGCAAAGCGTCCTATCGTATTCTCCGGGCAGTTAAAAACCGGTTTGGTTCCACTAATGAAATTGGCGTATTTGAAATGCGGGATAAGGGATTGATGGAAGTAAGCAATCCCTCGGAATTTATGCTTCAGGGGAAGCCGGAAGGGGAACCTGGCTCCGTGGTTACAGCTTCCATGGAGGGAACCAGACCAATCCTGGTTGAGGTACAGGCTTTAATCTGTCAGACGAATTTTAATATGCCAAGAAGAACAGCAGCCGGAACGGACTATAATCGTGTAAACCTGTTAATGGCCGTACTGGAGAAAAGATTAGGGATTCAGATGTCCGGAATGGATGCCTATTTAAATGTCGCAGGCGGAATGAGGATCAATGAACCGGCATTGGACTTAGCCATCGTAATGGCTATCCTGTCCAGTTATAAAAACCGGTCCTTAGACAGTAAAACCATTTGTTTCGGGGAAATTGGACTCACCGGAGAGGTAAGAGCGGTTAATATGGCGGAACAGCGTGTTATAGAAGCCGGCAAGATGGGATATAACGTGGTTTTATTGCCCCAGATTAATAAGGAAAATATAAACAGTTCCAATATTAAGTTAATCGGAATCAAAAATATCCGGGAAATTGTTAATTTAATCTCATAATTATATAAAGGGTATTGCTACATTTTTGACGGTCAGAATAATAACTTATACAAAAGCGGAGGTATAAATAATGGAATGCACAAAGGATTGTGAGGATTTGAAATTATTGATGAGGCAGCAGGAAGAATTCATAAGCAGTATCGGTGCGATTATGCAGAATCTGGATTCTTCCCAGCTTAAGGTGGAAAAGAATGCGTTTGATGCCATAAACAGTTCGGATACATCCCTTAACCTGGTAAAGGACGGAATCCAGTGTGTGGATGATTTGTTGAGTAAAATCAATTTATTACATACGGCTGTGGAAAACTCTTCACAAAACATAAACCAGATGAAAAATCTTTCCAATATGATAGAAGGTTTTGCATCCGTCATCGGAGGAATCTCCAATAAGACCAATATGCTTTCCTTAAATGCATCCATTGAAGCCGCAAGAGCCGGTGAACAGGGCCGGGGCTTTGCGGTGGTTGCCGGTGAAGTCAGAAACCTGGCAGCCCAGTCCTCCCAGTCTTCCAAAGAGATTTCGGAAACCATACAGTCCATACAGTCCTTTGTTACGGAAACCGTGCAGTCCATGAACAATATATATGAAATTGTAGAAAAACAGAATGCTATGGTAAGTGATGTGAAAACAGTTTTTCAGAAAATCTTAGAAGCTGCGTATATCTCCAATGATGTTTCCAGGAATATGGAACATGAAATTGCTTACCAGAGGGATATTACGGACAGCGCTAAGAATTCTCTGAGTTCCATTCAGAAAATTGGTGAACAGGTAGATATTATAGATACTTTTAATTAAGTAGTGTTAGGATTTTTAAGCTGAATCGTGAATTAAAGCTGATATATAAATTAAAGTTGATGCGTGAATTTAAAGGTGATATGTAAATTAAAGCTGATGCGTAAATTAAAATAGTGCGTAAATTAAAATATTGCGTGAATTATAGCTGATGCGTGAATGTAAGAAAAAAGAGGATGCCAGTTATTTGGTATCCTCTTCTCCTTCTGCTACAATCTCTTCTAATACATGCATTAGATCGTAGATATTATTCAGTCGGACATCCCGTTCCAGAATAGAATTCTTAAGTTCTATCGGCAGGGTTTCAAATTTTTCCCGGATAGCCGGAGCTACATATGACATACAATCACCTCAGTATTAATATGTCCTGAGTAAGTTTTTTTATGTATGCTAATTGTCCTAAAGTTTTCTTCTTTTTAACCACTTTGTATCTGCTAATGGAATTAATATATGAACTGATAGCTTAGATTTTCTCCGGACAAAATTCGATAAGTATTCTGTCATTTGAATTAAAAATATGATCTTAAAACTAAAATCCAATAAGTGTTCTGTTGTTTAAAAATAATATATAATATTATAAACTGCAAACTATTATCTGCTGTTTAATTTTCTGATTTTATCCTTTAATTTCAGACTGTCGTTTAAGTGTACAATCTGATGCCTTGTTATGGGCATTTGCAAGATACCAGCCACATCTTTTTTTCCCCAGAAGTCAAGCAGCCAGAGAGAGTCTAAAGCTTCGGTAACACCGCCCTCTGTCCGTATCCGTGCCAGACCTTCCGCCGTAACTTTTCTTTTTACCTCTGACAGGGTTAATTTGCTTAAAACCTGCTGTGTCTGGCGGCCTACGGCATTGCGGTAATTCTTTAATTCAGTTTTATTTACTGATTTACTAAAGGATAATATCTCCTCATCCGTCATGGCATTTCCGGTATCTTTAACCTCTGTATTTAATTTATTCAGCCAGCTGGCATCCAGGATTTGAGAACTGTTTAGCACAAGGAGATTAATGGTCAGGTCTTCAATTCTAGTTATATGCCATAGATTCCAGGCAATAGTAACATCTTTAACCGTAGGCATAACTTCAAGGTCTTCGTCTTTTAAACCTTCCCAGACCTGGTCTTCCAAGGTTTCCTCCTTCGTTGATAACATAGAGGACAGGTGTACAAACTTATGCATGTCCATACACAGGCCCTTCGCTTCAGTAAAACGATCCTTATCTTTTATTATTTCTTTTAATAATGCCTGTTTAGGATTCCAATCCGTTGCCGCTTTAAACATAACCCCATTACTCCCTTATTCAAAAGTATTTGTTTTTTTATTATTACTGCACATTTTGTATATTTATCTGGCACATCTTCAT
This sequence comes from Bacillota bacterium, assembly GCA_023443925.1. The sequence continues at coordinate 2,327 of JAEZSL010000053.1, read as the reverse complement.
AGCGTTCAGAGCATTGGCATGACTTTCCGGGGTTACGCCGGCGCAGCAGGCTGCATCCACGATTACCGGAACCTCCGGCAGAAGGGTTTTAAAGAGCATGGCATTGGTAATTACACAGATATCGGTGCAGATACCAATTAACTCAACTTGTGAAATTTCGTCATAAAGACCGTTTAACAAATCTTTTGCAAGTTCACTGGAACCAAAAGTGATCTTTTTATAAATTTTATATTGGTTTAAGTCAACGGTATCCATTATCCGGTCATTAATTTCCCAGCCTTTTGTACCGGTGATGCAATGCTTAACCGGAAGATTTTTGCCTTCCTGGGTTTCTAAATAATTATCGGAGTGGGTATCCATAGTAAAGATAACCGGCTCCCCGTCAGTTTCATATTTTTTAATCTTGGCAATGACATTCTCTACTATGCTAACCGCTTCTGCGGTTCCAAGAGTTCCGTCTATAAAATCATTCTGCATATCTACAATAACTAATAATTTGCTCATATACATACTTCCTTTCCTAAAACAGCTTCTTTTAAACAGCCGGCAATAACTCAGTATTCTGTGATTCATAAAAACTATATTACCAGGGTTACCCTGTGATTCATATAAGTTAAATTACCAGACTTACTCAGCGATTTATAAAGTAACATACTTCCTGGCTGCCTGTTTGTCTAAAAACCCATGGCTTTTTTGACTAGATCGGCCTCGTCTTTAGAGGTTAGCAGTTCCAGCAGTTTAAACGCAACTCCGGGAGCAGTTTCCGGGCAATACGAGGTAATGACATTATGGTCGGTTACAATGGGTTCAGAAATTACATGAACTCCGAAATCCTTTAATTGTGCCTGCCTCAGACCATCTTTAAACTGGTAGGTAGTGGCTCTCCTGTCTTTTAATATACCGCTTTTGCCCAAGGGTAATGCGCCTACACAGACAGAAGCAATGATTTTATCCTTATCGTTAAACTCCCTGATCAGCCGGAGAAATTTTTCATGATAGGCTTCTTCATAAAAACCATACTCTTCAAAACCTCCCGGAATTAAAAGAGCCGCATAATCATCTGCTTGAATATCGTCGATTAAGGTATCTGCAATTACCGGAACATGAAAAGTACTGACTACCTGACGATTGAAACCGCAGGTAATGACTTTAATATCGTGTCCGAAATCATTCCTTGCCCAGCCGATGATATCAACAAAGGGGCTGAATTCCATTAATTCAAATCCTTTCGCCATAAAAAGTAAAACCTTCATAAAATCTCCCTTCTCTTGGATTGTCCGGAAATACTGCAGGAGATATCCGGACAAATATTGGTAATATAATTGGATTAGAAATATTATAACCGAAGAGTTTAGTTAGTACAATATTTACCCTACTTTTTTATTTAAGATTGTGTCAAAGATTTATGAAGGTGATTAGAAGCTTTGGATGGGATTAAATAAGACTAGTAATAGTCGTGCTAAATTAAAAACCTGCCTAACTACAATATTCCCCTGCCTTGTTATCTGCGGCATGGTATATTATTATTAAGCAGGTTGTAATCAGTATGCTTCTATATTTCATTTCTTTTTTCTTGCAGTATAATTCGTTGTATACTTTTTTCAGATAAATAATAACGTTTGGCAAGTTCGGGAATTCTGAACCCCTTTTTATGTGCGTTATAAATCTCTGTATTCCTGTTTTGCATCCATACCTTAGAGTTGGTGTTTTCACCCCAGCTTTTACGGTTATTATTCTTTCTTGGAATATACAGATACCCGCCGTCTACATACTCCTGGATTAATTCCAGCAATTCCTGCGGCAATACGTTATCAGCCTTTATATAACTCATTGTGCTCCTCCTTGATTAATAAATACAAAGAATGAGCAAAGGCTATTTATAATTTAATGTTTAAAGTTATAATGTGCAATAGCCTTTGCTATGCACAAATAACATGTCGTCGTCTCATACAAAAGCCCCTTTCCATACGCCGGTTAATTGGTATCTTCCATAATCATACAACAAGATTAAAGATTACGCAACGCCAGATTGCCGGATAATGATAATTATTCGTTAGTATGAGCCACATAAAAACTTAGATAGCTACATAGTATGTAACAATAAGTCAAGTACTATCAAGGAGGGCCCTAATGGATTTCCAGCAAAGCAGAACTTTTATTAATTTGCAGAGTGCATTTGAAGGGGAACTGATCAGCAGCAGCAAATATGAGATATATGGTATTCGGGCAAGGGAGCAGGATTATCAGCAAATCGGATATGCATTTGATGTAATATCGGGATATGAAAGAGAACATGCAAGAATATGGTTGAGATTACTAAATGACGG
>JAEZSL010000276.1 GCA_023443925.1 Bacillota bacterium | reverse complement strand
TAAAAAGATATCATTTCCTCATTGCTGTAACAGCCAGTACTCTGTTTCTGAGTCTCCTTGGATTTGCAGGAAAAAACAGCGTATATGCCGATTACTCCGTTGATCTATTAAAGGTACCGCAGCTTGCGGTTGTATTTGAAGGAATCAAAGACAGAAATTACCCTTGGTATGTGTTAGGTGGTAAGCAAATAAAAGCTTCCGGAGGAGATACCCAGCATACACCTGATTCCGGAAAACCTGGTGATACCGCAGAGAGTACTAACGGAAAGGAAGATGATTATAGCACGATCGTTGATAATAGAAATATAGATTCCGGTAATGGCAAAGTACCCGGAAAAGTTAATAACAACGGTTCTGCCGGCCAGCATACACATGATAAAGGGCCGGACAAAGATTCATCAGACACCGCATCCGGTTCCGCCATTGAGCCTGATGAGAATAAGGGTTCCAATAAACCGCCGGTTTCCAATAAAGATGGTGAAACCGGAAAGAATGGGAATACCGGTTCCAGCGATACTACGGATTCGAATAATACCGCAAATGGCAATAATATTGGTAAAGACAGTAACACCGGTAATGGAACTACTACGGATAAAAACAAGGATATTACAAACAACCAAAGTGGAAACACCGATAAGAATACCGATAAAGACAGTAATACCGGCAATGACAGCACTTCTGCCACAGAAGATGATTTTAAGTACGAAACCGTGGAAAAGAGTTATTTCAATGATGCGCTTTTTATCGGAGATTCCAGAACCGTAGGACTATCGGAATATTCCGGCTGGACGGAACCTACTTACTTTGCAAATGTTGGCCTTACCATATATGATATTTTTGATAAGGAAATCGCCGAAGTGAACGGAAAGAAGCTTACTGTAGAAAAAGCTCTGGCGAAAAAGAAATACGGCAAGATCTATATCATGCTTGGAATTAATGAATTAGGTACAGGAACCACCAAGACCTTTGCGGCTGAGTATAAAAAAGTTCTTGAAAAAATACAGCAGCTTCAGCCCGATGCCATAATCTATATAGAAGGTATTATGAACGTAACTAAGAAAAAATCTGACTCTGACAAAATCTTTAACAATAAGAATATCAAAGACAGAAATAAAGGAATTGCAGCTCTGGCAGATAATAAGACAACTTTCTACCTTGATGTTAATGAAGTGATTACAGATAAGAGTGGCGGCATACCTGAAAAGTATACCTTTGACAGCATTCATCTGAAGGCCGCTTATTATAAAATATGGACGGAATTTTTATTAAACCACGGAATTGTTAAATAGTAATATTAAGAAATAGTCTGGCGGTCCGGACTATTTCTTAATTTATCAGCCGATATTTTCCGCTTGTACCGGATTGATATGCCGATAATGCCAGTTCAAATAAACCCGAAATAATATCGGAGTCTAAATCACCGGTGTAATCCAAGGAAGGGAATATGTTCCGTAAAACCAGCGCAGAAATTTCTTGTATAATCGCTTCCTTTAAAGCATCTGTAAAGAAATCTCCATATAAAACAATGCGTTCCGGGTTTACAGTACAACAAAAAATACTTAGTAATCTGGAGATTGCAGTCCCAACTTCTTGTGGGTCTTCATAATTAATGGATAGCCAATCAATGCCTATGGGCAATAGGGAAATTTCGCCTGCATATCCGTTGAAACCCTTCACTATTTTATTATCTATTACAATACCCGCACCCGGACCGAAGAACCTTGGGAAGTAAATTCCAGCCAGGACAGATACTGCTTCCGTCTTCCTGCCATATCCTAATACCGCTGCATTGACGTCATTTTCAATCACTACTGAAAGTTGGTATTTAGTTTGAAAATATTCATTAAAAGAAATTCCTTCCAAATCTGAATAGTCATTCATCAGTATTACACCGTTTTGTTCTATACCCGGAAGTGAAAATGCTGCTATGCTTATCGTTGGGTATGCCTGCAAAGACGACTCCAGGATGGTTTCAAAACTCGTAAGCCGGATTGTATCAAAGCACTGCTCCGTCTGCCATACAGCTTCTCCGTATAAGTTTCCGACACAGGCACTAATTATATTTTGTCCGTTGCGTATCCTCGCCGACAATGCAAGTACATGTGCATATTCCGCATTAAAGGTATAGACTTGTGAGGGTCTTCCGCCAGTTGCGGAATGCATTTCACCAAGTATTACCTCCCCTCTTTCCACAAAACCATTCAGCACATTCCCAACCGTAGCAAAACTAAGCCCCGTCATTTGAGCCATATCTTTGATGGTTGAGGTTTTGCTGGAACGCAGAGTTGAAAGAACCGTATAAGCATTGTTTTGTTTCATGTCAAGCATATTGATTCCCATAAAATACCGCCCTTAAAAATTATAGTAAAATAATTCAGTTGAATACTCATAATAAAATAGTTCAATAAATAATTATAAAAGCAATTTTTTTAAGCATTAAAATAATATACAAATTAAATATAAGACAAGTTTTGAATAAAGTCAACATCATCCGTCCAGGTTAAAGCCCTTAAAAATAATTACTGTGTTCATTTACATTCTTGACATCATCTCATATAAATACAAATATCAATTGTAAGAACCCATCAGGTACACTTTCAATTCATTCTTAATTGAGCTGCAATCCCTAAATCAGTATGACGAATAGCGTAAGTGCTCTCTGAACCGGATTCGAGAAAAATATGCGCTAAATAAACCCAAAGCTACTCTTGGAACATATCACACCTTAAATCAGAAATATCAGTAAAAGCTATTCTTGTATTAACAATCTCCAATACCCTGCTTGCACCATCAATTCGAGTTACCATTCCGGTTACCCGCATATATTCTCTATTCTGAAAAAACTCCACCGTAATTA
>JAEZSL010000263.1 GCA_023443925.1 Bacillota bacterium | reverse complement strand
AAATTACTATGCTATAATACGAACGGTACATTTATCTGGATTAAGCATCTGGAGCATAGGAATAGTTTAAGAATAGTATAGTTAACATTATATATTTAAGCTCTCTGTCCAAAAGACCAAGAGCTTTTTTTATGCAATAGGAATTCATTATGGCTATAGAGGCTGCATTATGGCCGTATGTAAATCACGGGAGTATAATCTGTCACAGGGAATGTGACTATGTTTTTAGATAAAGCTTAAACTACAGAATTTAAGCAGCCTGCCACAGGTATAACTAAAATATACTTAGGACAGATGAAAAATATATGTGAAACATCATATTTGCGGATGATACAACAGGGTTTGATTTTCCGTATCCAGGATAAAATAATATTGAAGCAGGGAAAAGAAAGGAACCAAAATAAATATGCAAATAACGAAATTTGAAGAATTAGGAATCATTGAACCGATATTAAAGGCGATCGTTGAAATGGGCTTTGAAGAAGCTTCCCCCATACAGGCCAATGCCATTCCCATTATGTTAGCAGGAAACGATATCGTTGGGCAGGCACAGACTGGTACCGGTAAAACGGCAGCATTTGGAATACCCTTATTACAGGCGATTGATCCTAAAAATAAACATTTACAGGCCGTTGTATTAAGCCCCACCAGAGAATTGGCCATTCAGATAGCGGATGAAATCAGAAAGCTGGCTACTTTTATGCATGGAATCAAAGTACTGCCTATCTATGGAGGACAGGAGATTTCAAAACAGATCCGTTCTTTAAAAGCAGGAACCCAGATTGTGATCGGCACCCCCGGACGTGTTATGGATCATATGAGAAGAAAGACCGTTAAGTTTGATGATGTTAAGCTGGTAGTACTGGATGAAGCCGATGAAATGTTAAACATGGGCTTCCGCGAGGATATCGAAACCATATTAAAGGATGTTCCGGAAGAGAGACAGACCGTGTTATTTTCCGCTACCATGCCAAAACCCATTATGGATATTGCCAAGACCTATCAAAAGGACGCACAGATTATTAAAGTTGTTAAAAAAGAACTGACGGTACCTAAAATCGAACAATATTACTATGAAGTAAAACCCAAGAATAAAGAAGAAGCATTATGCCGGTTAATCGATATGTATGATCCGAAGCTCTCCCTGGTTTTCTGCAATACGAAAAAGCAGGTAGATGAGCTGGTATCCGTGCTGCAGGGAAGAGGTTACTTTGCGGAAGGACTGCATGGGGATTTAAAACAGCAGCAGCGTGACCGTGTTATGAGCAGTTTCCGTAATGGAAAAACTGAAATATTGGTAGCAACCGATGTAGCAGCCAGAGGAATTGACGTAGATGATGTAGAAGCGGTATTTAATTATGATGTTCCTCAGGATGATGAATATTATGTTCACCGTATCGGACGTACCGGAAGAGCCGGACGTACCGGAAGAGCCTTTACTTTGGTAGTTGGCAAGGAAGTATATAAATTAAAGGATATTCAGAGATATTGCAAGACCAAGATTATAGCACAGCCCATACCGTCAATCAATGACGTAACGGCGGTTAAGGCAGAAAAGATCCTCGACCGTATCAATGGTATTATCAATACGGAAGATTTAACTAAAATGGTTGAAATAATCGAAGCCCGTGTAAACGTGGAAGATTATACTTCCTTAGACCTGGCAGCTGCATTTTTAAAAATGGCCATGGGAGAAGACAGCGAGCAGATCGAAGAAAAAGCAGGTTATGAGGATTACGGCGATACCGGTGCGGAAGCAGGTATGGTAAGACTCTTCATTAATATAGGAAAAAAACAGAATACCAGACCGGGTGATATATTAGGAGCCATTGCCGGAGAAACCGGTATGCCCGGTAAGTTAATCGGCTCCATTGATATGTATGATAAATATACTTTTGTTGAGGTTCCAAGAGAATATGCCTCCGATGTAATCCAGGTTATGAAGGATGCAAAAATCAAGGGCAAGAGTATTAATATAGAACCTGCAAACAGGAAATAATAACAAGTCTCTGCCGTTAGCGGTGGATTAATATAAAAGGGCTGCGGCACGGGATATAAACTATATTACATTTAAGTATGTGGTTTATATGATGCCGCAGTTCTTTTGTTACTTGCAGATACTTAACAGCTGTAGCAGACTGTATTGTTTTATGTTTGGGTAAACCTTATTTAAGTGTGTATGGAATCAGAGACTAAGTAAAAATGGCAACCGCTGCCTGGTGGCTGCCAGGGATTAATTTAATAAAGGATTATAAATAAAAATTTATAATTAAACTTTAAACTTAATTTAAATAAAAACCGGTAAGATGACTGCTTTAGGCAGTCAGTCTTACCGGTCTTTTTGATTGCTGTATGGCTTATGAATTGGTAAAATTTTAATTTAAAAATCTAATAATCGTATCCGAAAGAATCCATCATCTGGAAGTTGTTTAAAATAGCATCACTGTTCAATTTTTTCTGCCGCAAAGTCTTGTCGCTACCCAGTAAGGCAGTATATATAATGTCAATTACGTATAAAAACATCAGATTGTTGGATAATGATACGGAATTGTTTGCCACTATTTTATCGGAAATAATAAACTTAAAATCGGATATATCGCTTAATTTGGGTGAATCATAGCTGGTTATGGTAAGATTTTTTGCACCGCGTTCCAGGGATGCATTGGCAACCTGATAGATATCCCGCATCATAATGGTGGGAGCAATAAATATGGATAAATCCCCGGCAGCTATGTTGCTGGCTTCAATCCGCATATCAATAATATCGGTGGAAGCCTTGGAACGGATTCCCACCTGATCAAACTTAAACTGGAGTTCCCTGGCTATTAAGGCTATATTGGAAAGGGAAAAGATATGAATATTCTTGGCAGCCCGAATACCCGCAACCGCTTCCGTCACCGTGGTTTCTTCTAACATGGCGGAAGTATTCATAAGCATCTGCCGGTAATCGGCAGTTACGGAAGAGATAAATCCGTTATCCCCGGAATAGGTGTTTTGCTTCATGACATTGTTATAGAAATTTTCCTGGGCAAGGGCAATCTTAAATCCGTTAAAGCCTTTATAGCCGATTTTCTTACAGAAACGGTTAATACTGGCTTCGGATGTGCCTGTTTCTTTTGCAATTGTGGTAATCGTGCTGGAGACAACCAGATCCGGATTATTAATGACATACTGGCTGATTTCATTTTCACTCATGGTAAAATTATGCTGCATCGAAA
>JAEZSL010000222.1 GCA_023443925.1 Bacillota bacterium | reverse complement strand
TCATCGTTCTGACTCCAAGACCTGGTACCGTTAAACGTGTTATAGATGTCAATTTGACTGTTGAAGAAAAGACCCCTTTTCGCTCCAGAAGCGCTCCGGAATTCAAAGATTACTTTAATTTAATATGGAAGGAGCTAAGCCAGCATGAAGTTAAGTAAAAAAAAATTACTCAATTCAACTCAACTTTCTCCTTCCCATAGGGCTTATCTTCTGAATTATGTAAACAAGATGAGAAATGTACGAATCTACCAGCTTTTAATCATTATTACTTTTATTGCACTCTGGGAAATTACCACCCACTTTGGGATCATCGACTCCTTTGTATTTAGCAGTCCGTCAAGAGTAATACTTAGTTTCTTTGAAATGGCTGCGGATGGAAGTATTTTCTATCATATCGGGATAACTCTGTTAGAAACCTTCATTAGTTTCACCCTGGTTATTCTGTTTGGTATTCTGGGGGCAGTTTTATTATGGTGGAGAGAAGGTCTGGCAAAAGTCCTGGAACCTTATCTGGTAGTACTAAACAGTCTTCCGAAAACCGCACTTGCTCCTGTGTTCATCGTATGGCTGGGTAATAATCTTAAGACAATTATTGTGGCTGCCGTATCGGTTGGCGCAGTTGTTAAAGTACAATAATTAACTTTCTTTCTGAACAGGAATCGCTTTCATACTTATTTCCCTTCCATACTTTTTTGAAAGCAGGCGGGAAATGATCTGCATTAATAATAAAATATCCATAAAGTTCTCCGCTTTTTATACAGTATATCTGTATTGTTTTGTACATTATTACCGTGAGGGGTGGTAATTGAAAAATTATGAATGATTACATTTCTAAATCATATAATAAAAAATAAAAGTATACAGAGGGCATTATGATCATACATGTCGTTCAGCCGGGGGACACCTTATATTCCATTGCCACAACCTACGGTGTAACTGTCTCTAAACTTGTTCAGGATAACGGTCTGGAAAACCTGGATTACTTAGTTACCGGACAGACTATTGTCATCCTGCATTCGGATCAGACCTATATTGTCCGGCAAGGTGACACTTTGGCCGGAATAGCTGATGCTCACGGTGTATCTCTGATTCAGCTGCTGCGCAACAATCCTTTTCTCTCCGACCGTGATTTTATTTATCCTGGTGAAGTACTTACCATCAGCTATGATAATAAAATCAGTGATATTCAGACCTATGGTTATACCTATCCCTTTATTGACCGGAATGTCTTGAGAAAAACCCTGCCGTATTTAACTTATCTTGGTATTTTTAATTACAGGGCGACCATGGGCGGAGGCGTTGCAGACTTTGGCACTAACGATACGGAAGCCCTTAAGATAGCCAGGGCTTTTGGGGTACCTCCCATCATGTTTATAACAACTCTGTCTAGCGTAGGTGAGCCGAATCTGGATATTGCCTTTGATATACTTACAAAACATGAATCTCAGAATCATCTTATTGACCGTATTTTAGAAATAATGAAATCAAAAGGATATTATGGAGTAAACCTATCTTTTCAATATTTTAATGCCGCTAATCTGCTTTTATATGAGGATTTTCTTACCAATGTCACCAGCAGGTTAAACAGTGAAGGATATCTGGTTTTTGTTACCGTTAATCCGAACTTAAATTTCCGTGATGATACGGTTACCTTCGAAACGGTGGATTATACCCGGATTGGCCTTCTTGCTAATACCCTCATCCTTCTGGCATATGACTGGGCTTATACCTTAAGTCCCCCGGTTCCTTTATCAACCAGAAAATTAAGGGTATTTTTAGATTATATTACCTCTCAGGTTCCTGCAAATAAAATTATGATCGGCCTGCCGGTTATCGGTTACGACTGGGAACTGCCATTTATACCAGGTACAACAAAAGCCCATGCCTTAAGTACCGAAGCCGCACTGCAGCTGGCTCGGGATACCGGCGCTGCCATCCTGTATGACGATAATTCGGAAGCTCCTTATTTTTACTATAACGATCCCTTTACCAGCAATGAACATGTGGTATGGTTTAAAGATGCACGCAGCGTGGATGCTTATGCAAATCTGGTACCCGAATATAACTTTCAGGGAATCAGTATCTGGAATATAATGCAGTTTTTTAACCAGTTATGGCTTATCATCAATTCCCAATTTGATATTCAAACACTTCCGTTGACAGATTTATTACCATAAATGCATATTTTTTACAGCTCTGCTAACACTATCTTTGAAAGGAGATAGCTTATGAACTTTTTTAAGAAATGGAAAGGAACATCAACGAAGCACACCGGCTCCAAAAACAAATCCAATCTGGATTATGATTATAATACGGAATATGGGGACGGGGACATTCCGGACAGCGACAATTCTGCATTCGATGAAACGGAATATTATGAGGAAACGGATTAATCTGTTTCCTCTTTTTTAGGAAAGGATCTGGTTACTATGATTAGATGCGCGGTATATATCCGGGTTTCCACAGAGGAGCAGGCGCTCCATGGATATTCTTTGGAAGCTCAGAAAGAAGCCCTTACCGGGTATGCCAAAAGCCACGGTCTGTCTATAATTGATTATTACATTGACGAAGGTGTTTCTGCCAGAAAAAAAATGGGCAAAAGAAAAGAGTTCCTGCGTATGATAGCCGACATAGAGGCAAACCGGATCGACCTTATCATTTTTACGAAATTAGACCGGTGGTTCCGTAATATAGCGGATTATTATAAGATACAGGAAATACTGGAAGCGCATCAGGTTAATTGGAAAACCATATATGAGAATTATGACACTTCAACAGCCAACGGTAGGCTCCACATTAATATCATGTTGTCCATTGCCCAGGATGAAGCGGACCGAACCAGCGAAAGAATTAAAGTAGTCTTTCAGAATAAGCGGAACCGTGGAGAAGTCACCAATGGTTCACACCCTTTTGGCTTCACAATTGAAGACAAAAAACTGGTTCCCGATGAAGAAAAGCTGACAATCGTCAGAGATATTTTTAAATTTTATGAAGATAATCAGTCCATCTATGATACAGTAAGGATGCTGCGGGAAAAACATCAGCTGAATTTCTGTAATGCAACTGTATCCCGGATGTTAAAAAACAGAATATACATAGGAGAATATCAAGGTATTCAAAGCTATACCAAGCCGGTTATAGCGCCGGAGCGTTTTAAAAAAATCCAGACGATCCTGCCCCTTCCAAAAAAGCGCAGTAAAACGAACCGAACTTATCTCTTTACCGGTTTACTGGTCTGCGGTGAATGCGGTAACAAGCTCACTGCCAATCACAGTACCGTAACATATAAAGAAACACAGCGAGAGTATACTGTTTACCGCTGCAAAAGATATACGGATCAGAAGCTCTGCACTCATAAAAAAGTACTGAATGAAATGAAACTGGAACTTTACCTGTTACAGGAAGTAACTCAGGTTTTATCCGGTTTCAGACTTATTTCTGAAATAAATGAACCCAAAGAGCAAAGTCCGTCAGAGAAATATAAAATAGAAAATAAAATGGAGAAATTAAAGGAACTCTATCTGGAAGACCTTATTGATTTGGATACTTACCGAAATGATTACCGGATGCTGAATAACCGTCTTGCAACCATACAGGAAGCTGTTGGTAATCAGAATTCGGAAGCTTTTAGCAGCTTATTAAATACTAATTTTAAGAATCTCTACCACCTGTTAAATGCTTCGGAAAAAAGATTACTGTGGAGAGCTGTTATTGATAAAATCCTTGTGGACCGCAATAATAAACTGACCATTTATTATAAATAATTTTGTACTTTTCATACCGCTCCGGTAGCTGTTTTTGGCAGCATTATAACCTTATATACGGCATTTATTAATGTGGAAGAAGATAAAATCAAATTAATTCACACCCTGGGAGGATCAAAAAAGGATGTCCTGCTTAAGGTAATCCTTCCCAGTAACATTCCTACCGTTATCAGTGTAATGAAAGTTAATATCGGTTTATCCCTGGTAGGTGTAATCATTGGTGAATTCCTGGCAGCAAAAGCTGGGCTGGGTTACCTGATTATATACGGCAGCCAGGTTTTCAAACTGGACTGGGTCATTATGTCTATCGTGATACTATGTATTCTGGCAACCGGTTTATATCAGCTGTTAGCTTATTTTGAAAAAAAGTATCATTAAAAACCTATCAGAAATATTGCTTTTATTGTATATATTGCTTTTATTGCTTTTATAGTGGAATAAACGGTTCGGGCTGTTATGTTTTCATAGTCTCGAACCGTTTATTTGAATTAGTAATAATAACTATGTAGGTTTTGTTTTTGCAGAGAAGCTTTTACTTAAGTTGGGCAAGCACCTTACCATCCATATCAGCGACATACCAGGTTATACTAATTAATTTTCCCCGCCATCCATAGGTGGTATCATTATAATCCTTACAGGTCACAGGTATAAGCAGATAATCACCATATTTACTTACTGAAGCACTATAATCCAAATCCTTTTTCTGCTTATAAGGGATGCTCATTAATAATTTTGTTTTATTTTGCTTTATAGCTCCGGATGTAAAACTGGATACTGTAATAAAATTTTTACCATCTGCTTTTGCACAATAGGTTTTATCTCCCACAATATTGAAGGATTCTGAACCAGTAATTTTATATATATAAGTGGAGGTTTTACCAGTCTTTGTGTTATATTGAAAATGTTTCTCGATGCTTTCCATTTTATCGTAGAAGATACTACTGTCATTATGAAATATCTGATCCTCGTACATTTGATCAAAAATATCAGATTTTTTATTTGTTTTGGCGTCTATTTTTTTAAGTGTTCCATACCAATAACTTCCGGAGCCCTCATATGTACCATATTGATAATACATATCTCCGTTTATTTTAACAATGTCAGACACCATTGGGTATTCCCGCTCTGATCCATCTAACTTAATCTTTTCTGTGGTTAAAACAGTTAACTTTGTCTGTTCCGGCGTCAGTGTGTATAAAGACAGTTTTGAAGAGGCTTCATTAAATTGAGTAAAATACAATGTTTCACCTATGTTTTTAACAAATTTGAAGCTCAGGTTACCGGTATAAATCAGCGTATCTTTTTTACTTTCATAATCTTGTTTATATAACTTATTTTTTTCACCTTTCATAACAGTATAGTAAATACTACTGTCATCAAGATATACCGCGTAGCCGTTGCAAATAGTTTTTTTATCTTTGCCATCAATAGAAACCGAATATGTCTGATGGATATCTTTATCACTTACATAGCTGATATAGTAAAGAGTGTCATTATGAATCATCATATCTAAAATATCATTCTCAGACGATATAAGTTTCGTTTTATTGCCCGTTGAAACCTCCAGCCGATAGATGTTGTAGGTATTTACCTTTCCTTCTACCCTTTGAACATAAAAGATATTTCCATTGTCCTCCAGCATAGGGGAGTATTCGTAAACCATTGCGTTAGTAGCTGCACTGGTAACTAGAGCATTCTGTGGTGACAGGACAGTAATTAGCAAACAGGTTGCGATAATTTTTAGTATTTGTTTAGAAATTTTGTTCATCTCATTCTCCTTATTCTTATCCTTATTTATCTTTATCTATATATTAAAAGATTCGGATGTTTTACCGAGTAGAATCTTATTATTATCTTCCTTATACTACTATATAAACCCTTTTTTTACAAATTAGTATTTTAGAAGTATTTATTAATAGTTGAGGATTCTTTTTATACAAAATCCCTTAGAAACAGACCTGCAACGGGGCGTTTAAGTGCCTAGTCTTCATAATTTTCATCCAAAAGTTAGCAATCGCCACCTTCCCAACAATGTTGTTAAACGGTCTACTTTAAATACTAAAAAATCAGCTACACTTATTTCGAATTATTGTTTAGCAAATGTTAACTTTTTAGTCCTTTTATCTATATTTACCAATGTAAAACCAGCTGCTATACCAGCCGTCATAATCGGATATGATTTAGAGGGGTAAAGATATCCCCAATTTTTACTTTGTAACGTATTTAATTCCTGTCCTAATATTGCTTCAGCTTCATTATATGATAGATCTATATGATTACTTGTCCTACTACGAAAGAATTTTTCTAATCTTCTAAATTCTCTTTCAGCTTCATCATTTCTTGTATAATTATTAAGATATACCCTTTCTAGTAAACCTGTTTCTTTGCCATCTACAATGGGGAAAAGAAAACCCTTCAATTCATCCGGTAAGCTAGTTCGCAATTTACCTGTTGCTAATCTAATTAAATGTTCCTGTAAGTTAGCAAAGAAATAAGAATATGCTAAACCCTCTTCCATTTTGTAAAAACTATAATAAGGTTCAGGAAAACCTTCTAAATATTTCGCATTATATTCATCATCTTGTCCTAACGGCCATAACCTAACAAACAATTTACTTCCTAACGCTATATGATTTACACAAGAGTAAAGGTGCCTTGATATAGGTTCGCTAAAAGTTTTCTTATCTAGCAAGTAACTAAAGTCAAAATCATTAAATTTTTCTATATATTTTGATTTCACAGATGTTGCATTGTATGCAAATACACCATTAAAGAGAGGGATATCCGTACCATCTCTAATTATTTCTGCATTTTCATTTGCTTTATATATTATTTCACATAACTTTGATGGCATTATATTACTTTTCACCTCAATAATAGCAACTACATTTTCTGAGGTTGAAATAATGAAGTCTCCTTCTGAAAACAGCAAAGGAAAAGTGTTATCATAAATGATAATATCAATTTGGTTAGTTATCCTTTCCTTATTCCTCACAAATCCCGTACCAACAGAAAGATGCTTTGGCAATACCTTTTTTAAATAGTTTACAAGTATAACTTCTTTAAATCGGCCCTCTTCACCCCAATGTTTATTATCAATTAAATTTCTCACTCTGTTTTCTAATGCACGAAACTCCGCTGCTACTGACTTTTGATACTCTAAATAATTTGGCATGATTATCTCCCCAATATTTCTATCGTTTGTTGTTATATACCACAAGGATACTCCTTTAATTTATATAGTAAATTATCCTGTCGTAATTAAAACTAAGTATTTAATTAATGTGGCTACTTTTTGTATTACTTATTTGAATGAGCACCTTTTGTCATGCCCATAATAACTATTTTGCTCGATACTACATTGATAGACTTAACTCATTTTTACTTATTCCATTCCGCTATGACATGCAATGACTTGATAACTTATTATATAGCTAATTATATTTTGCAGCTCTTCATCATAATGAAATGCATTCTTCAATTCATAACATTCTAATATCTTTAAGTTTACATTTGTAACTATTAAATACTTTTTAGTTATTACACCTAACCAGCTCCAGCTCCATTGACCCAGGGAAACATAAATAATAAAATTTGCCTTCATTACCTTCTAAGAATAGTACAAATTCAATCAATTTTCAACATTTCCTCACTAAAAAGAAAAATTATCTTTCTAGATTAAAATATTTATTCAATACCAGAACAAAATATCTAGTATCGGAAAAATCAATAAGAAAAACCAAGGCTATAGGGTTCCCCATCACCTTGGCCAATAATCGCTATGTAATCATTATCTATGGCTTTGAGACTAATTCTTTATCGTCAATGAATACTCTCCTGTTACGGAAGAATAACTGTAACTTTTTGCAACACCAATATAGTATGTATGATTCTTTTTCACCTTAACATTAATCATATTTTTCGTAGCTTTATACGATGTTATCGTACCAATGCTTTGTGTAATATCAGCTTCGCTATAAATTATTGCACTAATACCATCATTTCCACTTTTATTAGCAAGTGTAATTGTATAAGTACCACTTTTTGAGGCTTTGAATTTAAAGAAATCAACATCCCCATTTACGTCTAATTTATAAGTATTTTTCTTATTTAACGGTATTTTGGAACAGTTTTTAAATGTGTCTGATGCATCATCTTTTATTTCAGTAACACATAATTTGTACCCTCCCACCGATCTATTATATGGTGGAGCTTGAACAACAACATAATAGGTATAATTAGGTTCTAATTTAACCGATTTTGAGCCTATACTGGCTTTGTAGGCCGATATTTCCAATATATCAGTTGTTGCATCATCCTCATAATATATGGTAGCACCAATTGTATCAGTAGCCTCTGTGTTTGCCAATTCAATTTTATAATATGAATCATTTGATGTGGTTGTAAACTTAAAATAGTCTGAATCTCCTATTGCTTCCAGGTTGTAGGCCTTCTTCTTATTTAACGATATTGTAGTACTTCTTGAATAGTTATCTGGTACATCGTCTTTAATTTCTGTAACACTTAATTTGTAGTTACCTGTGCATTTAAAATAATCTTTTTGTACAGAAATGAAATAAGTGTGATTAGGTTCCAATTTTCTAGTATCAGATTTGGCATCTGCAACATATGCTCTTAAATCATAAATATCAGTTGTCGCATCATCTCCTGAATAAAGTGTTAAGCTAATTGCATCTGTAACTTCAGTATTTCTAAGTTCAACTTTATAAAAAGAATCATTTTTTGAGGTAGTGAATTTATAATAATTTACATCATCCTCTGTCTCAAGTGTATCAGAACACGATACATTTAATGTTATCATATCTGCAGCACTAAAGCTATCCTCTGCAAATGCAGTCGTGGTTAGAAACGAAAACAAGATAGCCATAATAAAAATAAGACTTATTACTACTTTTCCAAACTTTTTATCCATTGTATACTCTCCCTGTAAAATTGTTTTATTCTAAAATAATATAATATTTGTACATGAATTGTCAATAAATTCACAAATATTTCAGCTGTTTTCCTTTTTATCACTACTAATTAAAATACTCTGGATACATCCTCATATAATTTAAAACGTCTATACCATTTTCAATAGCCATCCACGTATGCGCCTCTTTAACTAAAGCAGTTTTCCCACTATAATACTCTTCTGGATTTACAGTATCACATTATATAAGCTACGCAAGTCAGTAATTTAAAAAGACAAAAATAGACCTGAGGCAGGGCAGTTTATTGCCCTATCTAGGTCTGATTTCTGATATACTTAATATACTTTCGCATGATTTTCTAATTCATTTTCTACCGTCGACGAGGATAAATGTAGTTGCCTTTTGGATAAAGGGCAGTAGCTCATGATAGCTATTCTTCTAGTAACATACAATAATACCGCCATCTCCTGCATACATGGTACTTACACCGGCCGTATCCACGATAAAACTATCTTTAAATGGAACACGCTTTAAAATTTCTTCTTTTACAAATAATGCCCGGTTGTAGTTATTGCAGTGTGCGATGCCAACAATTCTTTCTTCTGCATTTTTCACATCCTGTTCAATGAGACTTGCCATTAAAACCAGTGCTTTCTGAATGCCTCTGGCCTGATCCAGTTTACAGATAGTTCCTTCCGGTGTAGCTGCCATAACCGGCTTGATGTTTAAAACACCGGTTAGAATCGCTTTAATTCCGGTTAACCGGCCGCTTTTACGCAGGGTATCAAGATTTTCCAACACAAATTTTGTACTTAGCTTATCCCTGAAGTTATTAACTAACTGAACGATTTCCTGAAATCCTTTGCCGGCTTCCACATATTCCTGGATCTTCATTGCAATCAGCGTCTGGCCTGCGGAAGCAGAACAGGAATTAATAATTTCTATGTTCTTATGCGGATTTTCTTCCAGATAAAGTTTTCTTCCAAGTACCGCACTGTTATATGAACCGCTTAAATTAGAGGATAAGGTAACTGCATATACATCTTCCTCTCCGCCAAAGAGATTCATATATGCTTCCGGAGATGGACAGGAAGATTTGGGACTATTGGGGCTTTCTGCCACTATCTTTAAAAATTCTTTCTGATTAAAGGTTTCATCATCAATAATTGTTTTATCATCTACTTGTAATGTAAGGGGTACTGCTTGAATACGACTGTCTTCTTTCATTTTATTCGTTAAATCCGTACAACTGTCCACAATTATTTTATAAGCCATTCATATATCCTCCTGAGATTGATAATCCTATATAGTCAAAGCGGACCGTTATCCGCCGCACTACTTGCTCATACCTTAGACCTGCTGTGCAGGCATAAAATCAAAGAACAAATTCCAACTTAAAACAAGTAAATCCCGAGCTAAACTCTCTGTTATACTTTTGACTTAGAAACAGACAAGCTACTCCGTAAAGCTTATTACATATATTGGTAATTACAACTATATAAGTTTATAAACCTTACTATGATATATAGTTTTGATTACTATTAATCATAGCATACTGAATCAGATTTTTAAAGTACTTTTTGTAAACTCTTTCTAAATATTTTCTAAATAAGCTTTCTTTCAATATTTCCAGACCACAAACTAGTTTGTGATAAAATCCCGAAATTTATAAATCAGAACGTGATTAAATGGATAAAATTTATGGTTGAACTCTTTGATTTAACTATAGTTTATACACAGCTAGAGCAGGCATCAGCTTCGCCTTCACGGGATAGGATTGTTATAAGGACCTTTATAGAGGCATTAGTAAAAAGAATTATAAGATAAGAATTATAAGATCAAAAATAAAAACCGCCCTGTAACTTTGATAGACTCCGTCTTAATAGCATACAGTTTTATGCATAAACCATATGTCACTAAGAGAGCATATCCGCTACAGGGCGGTTCAATTTATATTTTATAAAGGCCAGAGAAACCATCATCCAGAATATAATTCAGAAAACACTATGGATGAATTAGCAGTCCCTCTTCAAAGTAACTTAGCCTTTTTGAATTACTGCAGATCAATCGGATTCCATAATCCGTCTGGAAATATACCTGACACTTTCCATATTTGTGACTATGACCACTTATTTTGCAAGCACCAGCATAATATCATTGCTACGGCTGATGAATTTAGTCATAGCTTCCGGATTCAGAGGTTTGTGGCTTAACATGGCAAGATCATATAACTGTTCACAGATCATGGATACATGTTCCGCTGCTTCATTCTGGAATATATACTGTACAAGTTTATTATTGGCATTAAGAACTAAGGTTTCACTGCTGCCAAACATACCAGGGTCCATACCGTACATGTTGTACATTTTCATCATATCCTGCATTCTGCGGCTCTCTTCTGATAATGTTATCATGGAAGAAACCTTATCATTCTTAAGTTTCATAACCTTTACTTCAAGTTTTTCCTTATTCAGAACCTTACGGAATAACTCAGTAAGCTTATCATTTTCCGCTTTCAGAGCTTCCTCATCTACAGTTTCTTTGAAGCTGTCGGTAATATCCGCATCGATTCTCTGGAAACGATAGGTATTATCCTGCTGTTCCAATTGAGTGATAAATGGCTGATCAATGTTATGTGTTAAAATTAATGCATCAATGCCTTCTTCTTTAAACATATTAATATACTGGCTTTGCTGCTGTTCATTGGTCACATAATAAATAGTATGTTTAACTTCTTTTTCTGCTGCTTCATCGGTCTTTGTTTCCGCAGCCTCCACGCTGGATTCTTCTGCAGCTTCATTCTTAGCAGCATTAACATAATCCGGCAGAGTAACATATTTGCCTTCCAGATTTTTAAAGATAATAAAATCTTTCATTTTATCACGGAATTTATCATCTTTTAAGCAGCCAAACTTGATAAAAGGACTGATATCATCCCAGAACTTCTCGTAATTTTCTTTTTCCACTTTATACATTCCGGAAAGTTTATCTGCTACTTTTTTGGTAATGTAATCAGAGATTTTCTTTACAAAACCATCATTTTGAAGAGCACTTCTGGATACATTCAGGGGCAGATCCGGACAATCGATTGTACCTTTTAATAACATCAGGAATTCCGGAATTACTTCTTTTATATTGTCGGCAATAAATACCTGGTTGCTGTATAATTTAATGGTTCCTTCCAGCGTATCATATTCCGTGTTTAATTTCGGGAAATAAAGGATACCTTTTAAGTTAAAAGGATAATCCATATTCAAATGAATCCAGAATAAAGGTTCTTTGTAATCGGAAAAAACATTACGGTAAAATTCCTTATATTCCTCTTCGGTACAATCATTCGGGTGTTTCGTCCAGAGCGGTTTGGTATTGTTAAGAGGCTCCGGCTTTTTAGGGCCTTTCTTCTTTTCTTCCTTCTCTTTGGCTTCTTCGCTTTCTTCCTGCTCGGATACATTACCGTCTTCATCTACGGAGGCATCAATTACATTCTCATCCTCCTCTATGACGTCTTCTGTTATATCCTCTTCTTCAATTTCCTCTTCTTCCGGTTTTGCATTGGCGTTCTTAAAGTATATTTCAATGGGCATAAAGGAACAGTACTTCTGGATTACTTCCTTTGCACGGTATTCGTTGGCAAATTCTTTACTGTCTTCGTTGAGATATAATGTAATCTCAGTACCTCTTACTTCACGGTCTCCGGCTTCCATGGTAAATTCCGTACCGCCTTCTGATTCCCAGTGTACGCTGACTGCACCTTCCTGCCAGGATAAGGTATCAATAGTAACCTTATCTGCAACCATAAATGCGGAATAGAAGCCTAGTCCGAAATGTCCGATAATCTGCTCTTCGTTAGCCTTATCCTTGTATTTGTTTAAAAAGTCCGTAGCGCCGGAGAAAGCAATCTGGTTGATATATTCCTTTACCTCATCGGCAGTCATACCAATACCATTATCAATGAATTTTAAAGTTTTTTCTTCCGGATTTACGATTACATCAATTTTATATTTATTGTCTTCTGGAAGGGTTACTTCTCCCATAAGTTCAAGTTTTTTCAATTTTGTGATCGCATCGCTTCCATTCGAAATCAATTCACGGAAGAAAATATCATGATCCGAGTAAAGCCATTTTTTAATGATGGGAAATATATTTTCCGAATTAATCGAAAGACTACCATGTTCATTCAGCATAATATCGCTCCTTTATTATTTTAATAATTTTTTCCTTTGATAAAGTTAATATTAATACGACCCATCCGATTTGTCAAGAAAAAATTAGCACTCATTTCACGTGAGTGCTAACAGTTCTTTATTGATATTTATGCTCCAATACTTCCAAAATATCTTTGTATTTCTCCTGAATTCCCTGGTCAGAAGCTTCTTTTTCAAATTCTTCCGATTTACGGTTAATATCAGCCAGAATGTCTTCCGGCAGGTTTTTACCGCCATAAACATAAACTACGGAATCCTCTTTACCAATATGTCTGGTTAACAAATGGGTATAACCAACTGCATTACTGATTACATCCAGCTTACTTTCGTCATCCCCCTCCTTAACCCTTTTCAGTGCGTCGGATAAATCACTGATAAATAACCGGCCCAGGTCATGTTCCACAAGCATTCCATGGGTCACCAGCTGATTTCCTATATTACCAAGATTCGTCTGCATCTGTTTAAAAAGAAACTTTTCTTCTTTGCCGTGGTGATGCTTATCGGCATAGTTTCGGATAAAATCTATCATCTGTTCAAAATCCTCATACTGAATGTCATCACCTTTAAGAATCCGATAACAGGCATTTCGAACTACTTTTAACATACGCATAATATTTTTATGTTCTTCTACCATTATATCAATACTGTTCATATACCCTCCTGTTAGACTGCAAATAACCGGCAAAATGTTTTACATTCTGCCGGTCATATCTATTTCAGCCAAATTTTTATATAGATAGTATTTGCCGGGTTTACTGAATTATACGCTTTTATGCCTTGTAATTTATTCCTCTTCCACTGCAATTTCATAATGTTTTAAAAATAATTTTAAATCGTCATCCCAGGTATGTTCCAGGGTCTTATCCAAACTGAAATTTTTAGTAGATATGCCGGTAATGAGATTTAAGGCTCCCTTGTCAAACCGGATGTTTAAAAACAGTCCGTTAATATCATCTGAAGCTAATGAGACCCCGGATTTTTTTAATACTTTTTCCGTATTTGAAGGTGATAACAACAATACTATTTTTATGCTAAGAGGCAATTTATTCCCTTTTATTAAGGAGTAGGCAATGGGTTTTATTTCACTCCAAAGGGAATATTTTCTTCCCTCCAAAATCTCTAATTCATCCTTTGAATAGTAATCCTCATTAAGAGCACCTGCTATCTCAAAGTGATTAAAGGTATTGATCTGCAGTTCCGACAACAGGAAGTTATCGAATATGTTCTGAACCAGCAGGCTTGACATAAAAGCTTTTACGTCGTTTATTTTTAAAGATACCATGTATATTTCCTCCTATATTACAAACACTAAAATGACATGTTTAACAACATGTTATGTTACAAAAGGACTTCAGTAGAAGGATAAGACAGGAGGACTAATTATGT
>JAEZSL010000027.1 GCA_023443925.1 Bacillota bacterium | reverse complement strand
GCGGAGGAAATCTATGAAAAAGTGTGGAATGAAAGGGCGGTTACCACGGATACCATTATGGTCCATATCCGTAATATCCGTGAAAAAATTGAAATAAATACGAAAAACCCAAAATATATAAAGGTGGTGTGGGGCGTTGGATACAAAATCGAAAAACAATAAAATACCTGGAGTAACCGGAATACTGATAAGCTTGTTGCTTTTATCGGTATTAGCAGTAGGGGTAATCGCATTTTATCCGGTTTATTTAAAGGGTGCTGATCATCTGATGGAAAAAGTGAAAGGTCAGGATGAGATTAGTAAAAGTGAAATAATAGAAAGTTATAAAGAGGAATTCATAAATCGTTTATACCAGGGGAATTATAGTTTGTACTGGGATATAATGGAACAGAACAGTAAGACAGATATGGCTCCGAGAGATATTTATCTTGGTGGTCTGACGGATAGCAATGATAAGGTTACTGAAGATATTAATGAAAATGAGTATGAGAACGACAGCCAGAATAATTACGGTTATGATGTATATGACGACCGTCAGAATTTTATTAGTAACTTTGACGAGGTTTTAAACAGCTGGCATAATGCTTTTTTTACAGGATCTATCGGAAACTTTAGTCTGGAGTATTATATTATTGACCATAAAACCGGTAATACATTAACCAATACAGTAACTCCTCTTAATGCCATTACTGAAAATACAGAGGAGACACAAAAGGTAAAAGCTGGGTATTCCTTCTATGGAGTTTTTGAATATGATATGAAAGGAAATGTAAACATACCAGTGTTTTATGGGCTGGAAGAAAGTAAAAAAGCAGAATACGGGACACTGGAATTAACAAAGGATTTACTGCGGTCCGAACTGAATAACAGTACCTGGGTTCAGTATTATAATCTGATTAAAGCTCCCTCGGATGTCACTATCATATATGCAGCAAAACCGGCCGGTTTTTATATCCCTTTGGGACAGGATCCGGATACAAACTACCAGTGGAGAGAGTACTGGGCTTTTAAAAACGGAGGGTTTCAGTATGCATTTTTAATTTCACTGGTTGCCGTTACTGCCTTAGCCCTTATATTGCCCTTTAAAAAGACCTGGGCACTGGGGAAAGGCATTGAGGGAAAACTGCCTTTGGAACTCGGCTTGTTTGGATTCGCAGCTGTTCTAAACTGTACCGGAGAGTTAAGTTCCATGGCTATGGAAACCATATCAGGTAATTTTCTTGGCTTCACGGAGTATTCCATCATACCGGATTGGCTGGAGAGGGTACTGGATTACGGAGTAAATTATTTAGTCTGGATGTTCATATTTCTAATTTGGTTTATTTTCGTATTGTCCCTTCATTCCGTATTTACTCTGGGAGTTAAGGATTATTTAAAAGAAAGGACTCTCACCGGCAGGCTTCTTAGATGGGTTTTTCATAACTTAAAGAAGCTGTTTGCCTCCCTTGCCGATATTGATTTAACGGATGCTTCTAATAAAGCTATTATAAAAATACTGGCTGTTAACTTTGTTATACTGATGCTGTTATGCAGCATTTGGTTAGCCGGGGTTGCAGTATTAATACCCTATACCATAATCCTGTTTTTTATCATGAAAAAATATCTGGCTGATATTAAGGGTAAATATGCTATTCTTCTGAACGCCACCAGCAGTATGGCGGAAGGAAATCTGGAGGTAGCCGTGGAGGAGGACCTTGGCATATTTAATCCGCTGAAAGAGGAACTTACTAAAATACGGTTTGGATTTAAACGGGCAGTAGAAGAAGAGACTAAAAGCCAGAAGATGAAAACCGAATTAATCACCAATGTATCCCATGACTTAAAAACTCCTTTAACGGCTATTATAACCTACATTAATCTTTTAAAAGAGGATAATATAACCGAAGAAGAAAGAAACTCCTATATTGAAACGCTGGATAATAAATCTTTGAGATTAAAGAAGCTGATTGAAGATTTATTTGAAATCAGCAAGGCTACCAGCAATAATGTTACCCTGAATCTGGTGGATGTAGATTTGGCCTCTTTGATTAAGCAGGTACAACTTGAACTGTCGGATAAAATAAAAGAAGCGAATATAGAATTCCGAAACCAATTCCAGACTGAAAAAGTAATTTTGAAGCTGGACAGTGAGAAAACTTACCGCATTTTTGAAAACCTCATCATTAATATTGTCAAATATGCATTACCTGGTACCAGAGCTTATATTGAAATCCAGACAGATGATAAGGAAGTAACCGTAAGTTTGAAAAATATATCAGCCGCAGAACTTAATCTCAATACAGAAGAGATTACCGAGAGATTCGTAAGAGGCGATGAGTCGCGAAATACGGAAGGTTCCGGTCTTGGTCTTGCCATTGTGAAGAATTTCGTGGAATTACAGGACGGTAAATTTTATATCCAGCTGGATGGAGATCTATTTAAAGCTATTATACAGTGGAAGAAGTAGTTAATTAGAAAAGCTCCGGTTTAGGATGGCTGAAAGCCTGGTCAAACCGGAGCTTTTTGATGCAATAACACATTATTTGATTGACATTTACGGGGAAAAATGTTATTTTGTCCTATGTCGGACTAATGTGAAATTAATTAAAATATGTGTTTGAGGAAAGTACATATAATTATAGAGCAGGAATGGAGAATAACATGGAACCGGATTTAATGGAACCGAATGTTGCTATGGAACCGAATGCAGGAACAGCAAAAATAAAGGCAGCGGAATCTGATAAGGGAGAAAAGCTGATTCCTCAGCAGATAGAAAGCTGGTATACCCAGTGGTTACTGGTAGAAAGGCTGTACATGGAATTTGCAAAGAGATTTGATCTGACCAGTTCAGCCCTGTTTGTCCTAAGAACCATGCTGGAGAATCCGAAAGGATGTACCCAGCGGTATATATGTGAGACCTATAGTTATCCCAAACAGTCCGTATCCAGTATCATTCAGGTACTAGTCAGCAAGGGATTGGCTGTAAAAAGACAATCTATGGAAGATAAACGTAATGTAGAATTATTTCTGACGGAAGCAGGTATTGTATTTACGTCCCATATGGCAGAGGAACTTAAATTAGCCGAAGAGAAAGCTTTTAGCGCCCTTCTGCCGGAAGACAGGGAAAAGTTTACACAAATTAATGAAGTACTGACCAGCGCACTCCATACGGCCATGGATATTGAGATACCGTGACCTTTTGAGGCCGAAACGGATAAAATATTTAAAGGAGAATATTCATGACACATATAAATGACAGAGAAGAAAAAAAGGCATTCTATAAATTAGTGTTTGTGCTGGTACTGCCAATGGCATTGCAGAATCTGATCAATGTGGGGGTTACCTCTGCCGATGTTATTATGTTAGGTCAGGTGGGTGAGACTTCACTTTCCGCGGCCTCCCTGGCAGGACAAGTTCAGTTTATTATGACACTGATTTTCTTTGGACTAACCTCCGGAGCTGCCGTACTGACCGCACAGTACTGGGGAAAAAAGGATATCCGTTCCATTGAAAAGATTCTTGCAATCAC
This sequence comes from Bacillota bacterium, assembly GCA_023443925.1. The sequence goes on along the minus strand of JAEZSL010000027.1, from coordinate 4,048 downwards.
GATGCGTTTTGCAATACTTATAGCTGTTATTTTTACAGTGGCAGCGCTTTTGTTTCCTATTCCCATAATGAAGCTGTTTACCGCGGAAGAGGCTGTTTTAAAAGAGGGAGTGGAGTATTTAAAGATAATAGGTTTATCTTACATATTTGTAGCCATTACGATGATTTATCTGAATGTAATGAGAAGTGTGGAAAGAGTTATTATTTCAACCGTGGTTTATTCCGTTTCTCTGATTATTAACGTGATTCTGAATGCCATTTTCATATTCGGATTATTCGGCCTGGAACCAATGGGTGTCCGGGGAGCAGCACTGGCTACCTTAATAGCCAGGATTGCAGAGTTAATCATAGTCTGGTTTTATGCCAGGAAGATTAACAGAATGGTACGGTTTCATTTTAAAGATCTGTTTGAAATAGATAAAGTTCTATTGAAGGATTTTCTTATTTTTTCCATTCCTGTTATGTTAAATGAATTGATCTGGGGAGCAGGTACTGCTGCTAATGCTGCCATCATCGGACATTTAGGAAGTCCGGTAGTAGCAGCCAGCTCTGTAACCCAGGTAACCAGGCAGCTTGCTATGGTAGTTGCTTTCGGAATTGCCAATGCGACTGCAATAATAATAGGCAAAGCGATAGGGGAGCAGAAAGAAGAACTGGCCAAGGTATATGCTAAGAGATTTATCCGGCTGACTCTAGTCGTAGGTGTTATCGGTTCCCTTGTTATTCTGGGGGTATCCAGGATTGCCCAGAGCCAGATGACTTTAAGCCAGGATGCGAAATACTATCTGAATATCATGATGTTTGTCATGTCCTATTTTGCATTAGGACAGGCTTATAACACAACTATGGTAGTTGGGGTATTCCGTGCAGGCGGCGATACCAGGTTTGGTTTGATTTTAGACGCTACGACTCTCTGGGGATGTTCTATCCTGTTTGGAGCCCTGGCAGCTTTTGTATGGAAATTACCAATACCTTTGGTCTATATGATTATTATGAGCGATGAGATTATCAAACTTCCGCTTACCACTCTAAGGTATAAATCCTATAAATGGGTTAGGAATGTTACTCGATAGAATCGCTGATTATTGAGTAGAACTTCTTTTAGGCCGCTTCACTTAAAAATAAGGCACTAAAAAATAATATGATTGGATAACTGCTTTGACTTGACAAAACAGGCGGTTTTAACTATTATGTTTATATAAATTGTTTAATAAAATGAAATGAAAGGAAAGGTTATTATATGTTAATTGTGTCTGTATCGGAGATTACAACTAAATAGTTGGAAAAGGGCGGTAATCCGTAACAGTGAAAGCTGTTATCTATTTCTGTGCCTTGCAGGGCTTATACTTTTGTATAATTCCCTGTCACATCTACCTTACAGACTGCTGAATAACCATTTAATATATTTGTCAAACCGTATATGGTGTTTGATGTAAAAGTGTGATTTAACACCACACTTGGCGGGAGAGTTTGCGGAGCAAACTCTTTGTTTTTTTATAGGAATCTTTATAAGTTTTTTGGAAAGAAACCCGTCAGCCGTAACGTTATGACAATATAAGCCCCAGGTTCAGTCTGCGCTTTTAAAAGTAATTTTAAAAGAAAAGGCAGATTGATATACCTGGGGCATTTTTTTATATTTCAGGAATTGCGGTTCAACGGACAAATGAGATCTTATAGGGAATATGTAAAGTACCTTAAGCACTGCTTTAGAATGTAATTGGAATTTAAAAAATCAAAGAAAGGATGCTGCAAATATATTCTATACATCATATTTTTGCGGCAATATCGCAGTTTGTACTGCGATCAAAATGGTATGTGACATGAATATTATAACGGCAAACCGGCTGACAAAATCCTATAAACGGTATAAAAAGGATGCCGGTCTAAAAGGCAGCCTTAAGAGCCTTTTTAAACGGGAATATATAACAAAGAATGCGGTTTCAGATTTTAATTTAACCATAGGAGAGGGTGAGTTTGTAGGGCTGATCGGTCCAAACGGCGCAGGCAAGACTACTCTGGTCAAAATGCTTACCGGAATCATAGCCCCTACTGCCGGTGAAATATCTGTACTTGGATATTACCCTAATAAACTGGAGAATGCCTTTAAAAGACAGTATGCAGTCGTTATGGGGCAGAAGAGCCAGCTCTTTTTCGAATTGACGGCAGCGGATACTTTTCTGTTATTTAAAGAATTATATGGTATAACCGATGAAGAGTATAAAAGAAACCTGGATTATTTCATTAAACTCTTTAAAGTTTCAGAGTATCTGGATGTCCAGGTGCGCACGCTGTCTCTTGGGGAACGTATGAAGATGGAATTAATTGTTGCCCTTTTGCATAACCCCAGAGTACTATTTTTAGATGAACCTACCATAGGGCTGGATGCGGTGGCGCAGAAACAGATCCGTAGTTTCTTAAAGGAAGTAAATGAACAAAAGGGCACAACCATAATCCTCACTTCCCACTATATGGAGGATATTAAGAGCCTGTGCAGACGTTGCGTGGTGATTAATAACGGAAACAAGATATATGACGGGGAAACCGGACCGTTATTTGATAAATTCCAGACACATAAAAAGGTAAGCGTTTCCTTTGAACAGAAAACCTGCTTAAGTCTGCCGGAAACCTGTACGGTCTTGGAGGAAAGCCCTTATAAGCTGTCTTTTATAGCGGAAAGAGGCCAGGTTCAAAATATTTTAAAGGAGCTGTTAAACACTTGTGAAGTAAACGATATTGCTATTGAAGAGGAGGATATCGGCAATGTGGTAGAGAAAATCTATGCCGACAGAAACGGGGGATAGTTTGAAAAACGAAATACAGTTTTTCAACATCTTGATTATACGTGCGCCTAAGCGCACAGATGGGAGTTTATTATGAAGGAAAATGGGAATACCGGGCACCGGGAGAAAGTAAAAACCAGAAAAGGGAATCCAGGAAGCTGGGTTAAAAGATTGCTGCACCAAAACAGAAAATATGCTGAAGTTGCCAAAATTACTTATAAAGCCCAGCTTGCCTGGCGGTTTGATATTGCTTTTAATATGGTGTTTACTATTATAAAGATTTTATTTGCCTATATCATATGGGGTACCATATTCGGTGAGCGGGAAACAGTAGCGGGTTTTCAATTTGACTCCATGCTGTCTTACTATATTATTAGTTCATTTTTATCACAAATGGAGATGTCCGATGGGGTGAGCGGGGAGATCAGCGGAAGAATCCGGGAAGGAAGTTTCTCGAAATACATGGTTGTTCCAATTCATATTGAAAAGTATTTTTTAGCCCAGACCTGGGGAGCAGCTTCCTTTTATTCCATGTTTAATTTGGGGGCGGCAGCTGTATGGATTTTTCTGTTTGGAATCCGCTTTACCTTTACACATAATACCGGGGTAATATTTCTTAGCATCCTTATGATCCTGATGGGACTTATTTTTATGGTGCAGCTGAATTATTTTTTAGGAATATTAACGTTAAAATTTCAGGATATCCAGCTGTTTTTAATGATTAAAAATAGCCTGGTGGCTTTTATTACCGGAACTATGCTGCCGCTTTCCCTGCTGCCGGAGACTGTGATTTCTGTTATGCGGTTTTTTCCATTTTATTATGTAACCTACCTGCCTTCTATGCTGCTTCTGGGACAGAATACAGGGGAAGGAATTCCAGGCTTATTTATCCTGACCGGGTGGAGCGTTCTATTTATGGTACTAAATAAAATAACATATAACAGACTTCGGGTCAGGTATGAGGGGGTGGGAATATGAACAGGAATTTTAGGTTTTTATGTACTCTGGTCAGAATGAAGCTATCCCATATGATGGTTTTTCGCTTGTCCTTTTTTGGAGCTTTTTTTGTAGATGGGACATTATTTCTAATACAGCTGTTATTATTTCAGTCAATTTACTCCCAGGTAGAAACCATCGGAGGCTGGACAAAAGGAGAAATGATGATTTTTATCGGTACGTTTTCCTTAATCAATGCGCTGAATATGGTAATATTCTTTTTTGGGATTAATGATCTTCCGGTAAAAATAAAAAACGGAGGGCTGGACCACT
>JAEZSL010000137.1 GCA_023443925.1 Bacillota bacterium | reverse complement strand
CAGTTGTGTATTGTGCCTATACAACTGTTTGGGTATTTTTTGAATAGCACTATTTAGATTATAGCATAAATTTCTGTTTCGTCAACCATTTTTTATTCATGAAAATAATTTTTTATGAATAATTTAGTAAAAATTTCGCCGAAACTTTTTGACAAATAAGCAATGTGATCAACAGGGAATAACAAACGTTAACAGATCTCACTGCAGAATGACAGGAATTTTCTTCCCCCCGATTATTCTTTATGCAGGCTGATGTAAAACACCGGGAATCACATGTATTTCTGTGCAATATATACAAATAAATAAGTATATCATAATCAGAGGTAAAAAAGAGTCTGATTTGTCAGACTCTAGTACTGACGCGCTGTCACAACAGTGACAATCTTTTAAAGGATATAGCCTTGTGCGTGTTCATGTGCATCCCCGGCCGGGTTCTTGTCTCAAAGGACGAACTTTCCTCTGAGACAAGAAAGGATAATTTATTTCAGTTGGTTCTCCAAAGCTTTTGGTGCCGCTTCAACTACCGCATCCATTCCGGCAGGATTTTTGCCGCCGGCCTGTGCCATATTAGGGCGTCCGCCGCCGCCACCGCCGACTAAAACAGCAAGTTCCTTTATCAGGTTGCCGGCATGGGCTCCTTTTGCCATTGCGTTATCCGTTGCCATTGCAATAAGATTTACTTTATCCTCCTTTGCAGATGCCAGAATAACAACTCCGTCTCCCAGTTTATCTTTTAACTGGTCACCAAGGTTACGCAATCCGTTCATGTCAACGTCCGGCACTTTGGCAGCCAGCAGTTTAACCCCTTTGACATCCGTTACCTGATCCATAACATCACCCAGGGCATCTTTTGCCAGTTTATTTTTCAGTTTTTCATTCTCAGACTGTAAGGCCTTAATTTCATCCTGCAATGTTTCAATACGTTTTGCCAGATTAACCGGTTCGGTTTTGGCTGTTTTCGCCGCATGATTTAATTCATTCTCTAACTCACTATAATAGGAAAATACCCCTGCCGCAGTAAGTGCTTCAATTCTTCTTACACCGGCTGCAACGCCTGTTTCGGATACGATTTTTAATACCATAATAGAACCGGTATTGCTAACATGGGTACCGCCGCAAAGTTCCTTGCTGAAATCGCCCATCGTAACAACTCTTACACTGTCACCGTACTTCTCACCAAACAATGCCATGGCACCGGTTTTTTTGGCTTCCTCCACTGTCATGATATCCGTATGAACCGGCAGGGATTTCGCTATTTCTTCATTGACAATTGCTTCAACTCTGCTGATTTCATCTCTGGTCAGAGCTGAAAAGTGGGTAAAGTCAAAACGGAGTCTGTCACTGGTAACCAGGGAACCAGCCTGTTCAACATGGGATCCCAACACCAGACGGAGAGCTTTCTGAAGCAGATGGGTAGCACTGTGGTTTTTGCCGGTTGCCAGCCTTTTTTCCAGATCAATCGCTAATTTAACCTCTTCGGTTACTTTAAACATACCTCTGGTTACTTTTCCTACATGACCAATTTTACCGCCTTGTAATTTAACGGTATCTTCAACTTCAAATTCTGCCTCCGCAGTTGAAATAATACCGGTATCTGCAGACTGTCCGCCGCTGGTCGCATAAAAACAGGTCTCTTCTACAAAGATAGTACCGCTCTGTCCGGCAACTAATTACTCCACAATCTCGGATTCTGTAGTCAAAGCTGTAATTTTTGAGGTATTAACGGTTTGATCATATCCGACAAAGGAAGAGGTAAGTCCCGGATTCAGCTGCTGGTAAACGGTTTCATCCGCACCCATATAATTTGTTACCGCACGGGCACTTCTGGCTGTTTCCCTCTGTACCTTCATGGCTTTCTGGAAGCCTTCCTCATCGATTAAAAAGCCCTTTTCTTCCAAAATTTCTTTCGTCAGGTCTAAGGGGAATCCATAGGTATCGTACAATTTAAAGGCATCCTCACCGGATAAAGTCTTAACGCCCTCTTTTACCATGGCTTCTTCTAATTCCGCCAGAATGCTCAGACCCTGGTCAATGGTTTTATTAAAGTTATCTTCTTCTATTGTTAATAATTTTAAGATATAATCCTTTTTCTCTTCCAGTTCGGGATATCCGTCTTTGGATTCTGCAATTACCGTTTTGCTTAAAGTAGCTAAAAAGCGGTCTTTAATGCCTAATAATCTGCCATGTCTGGCCGCACGTCTTAAAAGCCTGCGAAGAACATAGCCTCTGCCTTCATTGGAAGGAATGATACCGTCGGAAATCATAAAGGTTACGGAACGGATGTGGTCAGTGATAAGACGGATGGATACATCGGTTTTCGGGTCCTTTTTGTAAGTAACACCTGCTACTTCACATACTTTACTGCGAAGAGCCTTAATGGTGTCTACGTCAAAAATAGAATCTACATCCTGAACTACGGTAGCAAGTCTCTCAAGACCCATACCGGTATCGATGTTCTTGTTATCCAGTTCCGTATAATTACCGTTACCGTCTCCTTCAAACTGGGTAAATACATTATTCCATACTTCGATATAGCGGTCACAATCACAGCCTACCGTACAGTCCGGCTTTCCGCAGCCATATTTTTCACCGCGGTCATAGTAGATTTCAGAACAGGGACCGCAGGGGCCGGCGCCGTGTTCCCAGAAATTATCGGCTTTTCCGAAACGGAAGATATTCTCTGCCGGTATTCCGATTTCTTTATTCCATATATCAAAAGCTTCGTCATCATCCAGATAAACGGAAGGATATAAACGGTTTGGATCAATTCCCACCACATCCGTTAAGAACTCCCAGGACCAGTGAATTGCTTCTGTTTTAAAGTAATCTCCAAAAGAGAAGTTACCAAGCATTTCAAAAAAAGTACCGTGTCTTGCGGTCTTACCTACATTTTCGATATCGCCGGTGCGGATACATTTCTGACAGGTCGTAATTCTTTTACGAGGCGGTATTTCCTGTCCTGTAAAATACGGTTTTAAAGGTGCCATACCTGAATTAATCAATAGCAGACTCTTATCATTACTGGGAACAAGGGAAAAGCTGTTCATTTTAAGATGATCTTTACTTTCAAAGAACTCCAGGTACATCTTCCTTAGTTCATTTACTCCATATGCCTTCACTCTATTTTGCCTCCTGCGCATCATTTATCATTTTATGTTAATTCCCGGTTCTGATTAGGGAATCGCTAGTATTTTATTATAAGGATTAATTTATTATTTGTCAATAAAATAGCGAGGAGGGATATGTGACGTTCCAAAATGCGGTATCTGCGTTTTGTGGACATCTCAAAGTGTTTTGCGGGCATCTCAAAGCGTTTTGCAGGTATCTCAAAGCGCTTTGCAGGTATCTCAAAGCGTTTTGCAGGCATCTTAAAGCGTTTTGCACGCATCTTAAAGCGTTTTGCAGGCATCTTAAAGCGTTTTGCGGGTTCACCGTTCTGCTGTTTTTCCAGAACTATGAACCCGTAACAGGAGATAACATGTATATTTTCCAGGGTATAATGAACGGAATATACCTTAAAGATATTAGGATTAATCTATCCTTATCTATCCATTATTTTTAATCAAATAAATTCTACAGATTATCATACAGATCTTCAATAAAGGTCAGGCTGCCCCTGTAACCTGCATAAGTCCGGTTAAAGATTAACCGGTCTGTAATAGGAAATGAGATCACACTGCATTGGATATCCTTTGACATGGCAAATTCTCTTTCGTTAGTACTGCCGATTAAAAGGGTTATTTCACTATGGGCTTCTAAGGCTTTGGTTATTTTGTATTGATCTGTTTCAAATATTATTTCCGGCGGTTTTGCATATTCTAAATCTGAAATTTGTTTTATAATGCGGGTTTTATCCTCATCACGAAACACCGGATCGGTTATGATTGTTATAATAGGTGTGAAACTGTAATCATTGGCAAGAAATCTTGTTACTGCGGCAGCGGTGTTTGCATCGCCTACCACTGCAAACCGCTTCCAGCTAAGAGCTCCTATGGCAGTTTCTAAATAGTTATATATATAAGTTTCCTCTTCTTCTATCACTTTTTCCACTAAATCTTTATCCAGCTTAAGTGCTCCGGCAACCTGGCGTACAAATTCTGTCGTATCCGTTGCACCGATTGGCAGTCCAGGTATTCTAAGGGCGGGTATTCCAAAACGTTCTTGATATTCTGCGGCTGCACTTTTTAACAACCAGGGGTTTACAATAATGTTAAGAGCTGCTTTCGATGAAGTTCGTATGGTTTCTATTCCCTGATGTTCCGTAAAGAAGGTATTTACCTTTAAACCGAGTTTTTTCAGTATTCTGGTTAGTTCTTCAAAATTACCTTCCCAGAATGGATCATGATAAGGCATAATACCAAATAAATTAACCAAATTATCCTGTTTCGGAAGATTCTCTTCCACAATATAATCCAAAAAGGTTTTAAAGGCTGCTTCATAACCTAAGTAGCTGTCTCCGGCAAAGCCCGGGGTTTCAATGGGATAAACTTTATTTCCCTTTACAGTGAATTCATTTGCCACACTCTTTATATCATCCCCAATAATACCTGCCGTACATCCGGTCAGAATAAAATAAGCATCCGCATCAATAATTTCAAGGGCACCCTCAATTGTAGAACGAAGTTTATTAACCCCACCAAATACAACTTCTCTTTCCAGCATATTTGACGAAGGCAGGGATACACTGGATAAAAAGTGGGGGGTGCGGCCTCCGGCCTGCCCAGATTCGCCTGCCGAAGTCTGCATACAGCAGCCCGGACCAGAATGAAAGATGGGACATACTTTATCTACAGCACTTAATACGGCATTAATACCGCCAAGTACACAATTGCCACGTGGGCTTTCTGTTACAACGGACATATTATCACTCTCCTAAGGGTTTTATGAATTTAAATGGATTGGAATCATACCAGGTTTTTTTATATGGTAAACGGGCATGTGCGGCCAGTTTTTTATTAAAGCCGGGGTTTTCAATTTGATCGGCTATTTTATTGCCAAGATATAAAATACCATCATAACCCATCGTAGGACGTTTCATATCCAAAACGTGAGTGGTTGGAATCCCTAATCTTGCGGACCAGCTGGCAACACCGATAAACACATCGGGTTTTAACCGGTTAACAATATTGACTTGTTCAAAGGGCTGCATGTTTGCAATATCTATAACATAGTCGCCATGAATTTCATTTAGATATTCAATATCAAGCTGTGCATCGTCGTCATAGGTAGGAGTTTCCAAACCCACCAGTTTCATACCAAAATCATCAATTAAGGCTGCAGCTGCAAAAGAGCGCCCGGTTCCGCCGCAGATGAAAACCCGTTTTCCCTGAAGACGTGCTTTTATTTTTTCTATTTCCGGTAATATTCTGGCATGTTCTTTTTCTATGTATGCCTCCGCATCTGCTTCTTTTCCAAAGAGGGCCGCAACACTTTTATACCATTTATCCGTATTCCGTACACCTATGGGCATTACCGTATGGGAATAGGGAATATCATAATCTTCCTCCAGTTCTTTCATAAACTCATCTGCAAATACCTTGCAAATTGAGGTAGAAGCCTGTGCCGCCGGTATGGTTTTAATTTTTTCAAGAGTGCTGTAAAAAGGTATGTAATTTACCGTTAACCCAAGAAGGTTAAGCATCCGTTCCATCTCAAGCTGATCTTTATAGCTGATAGAGGTTGGTGCAAAAAGATTGATAAGCCCCTTCTGCTTTTCGGACTTTTCTCCTTTTAAAATATATTTGGATATGGATAAAAATGCGGAATCAAAACCGGAGGCACATATTTTAGATTTAAAGCCATCACAATGGATTGGTATAATTAAAGCTTCTGTTTTAGACTGCATATCCCGGACGATGGCATCGATATCATCTCCGATAATTCCGGAGGCACAGGAAGTAAATACGAAAATCACTTTGGGATTATAACGTTCCGACGCATACCCGATGGCCTCTTTCAACTTATTTTCACCACCTAAAATAACATCCCGCTGATCAAGATTCGACACAATGATTCTGGGACTTTTAATAATTTTAGCACCTCGGTGTGCCTGTCCGACCCGGTACATATCACTTGCCATTGTGGTACATCCAACACAACCTTGGGGTGAGTGGGCTATAAAGACAGAATCCTCCAGTGACATCAATGCAGACATACTGTTAATCTGCTGACACTGAAGTCCCTGACTGAAGGTTCGGTCTGCTGATTTTAAACAACGTTTACCAAATTCTGAGGATAATTCATGGCTGTTACCCCCGCAATCATTAAAGGTATTGGGACGGCTTTCACGTATACCGGAATAGGTATTACTCATACTAATAATTACCTCCTTAAATTCACATATTCAAGTTTAGATAGTTCGACCTGCACTTTATCTTTTTCCATGAGTTTATTAAAAATATACTGTTCAAAAAAATCAGCATCATTATCTTTTATTCTGGGCCGGGGTAAGGTTATTTGTAAATCTATAGTTATACTATTATCGTCTAATATAATCACCCTGTTTGCCAGTCTGACCGCCTCACTTACATCACGGGTGACAAGCACTGCTGTGAAGCCAAGTTCCAGCCAAAGCTTTTCGATTAAACTTTGTATATCCAGTTTCGTTAGTGAATCCAGCGTGCCTAACGGTTCATCCAGCAGAAGAACCTTTGGTTTTCCGGCAAGTGCCCTGGCTAAGGAGACTCTTTGCCTCTCCCCTTCCGTTAAAACCTTGGGCCATGCATATTTTTTATTAATAAGTCCGACCTTCTCCAGAATCTGTGCTGCCGCTGCTTCACTCTTACCGGTTGTTCCCAAAATTACATTTTTAATTATATTTCTCCAGGGAATCAGATTCGCTTCTTGAAATAGAACCCGTACATTTTTATCAACACCAGATACTTCATTCCCCTCCACTTTCATGCTGCCGGAATCAAAACTGTCAAGACCCGATATCATACGTAATAATGTACTCTTTCCAGAACCGCTGCGGCCTACTATCGCTACAAAGTCACCTGCCTCAATTGTAATATTTAGATTATTAAGCACTTTTTTGCTGCCATAATTTTTGTTAAGACCACTTATATCGATTTGAAAACCTTCTTTATTTTTATACATTAAATTCACCTCTTAGCTGCTATTAATTTGAAAGCAGAAGAACACTCCGGTTATTTTCTATTTACTTGCAACAAATTAGGCAGCGTATTATCAATTAGGATTTTCTAAATCACCTGAGTATCCTGCCAGCTTAATACGTTTCGTTCAAGTGCCCTTACCATGCTATCAGACAATTTACTTAATAATGCATATATAATAACACTTAATACTAACTGATCCATTTGTGAAGATTTTACTGCATCCATAGCCATATATCCAATTCCGTCTTCGGGTGCAATTAACTCCACAGTAATTAAGACCAGCCACATCGTTCTAAGTGAGAGCCGTAGACCAATACTAAAATAAGAAAAAACAGCCGGAAGAATGATTTCTTTAAATAGAGTAGCCTTGTTTAAACCGTAAGCTTTCCCCATTTCAAACAGTCCGGCATCGATTGATTTAATACCACCATAAATACTGATATAAACTGAGAAAAATACATCGCAGGCGATCAGGGCAATTTTAACATTTTCTCCTATGCCAAACAGTACAAGCACAAGGGCTATAAAAGCCAGAACCGGAATATTCTTCAGAATTTGTATTGTTGCATTCAGACTGATATCCATCAAACGGAATATAGAGTTTATGATGCCGAAGAGGAACCCGGCTCCTCCTCCGGCTATAAGTCCGATTATTGCACGTCTTGAAGTTATCCATGTGTATTCTGCCAATTGTCCACGGACAATTTGGCCATGGATACTCATAGAAACCGCCCTGTTTATAATATCAATAGGAGATGGCAGGTTAGTATTGGGGTTTATTATGGTAATCCATACAAACCATACTATAATGAATAACACCGGCAGTATAATCGGCAGAATTATTTCAGATGCTTTTTTCGCTGGTTTCGTTTTATTCGTCATTACGCTATCCTCCCATCTCAATTAATAATTAAATATTAATAATTAATATTTAAAATTAAGATCTGTTTCGTTCCTAAAATTAAGTAATACATTAAATATAATATACTGCTTCCGGCAGAATTCTCTTTAAAAATTGCTTCGTCCGTTCTTCTTTCGGATGTGTAAAAATCTCATTTGGAGTTCCTTCCTCTACGATTACTCCTTCATCCATAAATATTACATGATTTGCAACATCAGAAGCAAAAGACATTTCATGTGTTACGACAATCATGGTAATTCCTTCTTTTCCAACTTTTTTAAAAACTGCCCGGGCTTCTCCGATCAACTCCGCATCCAAGGCTGAGGTAGGTTCATCAAATAAAATCACTTCCGGATTTAACACAAGTGCTCTGGCTATCCCAACCCGCTGCTGCTGTCCGCCTGATAACTGGCTGGGATAGGAATCATATTTCTGTGACAGGCCAACCTTGTTAAGTGCATCCTTCGCTCTCTCTTCCGCTTCCTTTTTTGGAACCTTCCTGGCAACTATAAGCCCTTCTGTTACATTCTCCAGTGCGGTTTTATTATTAAACAGATTATAGTTCTGGAACACAAAAGCTGTTTTCTTTCTGATATCAAGTATTTCTTTTTTACTGGCATTCTTAAATTTTACCTGCATATCATTAATTCTGATTTCCCCATCATCCGCTTTTTCAAGAAAATTAATACATCGTAAAAGAGTTGTTTTTCCGGAGCCGCTTGAGCCGAGGATTACTACAACATCTCCCTTTTCCACTTTTATATCCACTCCCCTTAAGACTTTGTTTTTACCAAATGCCTTATGGATATTTTTTATTTCTATCATGCTAAATTCCTCCTGTAACAGCTGAATTTCTTTTCTATGAATTTTCCTGAAATTTCAATTAGAATACCTAATCCCCAGTATATAACAGCCGCAGCAATATAAGCCTCTAAAAAAGCATAGGTAGCATTGGCAGTCCTTAATGAACTATTTAAAATCTCAGATACACCGATTAAAAATGCAATGGAAGAGCCTTTTAACAGGCCAATTAAATTACCTGAAAGGGTTGGTATAATCACTAAAAACATCTGAGGAAGTATAATTCTTTGAAAGGTTTGAAATTTTGTTAACCCTATGGAATAAGCTGCATCATATTGATTATGATCAATGGATAGCAAGGCACCCCGGATGGTTTCTGAAATTGATACGGTTGCTGAAATTGAAAGGGCAAATAATGCTATATAAATTACATTAATATCTTTTGACCTTATTGACCAATTTAATGATTTTGCAAAATTATCAAAAGCATTGGTGAAAAACAAACTTGATATCAGTATAATAAGTGTGGAGGGTATTCCTTTAAAAATCGTAACAACAACGTCTAAAACAGATGACAGGATTTTAATCCTGAATACCCGTACAATTGCAATAATTCCACCGATTAAAATTCCGAATAACAAAGGTACTGCGGTTAACAATAAGGTCACCGGAATAAACTTTACGGCATAACTTAAACTGACCAGTATCTGAGGATAATTAATACTCATATTGACTCCTATCTGTGCGTTGGCACACTATAAAATCAGGACGGATGAAACAGATTTTTTACATAGCCTGAATTATTTTTACTTTCCAAGAGTACACTTTAAATGTTTATCAAGTAATTTAAATACTTTTTCCAGGATAATACTGATAACTACAAAGATGACTGCGGCACAGGTATAACCCTCCAGATAATGATAGGTATTTGCACCAATAACATTCACCTTACCTAAAATATCAATAATTCCAAGCAGATAAGCTAAAGAAGTACCTTGAAATAACCCGACAAAATTAGTTCCAAGCGGTGGAATTGCAACCCGCAAAGCTTGAGGTGCTACAATTCTAAGGAATGTCTGCCGGCCGGATAAGCCGACAGAATATCCGGCCTCCGTCTGCCCGGCCGGTATTGCTAAGATGGAAGCTCTGATTATCTCCGTCATAAATCCCGCTTCATTTAAACCATATGTAATAATAATAAATATTAATTTATCCCACCTGTTAATATCTATTTTAAAAGCAAACTCCACAAATATCGGCAATCCATAATAGACTAAAAACATCTGCACTATAATTGGAGTGTCTCTGACAAAGGATATAAAAATCTGAACCAGCTGATTTAACACTATAATTCTATAAATACGTATAAAGGCGAAAGCAACTCCCAGAAAAAGTCCGATTATGGTAGCTGTTAAAACGATGCTTAACGTGATATGGATTCTGGATAGTATTTTAGGAAAATACTCCACTACTCTGCTGAAAGAAAAAAAATCTGACATTTTCTGCTTCCCTTCTTTTAATCATTTGTCGTATAATCTGCACCAATGATTTTAATAGAGAGTTCAGCTAATTTACCGTTTTCCTTTAAGGTTTTCAGTGCACCGTCGATATCATCCCTTAGTTGTACATCATCCTTATTTAAAACAAAGTAAGTATTAGAATTTGCAATTGGCTCACCAACGGTTTTTAAGTGATCTCCAAATTCCTTATTCAGATTTTCAACTACTCTGGTAATTGAAATAATTGCATCATAGGTTCCGTTTGCAATATTATTCACCTGCTGCTCCGAAGTCTCACTGGAGTAAATCAGGTTAATCGGAGAATTGGCATGTTCTTTATTATATTGTTCTAGTATATAGGAAGCATTGCTGCCGGTTCCGGTCTGGACTTTTTTCCCCTGCAGATCCTCCAGACTCTTTATATCATCACGGCTTTTATCAACCGTAATTCTTAAAATAAAGGTGGTATAACTTTCATTGGAAAAGAGGTACTTTGCCTGCCGCTCTTCATTCAGCTCAAATTGATGGGCGCCTACATCAATCTTTTTGGCATCGATACCAACTAATATATTAGCAAATTCAAATGTCTGAAATTCAAACTCATATTGAGGAAGCAGTTCATCTACCGCTGATAAAACTTCATACTCATATCCGGCAAGTTTTCCGTTCTCGTCCAGGTAACAATAAGGTTTAAAAGCGGTTCCGGTTCCGATAATAACTTTCCTAACTTCGCCGCTTGCAGTATTTTCATCTGCTGTGGCAGCAGTATCACCTGTGGTAGTTGTATCACCACTAATATCCGCACTGTTGGCAGGCGTTTTATCTTCTACCGTTTCTACCGTTTTCTTTGTACCGCAACCGGTTGCTACCATCCCTATTAATAAAAGAATCCCTAAAGCTAATATACTTTTCTTAATTCTGACAATTTTCTTCATATATTATCCTCCATTTTTTATTAAGTACTCTCAGAAACTTTTCAAAGCTTATATTTCCAGATATATAAATGAGGTTATTAAAACTTGCTTCTAAACCCTCAACTGGTTTCTGAGAATACTCTTAACTTAATTTATTAATTATGATTTCACTATTAAAGTGAATTAATTTCTTTACTGCTTCTTCAACATAATGTGAAATAGCAAATGCCGTAACTCCTTTTTTGCTGAGTGCATATTCAGCTACCGGTCCAATCTGGCTGACCAATACATATTTGCAATCTGAAAGCAATTGTACAGTAAGGTCTAACCCCTCCTCACTGTGTGTTCCTCCATTACAGGCAGCAATATTATCTCTCTCCTCCACATAATAAAACTCATTATCATCATTTACTTCCAGGACATAAAACTTTTCAGCTCTTCCAAAATGCTGATTTACAACCTTACCATCCGTACTTGCAACTGCTATTTTGTATGACATATTTACTTCCTTTCTGCATAATTCTTACCTAATCAGCATTCATACCCTTTACCTGAAAACTTTGTAAGTGTAATTGATGGTAACAGGATAAAGATTTATCCATGAGAAAAAGTTTCTCTAAGTGCAATTCTGTTAAAATAGATTTGATCGCCAAAATCTTGTTCACCCGGTATTCCAATCGCATCGGCTCTGCATCTTTGACAATGTCTGAAGACATCAATATATTTTTCTGCTTTCAGTCTCGCCCCATCAATCTGACTGCAGGAAGGAGACTCACAATCAGATAATTCATGCTGGGGAATTAAAGGAATAATATTATAGATGGCTGCTCCGGCTTCACTGACTGTTTTTGCAATTTCTTCTATATGTCCGTCATTAATGCCAGGAACCAATACTGTATTTACTTTAATTGTAATTCCGGCGGCAGCTATCTTTTTAATCCCAGCCAGCTGATTCTTAATTAAAATCCCGGCTGCTTCTTCGCCTTCATACCTTACCCCGTGATAAAGAATACCGCTGCACAGCTTTGCCAAAATTCTTTTATCCACTGCATTGACAGTAACGGTCAGGGAATCGATTCCTACTCTTATTAATTCCTCAGCCTTTTCGTTTAACAATAAACCATTGGTACTCATGCATTTAATTATTTCAGGAAACTCTTCCTTTATAAGCCGAAAAGTTTCAAGGGCATAATTCGTTGCGAGAGTGTCTCCGGGTCCTGCAATCCCTGCAACTGTAATATCCGGACATAGTTCCAGAGACCGTTTAATTATAGCAAGAGCCTCCTGCGGCTTAATAATAGAAGAAGTCACTCCGGGTCTTTGCTCATAATCATTAATTTTTCTGTCACAAAATTTACATTCAATATTACAACCCGGACTGACCGGTAAATGTATCCTGCCTTTATTCTTCTTTTGTCCGCCAAAGCAAGGGTGGGAATTTTTCAAATTTTCATAATTCTTCAATATGCAAGCCTTCTTTCTATTTCTCATATCATGAACCTTGATTAGAATGTTAAAGCTTTATTAAGCTTGAATCAAATGTCAAAACTTTCATTAACTTAAGTAATGAAATTAACATGTCATACTCTGTTTCTGGAATTAAGTAAAGAACTTGTTAATAAAACCAATCTTTTTAGTTAAATCTTGTAAGTACCACCGAGTAAATATCTTCTAACAGTTTCAACCCGCCATTATATCCTGCGATACTGCTGTTAATAATTAATCTCTCTACCACAGGATAGGAAACGTTTAGATAATGCGCATTCAATTTTTTTGCTAAAACTTTTTCCCAGCTGCTGCCAAGAATTAAAGGATATCCATTAAAATCAGCACTTTCAATTTCACTATGTATTTCATGTCCGTCGCTGCTAAACCCGGCTTCTGCTTTGATACCGTAATTTAAATCATTAAAATAACCTGCTATTAATCCCCGGTATTCTTCCGGGGTATCATCAATTATGTATTGCTTGGAAGGAAAAAGTCCTAAATCATTTACCAGAAATTTAGTCAGGGCAAGGCTGTTCTGTGCATCGGACACGGTAACAAACCTTTTTGCCATAACACGGGTTTCTAAAAATACATCCGCATACCGTTCAATATAGTAATAGTAATCTTCTTCATGTTTTGTAATAATTTCCTCAACTTTAACAGAATCAACCTCTGCATATTCTCCTACGGTACGCAGGAATTTGGTTGTTTCAAAGGCTCCAATGGGTAGCACCGGATAGTGCAGATAAGGGGTTCCGAATTTTTCTTCTAAAAACTTTACGCTTTCAAGTCCTACCCAGGGGGAAACTAATAAATTAAATTCTGCCGCCGGAATTTTATCTATATTCTTAATTCCTTTGCCATGGCCGAAGATTATATTAGGTTTTAATCCAAGTTCCGCCACCAGCCTCTCAAGCTCCCTCAAATTACCCAGCCAAAAAGGATCATGCATGGGGATTCCGCTCCAAATATTTACAAGTCCTTTTTCTATTTGGTCAACCGGTTTTAAATATTGGTCAAAGATTGCTTTTAGAATCCAGTCATGGCCTCTGTAATTATTTCCTTTAAAACCTGCTGTAGAAGCATAGATTACCGGTTTATCATTATTTTTAAATTTCCCCACCACATCTTCTACATTGTCACCTACAATTTCAGAAGTACATCCCGTTAATACCACATATAGATCCGCATCAATCACTTTTAAGGAATTTTCAATGGTTTCTTCTAATTTATCATCACCGCCAAAAATAACCTCTTTTTCACTAATGCTGGTACAGGGGAAAATGTGGGGGGAATAAAGCCCCGAACTTCCTACACTTCCGCTTAACTTTTCCGCACAACCCGGTCCGGAGTGCAGAATCGGAAGGGCTCTTTGAATTGCCTGTACCGTCTGCATCGCTGCCAGCGCACATTTATATCTTGGCTGATCTAAGATTTTTGCCATTACTCAGAAACCTCCTTTAAGAGCGCACCATTATTTTGTTGATACCACCATTCTGTGTAAGGAAGCTTCACCCTTTTAGCCAGATTTTTTTCAAAACTTCTGTTTCGTATCGTATCCAGTACCGATTTTGCAAAATTCAGAGTTCCTTTATAGCCGAATATCATATATTCATCCGCCACATATAAGGCTGCGATTCCCTGCTTAATGGCCCATACGGTAGTTCCCGGATGTCTGGAAAAGTAAATATCCGGCTGGTATTCATTTAAAATATTTAATACTTCAAAGTTTTGCTGGTCAGCAACGCTTAAGTTTATGTTATTTGGTGAGGTCTTCGAAAGATAGTCAAGTGCCGGCGGAACCTGATCATTATCATACTTACCGTCATAATGCCAGGCCGCTGCCCATACAACTTCCATATCCAGCTCCTGTAGTACCCTGGATACTTCATAGGTATATCCGGGTCCCATACCAATGACTGCCTTAAGTCCTTTTAATTCCTTTTTTATTTCGTTAATTTGAGGCAGATAGATTGCTCTCTCCCTTTCAAGATAAGCTTCCACCGCTTCCACTTTACCGATTGTCTTTCCAATTTCACGAAGCCAGGTTTCAAAGCCGGTAACCCCCAAAGGATTAATAGTACGGATATAGGGAACCCCATATAACTGTTCCAGGCCATTTCCCAGGTATGTGCCAAGGGTTCCGCAGATACAGACGGTTGCTAAGGATTCAGAAATGTGTTCCAATTCTTCTACCGTTGCATTTTGAAACAGAAATTGTGTCTTCACACCAAATTCAGCAAAGATTTCCGTAATCTGGTTTCTTTCACTTTCAAAGAAATTTTTAAAGTTAATCACATTCCTTTTCTCTTTTGGTGGTTTCACCAGTGTCTGTAAAACCGCATGATCGGATATATCAAACCCGGAAGCCCATATTCTTGACTTAAAACCTTCACAATGTACGGCAGCAATGGGAATATCAATTTCTTCCCTTAAATCCGCTACGATACTATCGACATCTTCGCCAATAATCCCGGTTACGCAGGAAGTTCCTACAAAAATAGCTTTTGGCTTATATACTTCATAAGTTTTTATAATAATATCCCGCAGGGTCTCGGTAGCTCCAAACACAGTATCCCTTTCATCCATATCAGTTCCCACATATACGGTATCGTTTGTAACGCCTATCTTAGCCGCAAGCTGATGATTTAATACGATAGCTCCCGCAGCCGTCGCCGTACAGCCTGCCGGTGCATGATTAATAATTGCCACATCCCGGATACCGGATAACTGACCAAGCGCACACCCGGATAAGCAGGTACTGGACTGGCTGAAACAACGTTCTCTGTTCTTTAAAGTCCCGCATCTGGACTGATTCACTAGGTCCTGTAAATCACCGTTATAACCAGTTATGGAACCCAATCTGTTTTCCCTGGTTCCTACACTCGATACCTTTAAGTTTAATGCCATTCTAATTACCTCCTACAAATTAGCCGCTAATTCAGGTTTTATCGTACTCGTTTCCAAAGCTAAGAGATAGTCTCCCCATTTCGCCGCCCATTCCCTCAGTTCACTGATTTCAAGAGGGGACGGTACTTTCGACTCGGTGTGGTTTGCTATTTTACTTGCAAGGGAACGGTATACCTCTGCCTGTTTGGATTTCGGTGCAGCTTCAATTGTTGTCTTGCCCTGTAATTCGCTTTGTGTTACCGTAACGGAGCGAGGTACGTATTCCATGATCTGGGTATTTGTTTTTTGGGCGAAATCGTCAATGATTTCTCTGGCATAAGGAGCATTGATAGAATTTGCTATGACTCCTCCCAGTAATGCACCGCCGGAATTGGAATATTTATGTATCCCTTTAAATAAATTATTGGAAGCATAGATGGACATGAAATCTGCGGAAGATACGGTAAATACATGTTCTGCTATGCCTTCCCGTATGGGTACTGCAAAACCGCCGCAGACTACATCCCCCAGCACGTCATATATTACATAATCCAGCTCTAATTCCTCAAAGACTTTCTGCTGTTTAAACAGTTCCACCGCGGTGATGATTCCTCTGCCTGCACAGCCTACCCCAGGTGCCGGCCCGCCGGCTTCCACACAATAAATCCCGTTAAATCCCCGAAAAATAACATCCTGTGCTTTTACCGAAGATTTCTCACGAAGGGTATCCAGTACGGTTGGGATATATTTACCATCTCTAAGGGTATTGGTGGAATCACTTTTGGGGTCACAGCCAAACTGCATTACTTTATAACCCTGTTCAGATAAGGCTGCTGTTATATTGGAAGTCGTGGTAGATTTACCAATACCTCCTTTTCCATAAATTGCGATTTGTGTTATTTTTTTAGACATTTTTACACCCATTGCGTATCCCAAGCATGCTTGCGATACTGCCACAAATGTGAAACAAGTTTCACGGTTGAAAGAATTGTAATGTGGCATCCTTTCGATTTTTATATTTTCTTTCAACCTTTGAAAGAATCGTAACGTGGCATCCTTTCGATTTTTATATTTTCTTTCAACCTTTGAAAGAATCGTAATGTGGCATCCTTTCAATTTTTATATTTTCTTTCAACCTTTGAAAGAATCGTAACGTGGTATCCTTTCGATTTTTATATTTTCTTTCAACCTTTGAAAGAATCGTAATGTGGCATCCTTTTGATTTTTATATTTCTTTTAAACTTATCCTTTTCTTTTTATATATCAGCTTAGAAAACTTTCTTATTAAACATGGTTTATACGAATACATTGATTTGTTATAACATTCGTTTCCTAAACTTACCCATCCTGATTTCTAAGGCTCTTGCCAGTTGTTCAATGGATAAACATATGACCCAGTAAATAATTGCGGCTGCTATATATGCTTCTAAGTATGCATAATTTTTTGTTGCCGCTTTTAACGCACCGTTCATAATATCCATGATGGTTATCATGTAGGTAATAGAGGATGCTTTCACAAGTGCAATCAGATTATTGCACAGAACTGGAGTGGCAACCAGGATGGACTGGGGAAGGATTATTCTTCTCATGGTTTGTAATTTTGTCAGCCCTATGGAGTATCCAGCTTCATACTGTCCATAATCAATCGCCATAAAAGCACCCCGTATCGTTTCTGAAATTATTACGGTTCCGAAAACAGAAAGGGCGGTAATTCCTATAAAATTTGTACTTAAGTCTTTGGACCTGATGGTTAAATCAAGGGATTCTGCCAGAAAATCAAAAACATCCGTCATCACAAAAAATAAAATGTATAATATCAGAACCATCGGTACAGCTTTTAGCACCGTAATAATAATTTCCAGCACACCTGCCAGTACTTTAACTTTAAATACTCTAATGACTGCAATAGCGATTCCGATTAATAAGGATATCAGAAAAGATATTCCGGCTAATTGAAAGGTGACAGGAATATATTGAATTGCGCTTTTTAATGCTTCACCCATAAAAGCAATATCAAAATTCATTTAACCCTCCTGTCTTCGCCCCTGTTTTTGATAAAAATTCACTTTCGTTTCCAAAATATTAGATAATCTTTGTAATAACAGACTAAGAATTACAAAAATAACTGCAGCTCCGATATAACCTTCAACCGTATGATAGGTCCTTACCCCGATTGCCTTTACTTTGCCTATAATGTCAATTACTCCAATGGTAAAACCTAAGGAAGTATTCTGCAGCAAATTAACGGTGCTTGCAGAAAAACTGGGTAAAGCCGTCGCGAATGCCTGGGGTGCAGCTATTCTGTAAAAGGTCTGGAATTTAGTAAGTCCGACAGAGTAGGCGGCTTCACTCTGGCCTGTATCAACACCCTTAATGGCACCCCTTATGATTTCAGATAGAAAAGCTGATGCGTTTAAAGCATAGGTTATAATGACAAAATAAAATTCATCCCATCTGACAACATTAATCCCTATTTTTAACAGCAGCATAGGTAATCCATAAAATACGATAAATAACTGGACTATAATCGGCGTTCCTCTGATAAATGAAACAAATACGCCGGCGATCTGACTCAATATCAATAATTTGTTAATTCTGACCAATGCAATCAATGCCCCAAAAATTACTCCAAATAAAGTGGCTGTAATCACGATAATCAAAGTTATATGTAATCTTGAAAGAATTTGCGGAAAATACTCAATCACTAACTTAAAATCAAATAAGCTGCTCATCCTCTGACCTCGTCAAGAAATTTTAAAGCATATCCTACCGTAGCTGTCACACCATTTTTTAATGCAGCTGTGTCTATATCAAAAAATTCATTATGTAAATCTGCTCCCGATCCATACTCTTCATTTTTGATTCCTAAAAATCCAAATACACCAGGATATCTTTTCAAATACCAAGACATACTTTCCGAGCCCATATATGGTTCTGAGCTGGTAACATATTCCTGACCCAGATTCCGGGTTATACTCTCTCTGGCTAAATTACTTAAGTAATGGTCATTAATAACCGGTGAGCCGATAAAAAGGGAAGCATTGGAATAGTTACAGTGATATGCTTTTGTCATATTCTCCAATATATTAAGAAACTCTTCCCTGAATTTTATACCGATTTCTTCTTTAAAAAATCTGGCGGATCCTCCAA
Source organism: Bacillota bacterium (assembly GCA_023443925.1). The sequence continues at coordinate 5,589 of JAEZSL010000137.1, read as the reverse complement.
AGACAAATTCCTTTTCTATAATATTTCCACGGGTTCCGCCTGATATCTTGGCAACGGATACCGTTAGTTTTTCCAGGGGGCTTATGTATTTTAGACGGATCATATTCAGAGCATTATAAATTGCAACAAAGCAATCCAGCGGATTGTTAGCAATATCCGGTCTGGAACCATGACCGTCTTTTCCGATAATTTTAACTTCAAAGCCACATGCACCTGCCATTACCGGGCCGGGATTAACTGACAGGAATCCGGTTTTTAACTGTGGATTGACATGGAGGCCAAAACAGCCGTCAATCCTTAATTCTTTCTTATCGAAGTAGTCAAGTAAATTCCGGATTCCTCCACCTACTTCTTCCGCACGCTCAAAGCATAAAATAATCTTCCCGTTAATCTTATCAAGATTTTGTTTTAATATTTTTGCTGCTATCAATAACATAGCCGTATGGGAGTCATGACCGCAGGCATGTGCCACTCCCGGATTTTTGGAAACCACGGTCTTATTCCTGTTTAGATTTTTTTCATTTTCCTGAATGGGAAGTGCATCCATGTCTGCACGAAGCAGAAGGGTATTTTGATTCGTTCCGTTTTCAAGAAATCCCAATATTCCTCCGTCTTCTACCTCTATGTATTCGATTTGGTAATCCTTTAATTTGTTCTTTATAAATTCTAAAGTTTCATATTCTTTTGTTGAAAGTTCAGGATGTTCATGAAGATGATTTCTGATTTCTATTAATTCTTTTTCATATATTTTTGTCTGCTCCAATATTGTCATCTTTGATATTCCTTCCTGCAAACATATATAAGTAACCAGGTTTTAACAGGAGTACCTATAATAACTTTTTACTCCTTTGGTTACCACTAACCTTCTATTTCTCCAATCCGGGTATTAACTGCGTATAATCTCCGCCCATTGTATCTATGCTGACCTGGGTCAGTGTGCCGTCTTCCCTGAATTGACTGATAACAGCATCCACATCATCTCTAAGCTGAGTATCCTCTCTGGAGAAAATATAATAGGTATATACCGGCAGCAGTACATCACCGTTTGCCTCCAGTTTTACATCATAACTTTTATTGATATCATTAATACTTCTTTCCGTAGTAATATAGGCATCCGTTCTTCCATCCTTGAGATTTTTAAGAACTACTTCCGTAGTTCCGTCCCCATATATTAAATTAATTTTTGTTTCGGCTGTTTCATTATAAGTCTCCAAAAGATAAGCAACATTACTTCCTGTGGATACTTCTATCGTTTTTCCTTCCAGGTCTTTTAACGTGGACAGAGCTGTGTTTCCCGATAAAACAGCAATCCGGTACGCACTTGACTGGTAAGGTTCTTTTCCGTAAAGATATTTTTCTTCCCGTTCCGGATTTTTAGCATAATAATGTGCCGCTATATCATACTTGCCTGCATCCAGTCCAACTAATATACTTGCAAACTCAGCTGATTCAAAAGTAAATTCATATTGCGGAAGTGCTTCATCGACTTTCTTTAAAAATTCATATTCAAAGCCGGTCAGGTTACCTTTATCATCTAAGTAACACAAGGGATTAAAGGCATTACCTGTGCCGACAACAATCTGACGTACTTTAACTGTTCCATCGGAAGTCTCAGCTTCTTTCGTTTCGGAAGCTTTCGATTCAGTTGCTGTGACTGGTTCAGATTCAGTTGCATTGACTGGTTCTGCTTCAGTTGCCGTGGTAGTTTCAGGCTGCTTTACTGCTGCTGTTTCGGATTCAGACTCCTTTTTTCCACAGGCACCAGCCGTCAAAGTAAATACCAGAACTAAAATAATTAGCATGATTTTCTTTAATTTTTTCATTTTGCGTTCTCCTTTTGTCATTTTTCATTGAAATCATAAACATTTCCTGATCAGAATAATAAAAAAAGGCAATAGAAAACGATTTAAACTGTTTTCTAAAGCCTCCAGGTAACTGGTCAACCTTAATTATGAACTTAGTAACTCAATCTCCTATAACCTTTTCCATATATTCATATAGTATATGTATGATTTTTTGTAAGTATAATATTATTTTCATACTTTGTCAATAGGTTTTGTATGAATATATATTTATTATTATTCATTACTGCCCAATATAAACCAAAATGGCTTTCGGGATTTCATGTACTAAAACGAGCGTTATTCAGAGGATAGAATTAGGTTTATCATGTATTACGATTTAGGTATTATCATGTATTACGATTTACGTTTCATCATTTATTACGATTTAAAGCTGCACTATTTTACCGGTACAGTACGGTCTAATAGCGCAGCTTATTTCACTAATTTCATTTCATGTAATTTTTATGATGTAACTTTTATTATTTCTCATAAATTTTGTTCGGATAAGAATAATGCCAATCACTTCTGTTAAATCAAAAATACTTAATACTCTTCTGCGTAGATTTTTTTCAAATGAGCCGTCAGCTTGACATTTTCCCCATAGTCCACCTGACAGTCTATAATAGAAGGAACTTTTTGTTCAAAGGCTTCCGTTAATACCGGTATCAATTCGTCTGCTTTATGAATCCGGTAGCCCTTGCAGCCGAAGCTTTCCGCAAATTTAACAAAATCCGGGTTGTTAAAGTCTACAAAACAGGAGGTGCCGTACTGGTCTTCTTCCTTCCATTTAATCAGCCCATAGCTGCTGTCATTAAAAATCAGCGTGACAAAAGGAGTACCGATCCGGACAGCTGTTTCAAATTCCTGGCAGTTCATCATAAAGCCGCCGTCACCGGTAATGGCCAGCACCTTTTTATCCGGATATATGAGTTTTGTAACGATTGCTCCCGGAATGGCAATTCCCATGGAAGCAAAACCGTTGGATATAATACAGGTATTGGGTTTATAACAGTTATAATGCCTGGCAATCCACATTTTATGGGCTCCAACATCGGAAATTACAATACCGTCGGAATCCATGGCTTTCCGGACATCATAGAGAATTCTGGCAGGCTTCATAGGAAACGCGTTATCATCTGCCGACTGGCCGTACTCCTTAAAAATTCTGTCCCGGATTGAAAGGGCTTTGGCTGGAATGGTATCCCTCACCGTATTCAGAGTGATCTGCTGGAGGGAATCGGGAATATTTCCGATAACGTCTACTACCGGTTGATAATACTTGTTAATATGGGCCGGGCGTGCATCAATATGTATGATCTTTTTATCCCGGGTACTATTCCATTTCAACGGAGCATATTCTACGATGTCATAACCTACCGTAATAACCAGGTCTGCATTTTCTATTACCATATTCACATAATCCTTCTGAGGAATTCCAATCGTCCAGAGGGAGTAAGGGTTATCCCAGGATATGATACCTTTTGCCATCATTGTATTGATAACAGGTATTTTTAAAATCATAGCTAAATCCGTTAAAGCCTTACCGGCGTTTCCCCTAATTGCCCCGTTTCCGGCAAGTATGACCGGATTGCAGGCTTTTTCTATTTCCCTGACTGCAATTTCTATGGCCTCTCTTTCCGCATATTCCTTGGGTATCACTCTTTTTAACATGGGTTTTTCATCAGCTGGTACCGGCATTTTTGAGATATTAACCGGCAAATCAATCAGACAGGCACCGGGTTTTTCACTTTCCGCATATTTAAAGGCCAGCCGGACAATTTCCGTAACGGTATCCGGTCGTACAACCTGTTTGCTTCGCTTGGTTATGGGTTCAAACATCTTGACCAGGTCCAGATACTGGTGGGAAGTAATGTGCATACGTTCTGTTCCTACCTGACCGGTTATTGCAATTAACGGTGCGCCGTCACTATCCGCATCGGCTACTCCGGTCACCAGGTTCGTAGCTCCCGGCCCTAAGGTCGACATACATACCCCCGCCCTGCCGGTAAGTCTTCCGTATACGTCTGCCATAAAGGCGGCTCCCTGTTCATGACGAACGGTGATGAATTTAATGCTGGAATTTCTTAAAGCAAGCATGAGTTCCAGGTTTTCTTCCCCCGGAATGCCAAATATGTATTCCACGCCTTCCTGTTCCAGGCACTTTATTAACATCTGGGCTACGTTTAACAGTTTATTCTTAGGTTCCTTCGCTTCGCTGTTATCCGTATCATCCATAGGATCTATATCCTCTAGATTAGCTGTATTCCTTTTATTAACCGTATTCTTTTTATTACAAGTATCCTCTTTATTATCCGTACTGTCCTGACTGCCTTTTTTATCCATATGATCTAAAATACAACTGCTATTCAAATTATCTTGACTGTCATTATTATTCTGATTGTCCTTACTTTCCTGATTCTCCTTACCATCATGATTTTCTTTACCATCATGATTTTCTTTACCATCATGATTATTCTTACCATCATGATTATTCTTACCATCATACACCGTGTCTGCCTGTTTTTTAATGGGTTTCATTTAAGTTATCCTGATTGTCCTTTCGCCAGCAATTATTCTGTGTTCTGTATTTATTTTATTCTCTTATCCATTTGCTTATAATTTAAAAATGTATCCGAAAAACATTATTTAAATCCAGTTTAATCCATATCCTTACTTAATCCTTAGTCTTATTTTATAAAATGATCTTTTCTTCTGACTCCGTCTGGAATTCATAGTCTTTTGGTATCGTCTGGGAAATCATAGATTTTATTCAAACAAGAATAATAGCTACTAATTATCCGGTAATCTTACTGATAATGCGGTCTGAAACGATATAAGGAAGTGTAATGTGGTTATTTTCTCCGAAAATCTGATTATATTCTACACATGTAGACATAGAATTTTCGTTCCTGGCCCAGGCTCTTCTGGACACGCCGACCATTGTATCCCAGGGCATTGCCATTTTTAGTATGGTATCAACCCGTTCACTGCCGTCTAAAACCATTCCGAAGCCGCCGTTGATGGCTTTCCCGATCCCTACTCCACCGCCGTTATGCAAGGCAATCATACTCATTCCCCTGGCTGCATTACCGGCAAAACACTGGGCAGCCATGTCTGCCATAATATTGGAACCGTCCTTAATATTAGAAGTTTCCCGGAAAGGGGAATCCGTTCCGCCGGTGTCATGATGATCTCTGCCTAACATAACAGGGCCGATTTCCCCATTGCGGACCATTTCATTGAATTTCAGGGCTATTCTGGTTCTGCCCATAGCATCCTGATACAAAATGCGGGCTTTTGTACCGACAACCATCTTATTTTTTGCCGCGTCTCTTACCCAGTTGTAATTATCCAGATCCTGGTACCGCCTGGTAACATCTATACAGCTCATGGCAGCCAGATCGGTCGCAGCCAGATCCTCCTGTTTTCCGCTTAGGCAGACCCAACGGAAGGGGCCATAACCATAGTCAAATAACTGAGGTCCTAAAATATCCTCTACATAAGACGGAAATACAAAGCCTTCCGTTTCATCCCTGCCGTTTTTGCAGATAGTGGATACTCCGGCATCAAATACAGACTTCATAAAACTGTTGCCATAGTCAAAGAAATAAGTTCCTCTTTCTGTCAAACGGCAGATCAGTTCATAATGACGGCGAAGTGTTTTGTTGACCAGTTCTTTAAACCTTTCCTTTTCTTCTGTCAGCATGCGGGTACGTTCCTTAAAATCAAGTCCCTGGGGACAGTA
>JAEZSL010000116.1 GCA_023443925.1 Bacillota bacterium | reverse complement strand
CCAAAATTATTTAAATCCTGCCTGATCTGCGATGCCGTTACCTTCATTCTCTCGCTTAATTCTTTGGATGAGATACGAACCACATCATTCTCAAGCAATTCTCCTAAATATCTGTAATACCTGGGTAGTCTTTGTATTACAGCTAATGATATTTCCTTATCTTGCACGATGATTCCTCCTTTAGCATTCAAGAATTCTTTTACTGTTCCGCCTGTTATTAATCCTTTTATTATTCATATCCCTATTATTGCATACTATCCATACCAGCTTCTATTGGCACAAAATAGTCTGCAGATTTTTACTGCTCTTATCAGGAAAAGATTTCAGGGAACAGCCAAAAATTCATAAAATCCCACTTTATTAAATAATTATATGTGATTGATATAAAATTGTCAAATATAGTTTAACCTTCATTTACTTGACAATTTTCCTATGTTACAATATGATTTTATAAGAATGTTTTAAATAACCGTTTAAAAGAAGATTCCGATGCGGTGCTGAATCCGTCAGCTGACCGGCCGGTAACTATAGATTGAACTTATGGAGAAGATTAATATGATTTTAGCATGTAAAAATATAAGCAAAAGTTTTGGTACTGACCAGATATTAAATTCTGTGTCTTTCCATATCAATGAAAGAGAAAAAGCTGCCATCATTGGCATAAACGGTGCCGGTAAATCTACTTTATTTAAGATTATTATGGGTGAAATACCAGCAGATGAAGGTGAAATCATCTTTGCAAAAGGCTGTACTGTCGGATATCTGTCACAGCACCAGGAACTATCTACTGAAAATTCCATCTATGATGAAATCCTTACCGTGAAAAAGGATGTTATTGAATTGGATAATTCCATACACCAACTGGAAATGGAGATGAAAACGGCTTCAGATCAAGAACTGGAACGAATGCTGTCCACCTATACCAGACTGACCCATGAGTTTGAATTAAAAAACGGTTATGCTTATAAGAGTGAAGTAATCGGTGTGTTAAAAGGATTAGGTTTTCAGGAAGATGAATTCTCCAAACCGGTAACAAATTTATCCGGAGGACAAAAAACAAGAGTCGCCCTGGGCAAATTACTGCTTAGTACTCCCGATTTAATATTACTGGACGAGCCGACCAACCATTTGGATATGGAATCCATTGCCTGGCTGGAAACCTTTTTACTTAACTACAAAGGCTCTGTTGTGGTTATTGCCCATGACCGGTATTTCTTAAATAAAGTGGTTACGAAAGTGGTTGAAATTGAAAACACTAAGGCAGTATCTTATGAAGGAAACTATTCTGCTTATGCCGAAAAAAAAGCATTCCAAAGAGATGCCCTTTTAAAGCACTATTTAAACCAGCAGAAGGAAATAAAACACCAGGAAGAAGTCATTGCCAAACTGCGTTCCTTTAACCGTGAAAAGTCCATTAAACGTGCTGAGAGCCGGGAGAAAATGCTGGATAAAATAGATCGTATAGAAAAACCTCTTACCCAGGAGGTTCATATGTCAATCCGCTTGGAACCCCACATAACCAGCGGGAATGATGTACTTACCGTGACGGATTTGAGTAAGTCCTTTCCCACCCAGGTATTATTTAAGTGCATTAATTTTGATATAAAACGCGGAGAACGTGTTGCTATTATTGGTAATAACGGCACCGGTAAAACCACCCTCCTTAAAATTATTAATGAGCTTCTTCCAGCTGACGAAGGTGAGATTAAGCTGGGTGCAAAAGTTAAAATCGGTTATTATGACCAGGAACATCAGGTTCTAAATCAGGATAAAACTTTATTTGACGAATTGCAGGATACCTATCCCAATCTGGATAATACAACGATACGTAACATTCTGGCCGCTTTTTTATTTACCAATGATGATGTCTTTAAGCGGATTAAAGATATCAGCGGCGGAGAAAGAGGCCGTGTGTCACTAGCCAAGCTGATGCTTTCCGAAGCGAATTTTCTAATTCTGGATGAACCAACCAACCATTTGGATATTACTTCAAAGGAAATATTAGAAAATGCGGTAAACAATTACACCGGTACCGTCCTATATGTTTCCCATGACCGTTATTTTATAAATAAGACAGCAACTCGTATTCTAGATTTGACCCAGCAGAACTTAATCAATTATATCGGTAATTATGATTATTATCTGGAGAAAAAGCCGGATATGGAACGTATTTTAACAGACTTTTTAAAGTCTCAGCCTGCCTCTTCTGCTGCAATTGCCGCTGACGATACTCAAAACAATGATGGCAAGACGGATTGGAAACAGCAAAAGGAAGAACAGTCAAAACTTCGCAAACGTCAGAATGACTTAAAGAAGACAGAGGATGAAATTCATAAACTGGAGACCCGAAACGAAGAAATTGATAATTTGCTGACCCAGGAAGAGATTTTTACCAATGTATCAAGATTAATGGAATTAAATGCAGAAAAGAAAGCTTTGGAAAAGCGGCTGGAAGAATTGTTGGAGTTATGGGAAGAATTAGCGGAATAACTTAATCGTCACTAAACCCATACATATCGCAAGCCGGCTTACGATACTTCTTAAATAAAAAGATTTTTAAATGCAACTCTTTGTCAATCTACACTCCTATATTAGATATATTATATAAAAGGCTTACTGCTAATTCAAATTTGCAGTAAGCCTTTTTATATAATCTTAAGTTATAAATTCCAGTATTGCATAAGTTTATAAACCTTGTTCACTGATATTTTTTATTGTATTCATAATATGTTCATGCGCTAAAAATTCAGCTTTTTCACCGTCTCTTTGTCTTATGGCATCCAATATGGCAGTGTGTTCCTTGTTCGAATTTACTGCACGGTTTTCGGATGCTAAAGTTATCTTACGGATACGCTGTACATAGTGATGAAAATCCGAGAGTACATGGTTTAATATCTTACTGTTTGAAGCATCATAAATCAATTGATGAAATTTGTTGTCCAATTCCACAATCTGTTCATGATGCTCTTTTTTTGCATGAAACTCAGAGAGGTATACAACCTCTTCCAGTTCATCAATTTGTTCCTGAGTAATATGTTCACAAGCCCACCTTGCGCACAGCCCTTCCAGATAAGAACGAATTATGTAAATGTCATGAATATCCTTCTCGGATATGCCATTTACATATGCTCCTTTGTTTGGAACTATGTTAACCAGGCCTTCCAGTTCAAGCTGTCGTAACGCTTCTCTGACCGGAGTACGGCTTACACCAAGTTCCATACCTATGGAAGTCTCCTTTAATTCTTCATTCTGACTATATTTACCGGATAGAATATCTTCTCTTATTTTGTTAAAAACTCTGCCTCTTAAAGAATACTTATCCGTTACTTCCTTATGAACATCTTTGTTGTCCACAAAAAAACCTCCTATAGTTTTTCAATCGTACTCATTAAATAATCTGCAAATTCCGCACTGGTAGCACCGGTATTTCTGCCTGTGACAGCCAGTTTTTTCTCAGTCACGGTACAAACATCCAGCGCTGCATACAATTTTTCTGCTTCTGAAGCATAACCTAAATGTGCAAGCAACATAGCTCCGGCACGTATGACACTGCAGGGATCTGCGTAAATATCTCTCCCCTCATCCACCATTCTAGGGGCTGATCCATGAATTGCTTCAAACATAGCATATTTCTTACCGATGTTTGCACTGCCTGCAGTACCGACACCACCCTGAAATTCTGCGGCTTCATCCGTAAGTATATCACCATAAAGATTAGGAAGTACAAGTACCTGAAAATCTTTTCTTCTCTTTTCATCTACCAGTTTCGCGGTCATAATATCAATATACCAGTCATCCGCTGTAATATCCGGATAATCTTTTGCGATTTCCTTAAATATGTCTAAGAATTTACCGTCTGTTGTCTTAATAATATTCGCTTTCGTTACTGCGGTAACTCTGGTTTTACCATTATTTTTGGCAAATTCAAAAGCTGCTCTGATAATTCTTTCCGTACCCTGTGAAGTCACTACCGTAAAATCAACGCCCAGGTCATCCGTAACATGAATGCCTTTACTTCCTACTGCATAAGCTCCCTCTGTGTTTTCTCTGTAAAAGGTCCAGTCAATACCCTGTTCAGGGATACGTACCGGCCTTACGTTGGCAAATAAATCCAGTTCTTTTCGCATTGCCACATTGGCACTTTCAACATTGGGCCACGGGTCACCTTTACGCGGAGTTGTTGTAGGTCCTTTTAATATAACATGGCATTCTTTTAGTTCTTCTAATACGGCTGGAGGAATTGCAGCCATTTCAGCAGCTCTGCGCTCAATTGTCAGTCCGTCAATGACTTTAAATTCAATCTTGCCGGCTTTTACGTCATCAGACAATAAATATTCCAATACTCTTTGCGCCTGGGATGTAATTGCAGGTCCGATACCATCTCCGCCGCAAACACCTATGACTATTTTGGGTAACTCTTTATAGTTTATGAAATCACCTTGCTGCTTCATGACTTCGACTCTTTTTAACTGTTCTTCCAATAATCTGCCAAATTGCTCCTTTGCTGCCTGAATATAATCTGTCATCTTTATCCTCCAAAGTATTTGTATTTTACCAACTACATATCAGTGTATTTCATTTTACTTGAATTGTCAAATCCGTTACTTAAATTTTGTTAATTTCTTTGCGGTTTATTAATAGTTTTCGATTTATTCAAGTGCGGATTATTTGAGATTTTCCTTTACTTCATTGATAACGGTGATTAATTCTTCATCCGTAATAACAGTAACACGGCCGCTCTCATATTCTTTATCCACCCAGTCTTTTACTTTGATAACCACCGGGTTTGTTTTATCTACCACATCATTATCTTTTAATTTAAAGTAGGTATTCATCCAGTGTGCAATACCCGCTAAACCGGAAGTATTGGAGACTGAAACCAGTACCGGCCTGTTTAAAAACTTCTCCGTATCAAAAATATTATAAATCTCCTCATTTTTCAGAAGTCCGTCCGCATGGATCCCTGCCCGGGTAACGTTAAAATTCTTACCGACAAAAGGTGTTCTGTGGGGCATTTCATAGCCTATTTCTTTAGCAAAATAATCAGCTAATTCCGTTATAACCGTGGTATCCATTCCATCCAGCGTTCCCTTTAACTGGGCATACTCAAATACCATAGCTTCCAGAGGGGTATTACCCGTTCTCTCACCGATACCAAAAAGGGAACAGTTAACACCACTGGCGCCATATAGCCAGGCTGTGGTGGAATTCGTCACCGCCTTATAAAAATCATTATGTCCATGCCATTCCAGCATATTGGAAGGCACACCGCCGTGTGTCAGCAGCCCATAGATAATTCCCTGGACGGAACGCGGTATAACCGCACCGGAGAAATTAACTCCATAACCCATTGTATCGCAGGCTCTGATTTTAACAGGTATTCCATATTGCTCTCCTAACTTCATTAATTCCAGACAGAAAGGAATAACGAATCCATGTATATCAGATCTTGTGATATCTTCCAGATGGCAGCGCGGTGCTACTCCGGTCTCCAGACATTCACGTACCACGCTTAAATAGTGGTTCATTACCTCACGTCTTGTCATCTTCATTTTATAAAATATATGGTAATCCGAACAGCTGACCAGAATTCCGGTTTCTTTCATACCGATTTCTTTTACCAATTCAAAGTCCTTCTTACTGGCACGTATCCAGGAGGTTACCTCCGGAAACTGATATCCTCTCTCCATACATTTGTAAACCGCATCTCTGTCTTTCTTACTGTAAAGGAAGAATTCACTCTGTCTTATGATCCCTTTGGGACCGCCTAATCTATGTAAATAATCGTATATCGTAACGATCTGCTCCGTTGTATAAGGTGCTCTGGATTGTTGTCCGTCTCGGAAGGTAGTATCTGTAATCCATATTTCTTCGGGAAAATTATGGGGTACGATTCGGTCATTAAACGCAATCTTTGGTACTTCATCGTAAGGAAATAAATTTCTAAAAACATTAGGCTGTTCAACATCAACTAAAGGGTATAAATGTTCTTCTAATTGAAGCAAATTGTTATGCCGATTCATAAATACTTTCCTGTTTTCCATGTTAACTTCTCCTTATAACTTTTAATATACAATTCAAGCACTACTTCTTATGATAATTAATTCAACGTTTTTAATTCTGTTTTATTGTATACAATTATACTATCATTGTCAAGTACAATTTTGCTTTGTAAATAACTAACATAGTGCCGCATTAAAGTCTTAAACTAAAAGGATAAATAAATGAACTTTATTTTTCTTCCGGTTTGTTATATAATATTTTTATCGGATTTCAACATAATATAATCGGATTTTTAGCGGAACCCCTCCGGTTTCGCAACTACCTATAATAAATTAAAGCGAGGTATAGACTATGCAAAAAAAGAAAATTGTCGTAGCATTGGGAAGGAATGCCTTCGGAGATACTTTTCCCGAACAGCAGAAAGCGGTTAAAATAGCTGCGAAAGCCATCGCAGACCTGGTAGAAGAAAATTTTGATATTGTAATCACCCATAGCAACGGCCCCCAGGTTGGCATGTTTCATACCGCAATGACAGAATTCAGCCGCCTTGACGCAAATTATACCGTTGCACCCATGTCGGTCTGCAGTGCTTTAAGCCAGGGGTACATCGGTTATGATTTACAGAATATCATTCGTACGGAATTGTTAAACCGTGGAATTTTCAAACCGGTAACCACCCTGATTACTCAAGTAAAAGTAGATCCTTTTGACCGGGCTTTCAGCAATCCCGGCAAAATTATCGGCCGCTATATGAACGCGGAAGAAGCAGAACTGGAAAAAAAGAAAGGTAACTATGTTATTCATGAAGAAGGCAAAGGTTACCGCAGGATTATCGCTTCCCCTAAACCAAAGGATATTTATGAAATCGACGCCATCAGAGCTTTACTGGATGCAAACCAGCTTGTAATAGCCGGCGGCGGTGGCGGTATACCGGTTCTTGAACAGGGAACTTTCCTAAAAGGTGCCAGTGCCGTAATTGAGAAAGATTACACCAGTGAATTGTTAGCAGAACAGGTACATGCAGATATTCTATTATTCCTCACCGGAGTTGAAAAAGTAGCTATCCACTATAATACACCGGAAGAACAGTCCATAGACAAGGTTAGTGTTGCCGAGGCCAGGGAATATATCAGTAAAGGCTACTTTGATGCTGCTTCCATGCTGCCCAAAATTGAAGCCTCCGTACAGTTTATCTCCTCCGGTTCAAACCGACAGGCCATTATTACCCATATAGAAAAAGCCAAGGAAGCTATACACGGAAAAACCGGCACGAGTTTTATATTATAGGCCGCGCTGCTTTATCGTTTAATCCTTGTTTTATAAGTAAAAAAACTGCCGGTGACCTGATTGGTCCTTACCGGCAGTTTTTTTTATGTATTATATATATTCTCTTATTTATCCTATCCATTTATCCTTATTGCGGAGTAAAGCATACTATATGGCATAATTACTTAAGTCTTCCTGGAAGTTCTTAATCATAGCTTCAAAAACATTGATCTGGCGGGTCAATTCATTAATCTGTTCCACATAAACCGTAACATTGGAATTCGCTTCCTGGGTCGAAGCCGAATTCTCTTCTGCTATGGCTGCCAGGTTTTGTATACCATCAAACAGATTGGATATATTGTCTGCTTCCAGTTTAAGATCCTGGGAATTGTGTATCATTAAATCCGACACAACTTTCAGACGGTCATTAGTATGACTGGAGGAAACAACTGCATCCGATAGTTTGGTATTCTCGCTTTCCAAAACATCATACTGCAGATCAATACTTTCCACCACCTCATTAATACTGGTTACAAAGGTAGTCAGGCTGTCATTAATCTGGTTAACCGCATTATTGGTTTCTTCCGACAGTTTCCGAACCTCTTCCGCAACAACCGTAAAACCTTTACCGGCTTCTCCTGCCCTGGCGGCTTCTATTGATGCATTCAGTGCCAGCAGGTTTATCTGTTTTGCTATGGCAGCAACAATTAAAACAATCTTGGTAATATCATCTGCATTTTCTTTTAGTATATTACTTTGTTGCCGGATATCACTGAATTTATGTAACACGGCAGTAATCTGGGAGGCTGTGGACTGTACATTAAGAAAGCTCCCTTCGATACCTACCACCGCTTCTTCAATCTGGGTTTTGTTATTTTGGCCGTCATCGGAAATATCATTGACATTCCGGATACTTCCATCCAGAACCGTAATTGCCTTCTCTGTGTCCTCTGCCTGGGTAATTGCCGCACCGGCTACCTGGTCCAGTACCACAGTAATATCGTTGGAAGTTTCCTGCATAGTATGTGCTATGTCGGCTACGGATTTATTGAAGGTATACAATTCGTCCACTATGGCATTAAAACCGATAAAATCCTTTTGTACACTGCGTTTGATTTCATTTATGCTCTCCATCATGTCTTCATATTCATCCCTGGATTTTAAAACCACAGACTCAACAAAATTACGCTGGCTTAATTTCTCAAGTTCTTTTATAATCAGCTTCTGCGGTCGATGAAAAAGCGTTGAGGTTATCAGGGATATGACAAATGCAGCACCGCCTATGATTCCGGCTTTCCATATACCGTCCGATAAGGCAAAAGCAAGAATCGTAATAACCGCCGTATTTAATAGTACCGTTTTGGCTGCTGTATTTTTTAAAATACCAAAAGAAAACAACTGGCTTAAACGATATTTTTTAGTATACTGTATTTCATTTTGAAAGGTCAGTTTTAGTTTCGTCTCATTTTCCTGTTGTGTCTCTATCTCCACCTTAATATCTTCTTTAAAATACCTGGCTACCCCATTAATTAAGCCGGTAAGGTAATCGATCATCCCCCGTTTGGACCGATAGGTAAATATAATATCATGGGATGATACCGGAGCTACATCCAGTACCGGCGGTACTGCTCCCTTAAACCGTTTCATAACGATTACATGTACATCATTCATAGACTTTAGAAACTGATATGCCGATTCATGGCGAAAAAATCCGGGATAATTTTTGCTGAAGGTTTTTATATTTTCTTCACCCATGGTTACCCAGATATCCCTGTGGCTTTTACCGCAGGCATTCCCGATGTGATCAACAATTCCCTGTGCAATCCTGTCTTCGACATCTTCCAGCGGTGTAAAAATATGATCATTGGATAAACCATAAGCCCGTAGTGCATTGTTAACGATTGTATCACCAAATAATTTTCTGCATGATTCTACCCATGTTGACACGACTGTACCTTTCATAAACATTTCTCCTTTGTTGTGGTTTAGTCGGAAATAAATACCTTTGACCCGACAAAATGTCAGAATAACACATATTCTGTTACATTCTGTTATTTTATATAATTATAAATCAATCATTTTATAAAAACAAGATGACCTTGATAAATTATCGTAAAATAAAATCATTCCTAACTAAAACTGTGTCAGAAAAAGATGTCAGGCATACTATATTTATTATGATTAAGGAGGGTACTAATATTGTGCGGAATAGCCGGATTTTGTAACTTTCATGAGAACTACACTGCCAAAACACCGGAATGCTATGGAATTCTTAACCGGATGAAAGATAAAATAAAACGCAGGGGGCCGGATGACAACGGCTTGTATCTGACAGAACACGCAGGGCTTGCCCATGCCAGGCTGTCAATCATAGATTTAGCTAACGGCAGACAGCCTATGAGCAAAGTAATCGGCAATAAGATGTACACCATTATTTATAACGGTGAGCTTTATAATACGGCAGAGTTAAAAACTGATCTGGAACGAAAAGGCTGGGAATTCAGAACCACCAGTGATACGGAAGTTATTTTGCTGGGTATCATCGAATACGGTAATGAATTTGTGAAGCAGCTAAACGGTATCTTTGCTTTTGCAATCTGGGATGATTCCCAGCAGACCATCAGCATTTTCAGAGACCGCCTTGGCATTAAACCGCTGTTTTATACAATAGTCAATGAGACCCTTGTCTTTGGTTCAGAATTAAAGGTTCTTTTTGAATACCCAGACTGTAAACCGGTTGTTGACAAGCAGGGGCTCTGCGAGATATTCGGACTTGGTCCGGCAAAAACATATGGCAGCGGAGTTTTTAAAAATTGCTTCGAAGTGCTGCCCGGATACTATAATGTTTACACTAAGGATGGTCTAAAAGCCTTTAAATACTGGGAGCTGACCAGCGTACCCCATACGGATTCCTATGACGAAACCATTGAGAAAACAGCCTTTCTGGTTAAAGATTCCATAAAAAGGCAAATGATTTCGGATATACCGATCTGTACTTTTCTATCCGGTGGAATTGATTCCAGTATTGTCACCGCCGTGTGTGCCGGCGAACTGGCAAAACTCGGTGAGCGGCTGAATACCTTTTCCTTTGATTTTGACGGCAATGACGAATTCTTTAAGGCAAACTCCTTTCAGCCTTCCAGAGACCGTCCTTATGTCGATTTAATGGTAAATCATCTGAACACCAATCATACTTATCTGGAATGCGATAATATGAAGCTTGCAGATTACTTATACGATTCTGTCGATGCCAAGGATCTGCCCGGTATGGCTGATGTAGATTCCTCTCTTTTATATTTCTGTTCGGAAGTTAAAAAATATAATAAAGTTACGCTGACCGGGGAGTGTGCCGATGAAATCTTCGGCGGCTATCCTTGGTTTCATAGTCAGGAAGCCTTTGATGCCCATACCTTTCCCTGGTCCAGAAACGTTGAACCCAGAAAACAGCTTTTAAAAGAGGAGCTGCTACAGGAACTTAATCTGGAAGAATACATTCTATCCTCCTATGAAAAATCAGTTAAGGAAACACCTAAACTGGAAGGAGAAAGCGTTCTTGAAGCCAGAAGACGCGAAATAGCCTATCTCAATGTTAAATGGTTTATGATTACCCTCCTTGACCGTATGGACCGTACCAGTATGTATTCCGGTCTGGAAGCAAGAGTTCCCCTTGCAGATCACCGGATTTTAGAATATGTATGGAATGTACCCTGGGATATCAAATGCAGGGATGGTGTTGTAAAGCACCTGTTAAGGGAATCCGCAAGAGGATTATTACCGGAAGAAATATTAACCCGCAAAAAAAGTCCATACCCGAAAACCTATAATCCTCATTATGAAAAACTTCTGTCCGACAGGCTCCTGGCAGTTGTGGAAGATCCTGGCTCACCTATTAACGCTTTGGCGGATATTGTAAAAGTTAAAAATTTTATGAATACGCCTTCCGATTACGGTAAACCCTGGTTTGGCCAGCTGATGGCAGGTCCCCAGATGTTAGCCTATATGCTTCAGGTAAATTACTGGCTTGAGAAGTATCAGATTAAAATAGAATTGTAATATTATATGTATAAGCGTCAACAATCTTGATAGGAAAAGTAAGAAGGAGGGTGAATCAACCCTCCTTCTTACTTTTCCTATCTGTCACAATGACAAATTTTTATATTAAGTTAACAGTTGCTGCCTTTTCACTTTTATAAATATAATGATTAAAATTCTTTCTTGTTACAAATTACTTTAGAAAGATGATAAGTCAAAGCAAATACTCCACCTACCAGGATAACTTCTGCCACTATAATTAAATCCAAATGAGCTGCACCGAATTTAATCAGCTCAAATAAAGTGTCGCTGTTTTTTTTCAGATGACTCCCGCCAAAACTCATAATTAACCAGACCGCCATACCCGGAAGCATCTGTACCACCGAGAAAAACTGCTGACTTTTAAAAACTCCCAGCTTAAAGAATAATGTATACTGCATAAGGCAGATAATTATACTGCCCGTGGCAAATATCGAAAAATAAAATAGGTGAAACCCGGTAATAACACCTCCGTTTATGATACTGAGTATAGCCAGCAGTACGCTCATTAAACCATACAAGACTGCTATCAATAATAAAATCAGATATCTGCCCATTACCATACTTTTCATACTGGCAGGAAGTGTTATATAAAATACATTCCTGCTGTTCGTATATTCCATACTAAAAGGTGTCGTAGCCATTATAGAGAATCCCATTATCATATATCCCAATATAAAGATCATATCATTCATACCCATAAGGATAAATACAATTGCCATAACCGGATAGATAAAAAACACTTTTAACTGTGGTCTTATGACTTTTAAATCCAGTTTCATAAACTTTAATGCTTCCATTCCCGGCTCCCCCTTATTTCCTTTATATGCAAAACTATAATCTGCTCAATGGTTGGCTTTTCGATGACATGGTGTCTTCCTATATAATCCATATATTCTACTGAGAGCAGCCCTTCAAACCCTACTCTAGTCTTTTTCGTCCCGATAAGCTTCTTTTCTAATTCATTATGAAGATCTTCCATACCACCTTTTACCAGAACATACTGTTCTGTCAGTTCATCTTTTGTTGCATTAATTACCATCTTCCCTTTATCCAGAAAATAAATATAATCTGCGACCTGTTCCAGATCACTCATTATGTGGGTAGAAAATAGTACACTTCTTTCACCGTCTGCAATATAGTCCTGGATTAATTCCAGAATATCACTTCGTACCACGGGGTCCAGTCCACTGGTAGCTTCATCTAAAAGCAGGAGCTTTGTATCTCTGGCCAAAACCGCTGCAAACATGGTACGCACCTGCATTCCTCTTGAAAATTCTTTTATTTTCTTCCTGTACGGCAATTCCCATTGCTCCGACAGTTTCTTATATTTGCTTTGGTTAAAGGAAGGATAAAAAGAAATTAAGGTATCTTCGATATCCTTTAAGGTAAATTCCTCCGGAAAAAAACATTTTTCCGATATATAACCGATGGAATTTTTATACTCAAATTCATTATCCAAAAACTCTCTTCCATTAACAGTAATCCTTCCCATATCCGGCTTTAGCATTGACATAATTAACTTAATGGTGGTGGTTTTTCCTGCTCCATTCTGGCCTACATAACCTAATATGTAACCTTTGGGAAGCTCAAAGCTAATATTTTGTAATGTAAAGTCTCCGATTTTCTTAGTCAATCCTTCAATTGCCAAGGAGTAATCCATATGATTCATCTTTAAACCTCCAATAAATTTCTTAAGATCAGCATTAGTTCTTCATTCTCAATACCGGCATATTTTGCATTCTCTATCGCCAAAAGAAACGCTTCTTCAATGCGTTTTAGATATTGTTCTCTTACCATAGCATTATCTCTTGGCAGTATAACGCTGCCCTTGCCGGGTGTGGTGGCGATAAATCCTTCCTGCTCCAATTCATTATAAGCCCTGGTGGTGGTAATAACACTAATACCCAGATCTTTGGCCAATTGCCGGATAGAAGGCAGTGACTCATTTTCCTTTAAGGAATTATTTAATATCTGTTCCTTGATCTGTTCTTTAATCTGCACGTAAATCGGCAAATCCGACTGGTTCGAAACAACTACTTTCAAATTGCTACTCTCCTTTACAATGACCATTATCTTAAAATAAAACAGTATTGATACTACTGGCTATTGCCTGCCGGTTATCGGTTATCGGTTACCAGTTACCAGTTACCAGTTACCAGTTACAGCTATGACTTGTCTGTCAAGGATTAAAATCAGTCAAACTTCCGTCTATTCCGTATCTACTGTATATATTTAATTATATACAGTTTAATGATATTGTCAATACAAATTAATAAAATAAGAAATTCTGTTTTTATACATATCCGTTGCGAGATAGTTTTTCTATAAAGCTCCTTAAACAAAGCTCTTCTCCTGGCTTTACTCTGCTTAAAGAAAACATGAATTGGAATATAAGAAAGAGTCTGGCTCGCCAGACTCTAGCGCTGACGCGCTGCCACGACAGTGACATCTTCCAAAGGATTTATCCTTTTGTGTGTTCATGTGCATCCTGCCTGGAAGGCTTTTTAATTTATGACTAATTATGTCAAGTAGTTATTTTATCCAAAAAACGAATAAAAAGGTAAAATCAATAATATTTGTTGCATCTGCAACATACATTATCTGAATACTGTTTATACTAACCTTATAGATAATTTAGTTCCTTACTCCATAAATTGTGACCCTGCTTCCCGGTTCTGTTAAGCTAATTATTATCGTGGCCAGGAAAAAGCAGTCACTCTGGTATAGCTTTGCATAAACTTTATTTATATCCTTGCAAGGTTGCTCCAATTATATAGTCACCCAATCAAGGTGTGAATTATGTATTTTATAATTGACACTAGATCCCATGGCATAAATCATCTGCTGGCAGATGGTTTACTGCCTCAAATCAGGGAGTGAAATGTATTTATTTCACACTAACGCCCATGCTTTTCGGGCATAAATCGTGAAGAATAGCCACTTTTGCTATACTTCTAATGACTCGCATGCATTTCGCGAAGCAATTCATACTAATTTAACGAATGAAAGGAAATCAAAATGGATAAAAAAATCTTAAAAAATATCAGCAATTCAGAAGTATTATCTCTAAAAGACCTTGTATCCTATCAGGAAGGACAAATTGTGAGTAAAACTCTGGTTCAGAACCAAAGTGTAAGCCTAACGCTTTTTGCTTTTGATAAGGGGGAAGAAATCAGCACCCATTCCTCCCACGGTGATGCTATGGTGACTGTTCTGGACGGTACCGGTGAATTAACCATTGGTGACAGCGTATATACTGTTTCAGAAGGCCAGACTATTGTAATGCCTGCCGAAGTACCCCATGCTGTCTATGCAAAAGAAGCTTTTAAGATGTATTTAACGGTAATCTTCTGACATATCTTAAATCCCCTAAAACAAAAAAAGATTCAGGTAAAAATATCACCTGAATCTTTTTTATTACTAATTACTTATTAAGAATATTAGAATACCGGTATTACGGCACCTTTCCACTGTTCATTAATAAAGCTTTTGGTTTCTTCTGATGTTACGGCA
>JAEZSL010000420.1 GCA_023443925.1 Bacillota bacterium | reverse complement strand
CTGAAAATACCCTTCAATGGGCATTAGTCGAAGCAATATAAATACAATCGATATAATGATGATTAATGTAATAACAGACCGGGCTAATCTCTTAGCAAGATATTTTATCATTGTACGGCTCCTTTATATTTTCTTTTTCGTGCTATCTTTCTCACAAAGATTTACTGTCATGTTACTGTTTTTTGAATGCAGCCGTTAACCGGACTGTATCGCTGCCGGTCATCCGGTTGGCAAACCGTACTCTGCTAGACAAAAGGATTGAGATACCGGTAATCGCCTGATGTCAATCCCATTGCTTAACAGAGTCTTTAAAATACTTAGAACTCTTGGGGCAGACTTTTATATACACCTGGAATGCTTTGATAGGAAAGAAGAAGGTTATCCCAAAGTGGTTGTAAACCACCTATGGGACAACCTCATCATTGAATTTTATACAGTTATGATAAACAAATGCTAATTATTTTGCAGCAAGTTTCTCACGAGCAGCCACCCATTCTTCCTGGGCCTTTTTGAAATCATCCATAGACATAGGCTTATCCAGCAGGTGCTGTCCTTTATAACGTAATACGGATACACCAAAAGGAGCATATTGTCCTTCAAACGTATTTAGTTTTGTTACAACATAATAAGTACTGCTGATGGAATTAGGAACCACAAGTGCATGATTTATTAAATAAGCTTCTGCTTTAGCAAAGGCTTCATATCTTGCATTCAGGTCAATGGGGATTGCCTTGGCAGCATCGACCATTGCATAATATTCTTTTACCGTATCAGCTACCGGGTCCTGATTAATCATGGCCTTATCCATGAAGCTGTAGGAATTGTCGGCGGTAAAAGGATCGGTCCAGGTCTGTGGATCTGCATAGTCAGCACCCCAGTTCGTTAACATAAATGCATATTTGCCGACACGGCGTACCTGAGATAAGAAGTCGGTAGCAGGGCCTGCTTCGATGATGATATCAATGTAGTCGTTTCCTAATAAAGCTTCCATCTGCTGTTCCACAACGACACATTCTTTATCCCAGTTTGTTGTACTTGGATTATAAGGCATTAAAACCTTAACCGGGAAGGTTGCTCCCTGCGCACTTAATTCAGCGATTGCTTTTTCTTTATAGGATAAAGCTGCTGTTTCGTCAAAGCTGTTAGCAGCCGTAATTGCTGACAAATCTCCGAACTCTGTATAGTCTTTACCGTTAAGGTCTACAAAGGCAGGGGGATTAATGGTATTGTTAAGACGTGCTTTCGGATCCTGGGGTTCACTGATGGTAAGGGCTTTAATACGGTCTAAACCGGCTTTTAAGGATTGACGGAAATTCTCGTTATTAACAGCAAGCTTCCAGTTCTCCGGTTCATATTCCGCATCAAACTGAGGATCAAAATTAAAGCTGTAAAAATAGGAATAGGAAGATTTCATACGGGTTTTGCTAACCATGGAAGACCTGTTTGAATCATTCAGCCAGTCGTCTGCAATATCTGCACCGATTTCAGCATAATCAACTTCATTATTCTCAGCCATAATAGGTGCCAGAGTGGCAGATTCTGCATTATAGGTCTCTTCAATTTTGGATATGTATACCTTATCAGCATCCCAGTAATGTTCATTCTTTTTATAAACATGTTTTTCCTGAGGTAAGAATTCACTTAATAGATAAGCTCCATTGTAATACATCTTAGTATTGTCCGTACCGAATTCTGCTCCCAGTTCCTCTAATTGAGGGGCATATGCCGGCATATAGCAAACATAGGTTAAAGATGATAAAAAGTAAGGAGTAGGCTGTGCAAGTGTATACTCAAGGGTATATTCATCCACTGCCTTAACACCAACTTCGGAAAAATCGATGGTTAAATCATTGCCTTCCACTTCTTCTGTTTCCGGATCGTCTTCTACCTGGCTGTTATAATATTCGTCCGCGTTCTTAATAATACCGAAGAAATTCTGAGCCGTTGAACTTTCATAAGCAGGTGTTAATATGTATTTGGCGGCACTTACGAAGTCATTGGCAGTAACCTCCCCTACTTCCTTGCCTTCATAATCATACCACTTCTGTCCCTGACGTAACTTAAAAGTATAGGTAAGGCCGTCGTCGCTCATTTCCCAGGTTTCTGCCAGGGATGGCTGTATCTGGCCTAAGTTATCGTATTCCACCAGCGTATCAACGACATTGGCTCCAATGGAAAATTCAGTTTCAGAACCGGTTACCAGATAATTCATTGTGGTAACCTCACTGGAATAAAGCTTCCGGTATACGGCGTCACCGTCTGACCCGCCCTTTTTGCCGCAGCCGGAAAAAATGGATGCAACCAGGGTAAGACTCATTGCTAAAGCTATTAGTTTTTTCTTCATAAAACTTCCTCCTTTATACTTTTTACTATAAGCTTTCAGCTTATTGTTTGTGAATTTATTCTAAATCTTCCTGGATACCCACATGGGCTGAAACAATGTGTTAAGATATTAACGCATCAAAGCATAAAAATAAAAATAATCCTTCACCGGTGTTAAAAGATAAATACCGGTGTTAAGAAATACACGTATGCAAAAATACTGAGTTAAGTATACCTTATCCCACACACTGATTCAAGTCTTAACAGAAGAAAATAGACAACTTTTTTAGCCTTTTTATGTAAAACATGGTACTTTCTCTATCCCTATACCTGGTGTTTCATTTATATAGATCAGATTCTCCTTATAATCCGGCCCGCCGGTAAAGGGATCTGTTTTACAAAGAGAAGGACCATCCAGATCCGCCCTGGAAATGATTCCTTTGGCTGCTGCCAGATGGGCTGCCGCGCTGACGGATAATTTGCCTTCCAGCATACATCCGATCATACATTCCACCCCGTATAGTTCTGCAATATCACAGATCTTTAGGGCATTATAGATGCCTCCGGTTTTCATAAGCTTTATATTAATTAAATCTGCTGCCCGGTTCTGGATTAAGTTAACCGCATCTTCCGCCGAAAAAACACTTTCATCCGCAAGTATGGGAGTTGCAACATTCCCGGTTACATACTGCATTCCTTTAAAATCATGGGCCGGCACCGGCTGTTCCACCAGTTCAATATTCAGCCCCCTATCCTCCATGGCACGGATAATCTGTACGGACTGCTTTGCATTCCAGCCCTGATTGGCATCCACACGTATCTGAATCTCTTTTCCCACGGCTTTCCGGATTTCGGCTATACGTTCTACATCTTTTAAGCCTTCTTTTCCAACTTTAACTTTAAGAATTCTGTAACCTTTTGCCACTGCATCCAGACTGTCTGCCACCATTTCCGGGATTGGATTGACACTGATGGTTATATCCGTCTCCACAAGGCTCTTGTTACCGCCTAACATTTTATAAAGTGGGGTATTATGCTTTTTGGCATATAAATCATAAACTGCCATATCAACTGCCGCCTTGGCGGAGGTATTCTTAACCATACAGGTGTTTAGCTTACGGAATATGCCGTCCAGATTATCAATTTCCATACCCACCAGGGCCGGGGTGATAAATTCCTTGATTGCTGTTACGATGGAACCTTTCGTATCACCGGTAATAACCGCGGTAGGAGGTGCTTCTCCATAACCTGAAAGTTCCGTATCCGTTTCTATTTTAATTACAATATCCTCTACATTATTTACAGTCCGAAGCGCTGTTTTAAATGGTCTGGCCAGCGGAATAAAAATTTCGCCGATTTCAATATTTTTAATAACCATATATATACTCCATTCCCCCTGTCAGGGATTAATTGTATTACTTCAGGTTTAACCGTCAGTCTGTTCTATTTTTAGATGGAGATTAAATTTCTTACTGCTTTACAGAAAGCTGGCCGCCATAGCACATAATATGTACAGGCTGCCTTCCTTATGACTGCATTTCCATAAGGTCTGAACTGATATCCTGCATGAACCTTTCAAATACGGGAACCTCCACTTCATTGCCACAGAAGCATACAACAAAAGGCTGGGGGGCATAAACAATACCTACATCATGGGTAATTCCGTCATCTTCCCCGGTTTTATGTGCTATGTCAGCTTTGCCATGGAGATAGAAAGGAATTTTTCCGTTCAGTCTTTGATTTTTTAATATCCGCAGCATCTCCAACGATGCTTCCGGTGAAATTAATTCACCAAAATACATTTTTTCCAGTAAAACACCTATTTCAGCAGCAGATATATAATTTTGTATTCCAAGAGATGACTGCTTTGAATCAAATAAAAGCCGGTTAATTCTTGTATTATGCAAGCCAAGCTCTTTTAAGGTGGAATTAATCTTATCCATACCCAGCTGGCGGATTAACAGATTCGTAGCCGTATTATCACTCAGGATAATCATCAGGGTGTATAAATCCTCAATCGTTACCATAAGACCGTCATGCATATAAGTCAAAGCTCCGCAGGAGGGCAGTTTATCTTCTTTCCGGATGGTTACTGTTTGGTCTTTCTCAAGTTCTCCTCCCTCCATCCGGGAAAAAGCTTCTATTAAAACCGGAATTTTTATTACGCTGGCAGCCTGAAGCGGCATATCCTCCTGATACCCGAAAGTGTCACCTGTTATGAGGTTTTTGTAGTAAAAACTCACCTGGCCTTTCAGGGTTTTTAACTGCTCCAAAATATTTTCTTTCACAGGTCTTACCTCTTTCATCTTATATAATACAGAATATTTAGGGAATTGCCGGGCAATTACCTATTATATAAAAATGGGAGTAATCCCATGACTACTCCCTCGTTTATTATTGTTACATATTATAGTAAATCCCTTATGTGATGTCAATACCTTTTACGGGATAACCTTATATTTATTCATTTTATTCCCATCTGTGCGCTTAAGCGCACGTACAAATCAAGAGGTTGAAAAACTGTATTTCGTTTTTCAACCTCTCCACTAATTTCTCAGGCTGACCTGGGTGTAATACCGTTTTTTCAGACATCCTGTCCCAGATAACTGCATATAACCCTGTTTTTCGATATTAATCCTGACTGATTCCATCAATCCAGCACTGGTTATTATCAATCTGTCTGGTGAATATTCTTCCCTGGTTTATCTCTTCTTTTGATTCATGGTATTTAAACAGCATGATATTATCTTTCAGCATTCCAAGTATCTCTATCTTGCCTGTCCTGTTTGATAATACATACCGGAAACACTTGCCTTGTCCATTTAAACCAGCTTTTGCTTCTTCTACAATTCTTATACCTTTTTTTAACGGCAGCTGAAACTGGTTTTTAATGCCGGCAACCGGTCTGCATTGAAATATATAGTAAGGGATAATACCCCATCTTGTCATTTTATTGAATAAATCTGCCAATACCTCCGGATCGTCATTGACACCTTTTAACAGCACGGTCTGGTTTTTTATACCCAGGCCGCAGTTTATAAGTGCACGGATAGCAAGCCTTGATTCCTCAGTCATTTCATTAGGATGGTTATAATGTGTAATTATATAGATTCTTTTCTTTTTATTATATTCCGTTAAAATATCTAACAGTTCTCTGTCTTTATAGATTCTCATGGGAAATGTCACCGGCACCCGGGTGCCGAACCGGATAAAATCCAGATGTTCGATTTTGTATAATTTCTCCAGGTACCTTTTGATAGCAGCATTGCTGTTTAAAAAAGAATCTCCTCCGGAGATCAGCACATTGCTTATTTCCTGGTGTGTCTTTAGGTAGGAAATGATTTCCTCCATATGTTTCATAATCTCTTCGCTGCTCAATCCCACCAGCCTTTTACGAAAACAATGTCTGCAATACATAGCGCACTGGTTGGTTGACAGAATTAGTGCCGTCTGCCTGTATTTATGCTGCAGACCGGTTATAACCGTATTATCCGACTCACCGCTGGTATCAAGGCTGCCGCTTCTGTCCGTCTCCAGGACGGAGGGGATACACATTCTGCGTATCGGGTCTTTCTCATCTTCATGATTAATTAAGGATAAATAAAAACGTGTGACCGACATTGGATAAATATCAGTTATTTCCCTTAAATTCTCCCTTTCTGTTTCAGTAAGACTAAGTTTTAAATTCTCTTCCAATTCCTCCACTGTGGTTAAATTTTGTCTGAGTTCCTGTACCCAATCCATTCATTACCTCCTTAGAATAAAGCTGAAATAATTACAGCGATCAGATCGTTACATATAAACCTTACCATTATTTTACAGTCAAGTCAAACCTTACAGCCCAAAAAAACTTAATGTTAAGTTAGTTAAGGACACTGTTATATTTACTGATAATATCCGTAAGTAAAAGTTTAAACCAGGTATAACCGAGCCTAAACTAATAACTATGAGAGTTGACATTATTTTCTATAAGTTTTATCATATAAAAATATAGTTTATCAAAAGAAGCATCCGCTATAGAAACCAGGCTTATATAAGGTTTTTGTATAAGGAAAGGATTAGCAGGTACGCGTACAGAACACGCAGATAGGAGTCAGATATGAGTTATATACCAAGTGTCGAAGAAGCATATGAAATACTGCAAAAGTACAACAAAGATGAATTTCATTTAAAACACGGTAAAATTGTGTCCGGTGTTATGGGCTATTTTGCAAAAGAATATGATCCGGACCGGACCGACTACTGGAGAGTCGTGGGTATGCTTCATGACCTGGACTTTGAACTTTACCCGGAAGATCACTGTATCAAGGAACAGGAATTAATGAAGGAGCTGAACCTGGAGGAAGGAATCATAAGGGCTGCAGCCAGCCACGGCTATGGCATCACCGTTGACATTAAACCGGAATTGTTTATGGAGAAAATCCTATATGCCACTGATGAATTAACCGGTCTGATCGGTGCCGTAGCACTGATGCGCCCTTCAAAGAGCGTCTCGGATCTGGAAGTCAAATCCGTAATGAAAAAGTATAAGACAGCAAACTTTGCTGCCGGCTGTTCCAGGGAAGTTATTAATAACGGAGCAGCCATGCTGGGCCTGGAAATTACAGAACTAATAGGTAAAACCATCCTGGCTATGCGAAGTTTACTTCCTGAAATGGAGATTTAATATCTTCTCATAAATTGACCCCCTGACCCCTTCTGCCTAAAAGACTGGCACCGGGGCATAAATTCAATGACAGGCTTCTGGCTCCTGTCTGATATCAGACAGGAGCGAGAATACCGGCACATTCTTATTCTGTCAAGCTGTATAATATTTAAGTTTCATAGAAAAACGGATGTCTTTAACCATTATTTATTAACCGGATCGTAGCCTACAACGGTCCAGATCCCGGTTTCATCCTGTCTCACCAGCCGTTTTAAAAACACACGGCTTACTGTGGTTTTCTCACCATTCATTTCTGCTATAGCAGTTTTTCCATTATTCTGAACAATTTTTACATCCTGGTAGGCGATCGGATAGTCTCCTACAATGCCCTCCGGTGATATCAGCAAACTTGCAAATACCTGTGCTACAAAGGCAGGATCCAGTTTCCAGGGCGAATGGCCTGCATCCACACTTTTCTGTTCATTGGTTTCGCTTTCTAAGTCAACCGGCACTTCTATCTGGGGTTTATCTGTAAAGTCCTCCTCTTTTTCCGGAATTACCACGTTACCGGAAGATAGGCCTTGTGCAAAGACCGACAGTTCCGCCAGCTCCAATTCACCGTAAACCGTATATTCCATGCCATTCTCCTGCCAGCGGATAGAACTTAAGCCGGTTAAGCCAGCATATGCTCCGTATCCGGCATTTCCGGAGTTTACCTCCATATCTGTTAAAATTTCGGCCTTTTGATTATTGACACTTCCCAGTATTGCAGCTGAATCCGGACTGATTTCTCCTTCTGCTGCCTGTTCAGCAATCACGACTTTTTTATTCCCGTCCGCTTTCAAATAATACCTGTTTATAGATTTTTTCTCCGGATCAACTGAAATACCTGCCGGTGCAAAACCTGCCGGGACAGCTTTCATTTCTTTTGGTGTAAATCCTGCCAGACGGACAGCCTCCTCCATATTATCTACCAACTGCTCACTGTCTGTCCGGATTGCCTCATAGTCTTTCGGGAGACTATAAGCCATAAGTTCTTCTGGGATTGCTTCACGAAACGTAATGGACTTATAAGCCACCTTATATTTTATAGCATTTTGTAAAGCCGTTTCTTTTTGCAGCGGAAGATCCGTCTCCTGATCTACCCAGAGCCGGTAAGTATCTCCGCCTTTGGGAGTCACTGACAATACATCAGCTTTTCTTCCGGCAATTTCTTCTTCTCCAACCTTTCTGACCTCCAGGGCTGTTTTAATATCCTCTATTTCACTGCCTAGTTCAAAGGTAAAACGGTAGGAATCCGGAAATGCGGCAAGTACATTAACCTGCTTTAAATCCGGCCGTACCTGCCATTTCTCTGTCCCGTTATTCACAG
>JAEZSL010000330.1 GCA_023443925.1 Bacillota bacterium | reverse complement strand
ATCAAATACCGTTCTTTTTGATGACTTCCTATATAATAAGAAGAAATCAATGAAAATTTTATTAGAATTTTCAGGGTTGTTTCACTGTTCAGTTATCAAGGTTCTTACACTCTCCAGAAGCTTTTAGTGAAGGATGAGTTTTTCAATTCCTTTTCGTTTGTTTCTTCTGTTTCTCAAGTGCTTATTTACTATAACATATTCAGAATTGTTTGTCAACTACTTTTTTTCTTTTTTGTTTTCTGAATATTTTTATTATTGCATCAGCAACATGGTAAATAATATCATATTTTATATTTTGTGTCAACAATTATATTAATTATTTTTAAATTTACCATATCTCATAGCTGCTTTTAATAAAACAGCTGCTCAACAGCAACGTATAATAGGATACCACTTAAGAATAGAAATGTCAATGTTATTTTGACTTTTTTTGATAGGATTTTTTTTAAATCTCCTATTTACCAGATTATTTCCATTATTCGGTTATCTAATACGTACATCTGCCTTATTTTATGACATTTATTCATTGAATGATTTGTTAAAATCAGACTCAATGAGTATTCGGCAATAAAAGGCGCAGGGGTATGTGACTTGTAGCTTACACCCTGCGCCTTTTATATGCTTTATTTATAAATGATTATTTTACACTTGTACACATTAAAATAACCTTTACCTGCTATACTTTTAGAATCTATCAGCCATCTGTCTTCATAGCCTCGATTGCACTTATTTTTGTTGCACGGTTAGCCGGATAATATCCGGATAAGATACCAACTAACATGGCAAAACCTGCTGCCAGAAAGGGCAGCCATATCGGTATAACCGAAAACTTGGCATTTTCCATATTATACATATAATTGGAGGACAATAATGCTTTAAACAGCGGCTGGCCGAACTTATTAATGGCCCATGAGCCAATATAACTGATAATAATACCAATCACGCCGCCTAGTAAACCAATCATTCCGGCTTCGAATAAAAACAGCTTTTTAATATCCCGGATAATACAGCCCAATACCTTCATAATGCCTATTTCTTTGGTCCGCTCATAAATGGACATAATCATGGTATTTGCGATATTAATTGCCGATACCAGCATGGCAATTGCTCCAATGCCCCCAAGCACCATCTGCAGCATATTGGAGGTCTGCTGCATCGGTTCTAAATACATAGCCAGACTGGAGGTCTGGTAACCCAGTTCCTCGATACTATCCTGAACCTTTGTAACATTTTTAATATTATCAACGGTTATTTTGATTCTCTCATAAGTATCTATCGCCGTCATAGCTTTTTTCCTATCTTCGGCTTTCAAGGTATTCGTATACTTTTTATACATTGAGCGGAAATAATTAATATCCATATACATATTATAGTCGTATTCCCAGTTATTGCTCCGTTCCATAATACCGTATTCAGAAACCTTCATACTGAATGGCTTTTTCTTATCATCCGCAGTATACTGATATGGGTTAAAGGAAAAGGTTACCTTATCCTTTGTCAAATCCATCTGCTTCATGGTAATATTTCGCACATTTGGATTATAAAAGTTCATAAGCGAATCACTGCCGAAGACAATAAATCGATTCATGTCGGGTGTCGGATAACTACCGTCCGTTAATGCCGGAAAATCGAAATCACTAAAAGTTGAACTATCCATTGCAAACAGCTGCACCTGTGCTTCATATTTACCGCTCTTTAACATGGCGGTGGCAGATAGAATAGGGGATACTGCCTTAACATGCTCCAAAGCTTTAATCTGCTCTACAAGACTGTCATCCATCTTCTGTTCTTTGCTATTAACATAGTTACCGTCTTTATCTAAGATTGCAGCATATCGCTCAACCGTTATGGTAGTTAGGCTTCCTAATTCCATAACCTGGGATTTAAAATTCGTATTCATACCGATACCGATGGAAATCATAACGACAATGGAAATAGTACCAATAACCACACCGATTACAGTTAAAGATGTCCTGGCTTTCCGGCGGCTAAGATTCCTGAGTCCCATTTTGATTAAATCGCTAATCCTCATACAGCTCATATCCTTTTTTGATTTTTCTCTTTGCTAACAATAGGCCAAGCGTTATACTTACAGCTAAAGTAACGGTTGAGATTCCGATTACAAAAGGCCAGCTTGACATAAGCGGATCCTTCACCTCCATACCGGTACCTAAAACATCCCCCGGCATTCCGCCTGCTGCATCACCACCGCCTTCGATAACCACATTGGAGTCTGCCGGAACAGCTACCGCATCATTTAATAATACCTGTACATTAAAATTCTGATCCATAAAAATATTCATATTTGCCACCCTCCAGACTTATTCCGCCTCTTCCTGCTTTCTTAGTTTTCTTCTGTATAACCCTAACCTGACTTTTCTGGTTACCGGTATGCCGATTGCCAGAATTGCAATTTGTACAATAATAAAAGCCCAGATTGGAAGTATGGGAGTTTTTGCGGCAGGCATATTAGGTAATTCACCACCCGGGACTCCTCCGTTGGGATCAGGAATTAACTCTCCCTGGATAGTACTTTCAAACTCTTTTGTTATACTGACCTCATCTCCATTGCTGTCTTCAAAAGTTACTACCAGAGTACCCTTAGCCTGACCTTCAATGTTGGGAATCACTTCTAATTCCGCATATTCCTGGCTGCCGGCTGCTACATTACCGATAAAATACATATTACCGGTACTTAAGGTGTAATCTCCTTCCAGGGCTGCATGGACATTGTTAAGAGGAGATTTACCCATATTGTAAAATTCAAAAGTTAATGCCGTCGGCTGGTTTACTACGGGTGCATCCCAGGAACCGACAACTACATTATCAACAACCGGTCTGGAATTTTCCACCGCCTGTAAATTAATCGTTTCTTTGGCGGTCTCTCCTATTTGGCCGGTGGTAGGGTTAGGTTCTGCGCCTTCATATTCATATTCCATTGTTATTTCTAATGGATAAGCTTTTGTGGTAGCATCTGACTTCACTCTTAATTCAAGGATGTTTTGTACGGTTTCACCCGCAGGTATCTCCGTTATGTAGAATGTATTACTGCCTTTGTTAACGGAAAAAATATTATCTGCCTGGGATACGGTTACCTTGATATTGCGGGCTGCCACACTGGAATGAGTATTTTTAATATCAAAGTTAAAATTAAAAGTATTACCGGCTCTTAATTCTTCCTGGCCTGTCGTAAAATTACTTATAATTAATTTTGGCTTGCTGGCACCAATACCGCTGTTTTGTACGTTCTGTATAAATAAAGTTGCCGTGTCCGACTGTGCCTTACCGTTGGAATCTTTATAGTCATATTTAATATTTAGACTATTGGTCCCTTCTTTTATGGTTTCAGAAGCCATTAACGGGATTGTAATTCTTCTCTTTTTACCGCCTGCCACCTTATCAATATACTGATATGGCTCGGAATTCATGGGTGAAAAACCTGCACCTTCGCCACTTACTACGGATACTTTAATAGAGGAAATGTCAATTTTACTTTTATTTTCCAAATCAAAGGAAATATCAACTCTCGCTCCCGCATTGGGTTCCGCAGGACTTTGGGATACGCTGCTTAAAACAATATTGGGCTTGCCTTCTGAATCTACACCATCTGCTGCTACTACTTCCAGATATAAAGTTGAGGTAGTTGTAATAACTGTCCCTGCGGTATCCTTATATGTAATGGTTATGGGAACTTCTTTTAATCCTACTTTTGCTTCATGGGATACAATCAGCGGAATCTTTACATCAATTTTTTCGTTATATTTTAAATTTTTAACAGGTATTGTCTTGGATGTATATCCGGGGAGGAAACCGGTAACGTCCAATCCGCCTAAGGATACTTCAACATCATCCGCTACCGTATCACCCACATTACGTAAGGTAGCCACAAGATTAAAACTGTCGCCGGCTTTCAGCTCACTGGCATACTTAGTGCTTACTATTTCAATGCTGGGTGCCATACTGCTATTTTCTATATTTACATACAGATCTACGGTAGTTTCTTTTAATTCGCCTTCTTCATTTTTAAATTCCATCTTGACGGATAATTTTTTATTACCGGCTGTCGCGTTGGAGGATATATTTACGGGCAGGCTGACCCGGTGAGTATCTCCGGATGGTAACTTGCCGGATGGACCGATGGGCTGTTTTAATTTTGAATACTTGGGTATTATTCCAGCCGCTTCATAGCCATCCACACTAAAATAAGAATTAAGTGCCGACACTCCGCCTTCATTTTTAATATCAAATGTCAGTTTAGTGTCGCTACCTTTAGTGGCATTTTCAATTTTTATATTATCAACGGTCAACTGGGCCGGTTCTTTCTCTGCATTAATGACAACATACACATTTGGCAGCTCTATGGTAAAGGGATCAACGGAGCCGTCGTCAAGATCGATTGCAGTAAAATCCACGCTGATTTTCAATTTATTACGGGATATTTTAGCTGACTCTTTTATGTATAAATCAAACTCGATATAGGTTGGTTCCGTAGTAGAAATTCCGGCAGGGGGATTTTCTGCGGTATAACCTTCCTGGGTATATCTGATATTAGATACTGTAAATGGCATTTTCTCCGTATCCACTGAAATTACCGGGTCGAAGATAAATCCGTTAATGGCCCTTACGGGTAGTTTAACATGCACGGTTTCTCCCGGTACGCCTATAATATTATCAACCGATCCTACAAAATTAATGGCAGTGGCCTTACTGTCATAAGATTGCGCCTTCACAGTTATGTACCCTGCAAAATTACTGAAAATAAAAGTAATGGCTAAGATTGCAGCTAAGATTTTTCTGGCTCTTTTCATTCTTTTTCCCTCTTCTTCCTAATAAATTCATAAATTTAATCTCTATAAACCGGTACTGTCATTGTCCGGTTTTCAAAATCATTTCAGCTAATCAACTCTGATTCGGCAGACGCTTTATCTTCCTGCGTCAGGTTATTTGAATCGTCTGTGGAAGCTACTGCTTCCACAGTCTCTTCCGTATTCAAACTTACTGCCGTTTCTTTTTCGGAATCCTGATCTATATTATTTTCCACGTTTTCAATTTCAAGGTCTTCCTCTGCCATATCCGAATTAACCGTGTTATGATCCTTTAACTCTACACTTTGTATTTTACCGTCCAAAATGTGAATAATCCTGTCTGCGAAGTCTGCCAGTCTTCTGTCATGGGTAACCATTACAATTGTCTGATTATTGTCTTTGGCTATGGACTTAATGAGATTCATTACTTCCATGGCTGTTTTGGTATCCAGGTTACCGGTCGGTTCATCGGCAAATACAATCTCGGGTCTCGCCACAAATGCCCTGGCAATACCAACTCTCTGCTGCTGACCGCCGCTCATTTCCTTGGGTTTATGGGTAAGTCTTGTACCAAGTCCAACCTTAACTAACATGTCCTTTGCCATCTTTTTCCTGGTCTTGGCTTTTATCCTTTTAAAAACCAGAGGAAACTCCACATTTTCCAATGCGGTCATGGAACCCATCAAATTATAGGATTGAAAAACAAATCCTAAATACCGTTGTCTGAATCTCGCCAGACTATTTTCACTCATTTTATGTATTTTTTTGCCCTTTATAAATATCTGGCCTCCGGACAACTTTTCAATGCCGGCCATCAGGTTAAGCAGGGTTGACTTACCGGAGCCCGAAGTTCCCAAGAGGCAGCAGAACTCACCTTTTAGTATTTCAAAACTAACGTCGTCAACCGCAAAAATCTTTTCACTGCCCATTCGGTAAACTTTTTTAACATTCTTAACCTCGATTACCTTTTCAATCTGGTCAACCACCCTGGCATCCTCCTCCCTTTATAATCTTGTCTTTGTAGTATTTTACTCCATAATTATTAAATAAAGACTATATTATTTCTTACATTTTTATGACATTGTGTTATATAATGTCAGGTTTTCTTTCATAGCTGTTCACAGATATGTTACTGCCGCTAATAAAAAGGGTGAAAGAATCAATGCGTGGCATTCCTTTCTTATATCATATTTTCTTTCACACTATTCCAAAGTATCAGTAATCCTGTTTTCCTCTTCTCTTTTCTCCAGTCTGTGGTTAATATATCTTACAAACAAGACTTTAATGAGGGCACCTACCGGAACTGCTAAGAGCATACCCAGTAATCCCCCGATTGCATTACCGAAAATCAGCGAAATAATTACCAGTACCGGATGTATCTGAATACTGTGACTTAAGAGTTTCGGAGCAATGACGTTACCATCGATTGCCTGGACTATAAATAAAGCAATGACTGCAATGATTAATTCCTTATACTGCCCATTGATTATACAGACAAGGGCGGTACTGAAATATGCGACAAAAGGGCCGCAATAAGGGATGAGATTACCGATACCGGCCAGTATACCGATAATAACTCCGAATTTAACGCCGATTACCGAAAGGGTAAGGCTGATTACCGCCATCATAACAAGGGCATCTGATAACTGTCCTCTGATATATCCGGAAAAAACACTGTCCGCATCTTCTAAAAATCTTTCGATCCGCTTATTCAACTTGTTGCTGATAAGAGCTCTGCTTACTTTCTTTAAGTACTCAATAATCATTTTGCCGTCTATCATAAAATAGATGGCGATAATAAAGGAAAATATAAAGGTTGTTATATAAGACGATATATTACTAAGAGAAGCAACAAACGAACCTCCGGCCAGTTTCAGGTAATTCAGGATATACGTTGCCGCATCCTTGACATACTGAGACACCTCACTGGACTGGATATCCAGTTTATCCAGCTGAATCAGTATGGAATCACGGAAATCCGTAAATGTTTTCATAAGGGAATTTGCCAAAACAACGATATCATCAAAGTTAGCCAGCCTCAATTGGTCTGTTACACTGTACACCAACAGGGATATAATCGCTACCAATACTACAAAAACCAGAATAATGGTAGTAAATACGGCCAGGGAACGGGTTGACTTCAGCTGTCGGTTCCGTATCTTTATTTTTTTGAACTTATTCTCAAAAAAATCATTAACAGGATCGAACAGATAAGCAAATACAAAACCAAGCAGAATCGGCTTGGCTACTTTCATCAACCAGCCAAAGCTGCCCATAATGTTCTTAAAAATAAGAGGCGCGCTGTTCGCAACCAGACCCAGACAATAGATTATGATACAGGTTACTATAACATAGATCGCTATTAAGGTATATTTTTTATTTAGTTTATCATTCAATTTCATTCAAAAAACTCCCATCCGCGTGTGCACCACGCATATTATAATCTGATATATTATTATAGGTAATTACGACATGGAGCCACAGCATATCGCAATTACCCGTAATTTCCTTCCTTTTAGTCGTGTCCATATTCAATATATGTCTTAATACACTCGGCACATCGATCCATACCAACAAAGTCACTCTGGATAGCTAAATGATAATTAAAAGCCTTTCCCCATTTTTCTGTAGCATGATAATTGTAATAATTCGCCCGGCTTTTATCAATCTTCTGGATTCTTTCCGCCGCTTTAGCCTCTGTAAACCCTTCGGTTTCCATAACTCTTTTAATCCGGAATTTTAGATCAGCCCAAATAAATATATTTATAACACCAGGCTTATCTTTTAGCACATAATCCGCACATCGCCCAACAATTACACAAGGGCCTTCTTCAGCCACTTTCCGGATCACATCGGACTGGGCCAGATAAATCTGGTCATCCAAAGACATCTGCGAAAAACCGAACTCCTGGCTGCCGTAAGCATTCATACCCATGGCTATGGAATATAACAAGCTATTCGTTGCCTTGTTCTCGGCATTCTCAAAAGCTGCTACGGAAAACCCGCTTTCCTTGGCTGCCCGGGTAATTAATTCATTATCGTAAAAAGGTATTCCAAAGATATCAGAAAGTTTTTTACCAATTTCTCTGCCGCCGCTTCCGTACTGCCTGCTTATCGTTATAATATTATTCATAAATAACACCCACGCCTTTCAGTTTCAGCTGGAATTCATTGTCACAATTATTATAGCATAGATATGTTTTTCTGTGAACATTATTTTGCACGCTGCTGCATTCCTCGTTAATGGAAAACTTTTACAAATCTTAAAATAAGACGTTTGGATAAACTCGTATTTTTATAAACAGAACCCACCAGCTCTTTGTAAAATTCTTCTGCTTCTTTAAATTCATCCCCGGTAATACTGTATTGGTTAAACTTTGCTTTCAGTGCAATATCGGTAAAACGCCGGTAACTGCCGGGACTAATCGCTTCCCACTGTTCCTCAACTTTGCCGGCTGCTTCCTGATAAGTCAAATCCTCCTGTATATTAATGCTGTGATAATCCAGTATGCGTTTGATTTCGTTATACCGCAGCAGGACCCTTTTACTTAAATCCGATGTTTTCTGAGCTTTTTCCCGTTTTGACAATATTACAAACGCTCTGAGTGCAAGGCACATAACAAGACTAGAGATAATAATAAGGCCCCATAGTATAACCCAGGCCAGCTTTACAAAAAAGCCGCCAAAGAATTGGTCCTTCTCCTCGTCTGCAGACGGAAAACCCGTACCGGAGTCTTTGCCCTTTGCTGCCGATGCCTCTTTCTCTTCCTCAGAAGCTTTCTCTTCCTCCTCTTTGGAGTCTGACGGTTTGTCTACTTCTTCCGTCTCCTGCTCTGGCTCTTGTGTTGGATCGGGAGTAGGCGTAACAACAGGTGTTTGCTGGTTTTCGGTATCTTCTTGCTGTCCCGGCTGCATATTCGTATCCTCCATAAATATACCGTTTCTGTTAAAACCGGGAGTAACCTCAACAGGAACCCATCCAAAGCCGTCTAAGTATATCTCAACCCAGGCATGAGCATTGGCATCCGTTATCTCTATGGATTTTTTTATACGCTGGTGCTCACCATTTACACCGTTAATCCGTTCCGTTAAAACCTGGGTCCCCAGAGTCTCTCCGACTGCGATATCATTTGGTTTTACGATATAACCTTCTACATATCTTGCCGGAATGCCCATGGTACGGAAAATCATGGTTGCTGCCGTTGCAAAATGGGTGCAGTATCCGGTTTTATTTTCATATAGAAAATACTCTACAAAATCCTTTCGTCTTGGAAGAGCTCCCGGTGATAACGAATAAGTCGCGGCGGCTCTTAAATCCTTCCTTACAAGATCAACCAGCATACTAAGGGCCTGGGTTCCGTATCTTTCTTTATAATTATCGTAATGCATGCCGCCGTAATCCTTACGGATCCGTTCAAGTCCGGCATCCGGCATGCGTGTGTAAACATCATACACGAACTTACGGTAAGATTTCTCAAAAGCCCGGTATTCTTCCATTTTTGGTAAATAAGCAGCAAAACTCCTGCTGTCATCCGTAACATAGCTTAAGGAAATTCCCGACTTATTTATAAAATCTTTATATTCCTCTTCCTCATCAAATTCTAGTATATCATTAAAGCAGTCATAATAGCCGAATTGATAAACCGGCTGTTTTTGCTTTGGTGAAACATACTCCGGATCAGCTGCATTCATTAACTCATCCGGTGCATATACCGTATAATAAGGTGCATAGATATAATCCGAGTTGGCGTTGACAGCTTCTATTTCCATATCATTTGCAAAAAATACAAAGCTCTTATATGAATTTGCAACCGATGCCTTATCAATAAGAGACAGAAAATAACTGCTTTGATTTCCGATAATAAAATCCGTATTTTCCCATATGTCAGCTATTTTCTTGTAGGCCTTCATATCCTGTTTGCTTAACCCGCTCCAATAATTACCCTTGTATCCACTTCCCACATAACCTTTTAAATAGAGATTTGACCCGGTCACTGTAGTCTGGATACGTAACGCTGTCTTGTAATTAAAATTTACTTCTCCTATTCTGCCCAGCTTACCGCCGCTCAAACCTCCCGAGGCCGTATTTCCCTGAAACAAGTCCAGTCCATCGAGTTGTATGGAACTGATATTCTGAATGGCTTCTTCCAGATTGAATTCCATCATTTCCTTTTGGATTTTATTCTTGGTATCTGCTACATTAAATTTTGCGGCATACAGATCGGGTGAAATTACGATACTGGTAAAAAGAAATAAAGCCAGAAGCAATGCGGCTAAAACCCCGCCTATTTTTAATCCGATGACATATTTAAAATTCTGTTCCAGAAGACGGTCTTCTATTTTATGTCTTCCATACAGATGCTTTAAATTAAAATGACGATGCTTTTCCTTCATAGTCGTGCCTATGCCTATTATACTGATTACACAGGCAAGATATATTCCAAGGGGCAGGGGTGAAGGTACGAAACCCACGGTAAAAGGCAGCAGGACAAGAAATAACGTAATAATTACAAACAGATATCGGAGGGAATTCCGCAATATTACCGCGCAGATCAAAAGGCTTAATAATATGGCTGCAAATATAAAAAATATAGTTATAACTGCTTTCGGATCATATTCCCCCACCAGATATTTCAAAATGCCGGTATTGTAGTAGGAATTATATTTTGATATATAGATATTTTCCAGATGCCAAAACCCATTCATGATTTCATCCCAGAATACATAGCCGGACACCAGATAAAGCAGGAAGGATAAAGGCAGACTGATTTTAATAATCGGATAATACTGGTACAGAATAAAAAAATACAGAGCAGATAAAAGCATTGCAGCTATAAGGCCGTTCTTATACACTGGGATATTAAGACCTGTAATAAGTGAGAACAAAGTTCCATACACTCCGGCAGTCACCAGCATATATTGCAGCAGCTTAAGCTGAGGCGATATCAATATTTTATTCGTCAATGTGATACGGTTTCTTCTGGTAAATTCTATACCATTGACAATTTCACCAGTATTTTTGTGGAACAAGGATATCAGCCCCTTTCCTGATTATTTTAAGCTTCTACAGATCTCCCATGGCTGTTATGGATTCCTTTATATTCCTGATATCGATTTCGCATAGGTGAATTCTTTGTTCCTGCAATACATATTTCAATTTCTCCTTAACAGGACGGACCCCCAAATCATTCACATATAATAAGTAAATAATAGTCCCTTTATGGTTCTCTGCCCAGTCGTAGATTTCTTCTTCCGTCAGAACAGAGGTTATATAAATCAAATGAGTATAATTCTGGTTATAAAAACTTTTGTCAAATACGGTAAGAACAGTTGGCCCCGTTTCTCTTTGCCTTGTTTTTAACACGGCTTCCAGGGCAGATAAGCTGTCCTGCTGGCGGCGTATCTGCAATTGTCCTATGGCCTCTTCTTCCTTATCGTACCATACAATTTTATGGATATGCCCGCCGGTTAGCAGATGTATGGAGATAGACATAAGGCAATCCAGTAATCCATCTACAACCTTTAGTCTGAATTCCTTCTTTTCTCCACTGTTTAATTCGGTTATCACGGCTATGGAATCCTTAATGGGATCGCTGAACTCCTTTACCATTAGCTGCTCTTCTTTATAGCTTAGCTTCCAGTGAATACGATTCGGTTTATCTCCTTCTCTGTATTCTCTTATACCAAAAACCTCAGAAGGGTCATCACCGGGCTTATATTCAGAGTAGATATCACTATCTGCCGGAACTGCTGTATTCTCCTTAATTATATCTCCCGGAATATCATAGGCTTCAGGCATTACGACAACACGGACGGACTGCTTGATTTTTTTGTTAACTGACCAGATATGAAAAAAATCATATAACCGGGCACTTTTTACCTGAAACAATAAGTTCCCGCAATAGTGGGAGGTTATCTGACAGGATACATTCTGGGAACTTTTCTGATCCAGGGCTACCTGTATATTCTCTTTTTTTATCTCTCCTGAAAATTCATTGTGATACTGGATAAATAGATTCATACAGGATATGGGAAATATGGATGTGTTTTTAATATATATGGACAGATTCAGATATTCTTCCTTTCCCACCAGTAATGTTGTGGTATCCAGATTTACCCGTATTTTATAAGAGGAATACAGGACAATTCCCAAAAGTACAAAAGGCAGAAGAACAGCCACCAGAAAAATGATACCAATAAAGTATTCATTATATAATACTGCAAAAAGCCCGCCAATAAGCAGAGCCAAAAGGTATATCAACTTATTTTTTAGCATATGGCTGCCTCCTGCTTAACTGACTCTGGGAGCATGTACCTGCTGTAAAATTACTTCCACCATCTGATCCATGGTTAAATCATTTAACCGTGCTTTCGGCTTTAATATCATACGGTGGGAAGCCACATCACGAAAGACCATTTTTATATCATCGGGAATCATATAATCCCGGTTATATATAAATGCATTGGCCTTCGCCATATTGGTTAAAGCTATGGTTCCTCTCGGACTTAGCCCCAATTCAATTAAAGGGTGTTTTCTTGTCTGAAGAACGATATTAACGATATAATCGTATATGCTGTCATGGATGAACACCCTGTCTGCTACCGCCTGCATATTCAGAATATCCTTCTGGCTTACCACTGTCTTTACCGATGACAAGGGATTGGTATCCTGTCTTCCTTTTAGCATATTCACTTCGCTGCGGATATCGGGATAGCCCATAGTCAGTTTAATCATAAAACGGTCCAGCTGGGATTCCGGCAGCATCTGTGTTCCAATGGAGCCGATGGGATTCTGGGTCGCAATTACAGTAAACGGTTTCGGTACTTCCTTGGTAATACTGTCTACCGTAACCGTTCCTTCTTCCATAACCTCCAAAAGTGCGGACTGGGACTTGGGAGAGGTACGGTTAATTTCATCTGCAAGGAATAAATTGCACATAACCGGACCAGGTTTAAACTGATAACCGTCCCCATCATTATTGAGCAGATGATACCCAACCACGTCCGTCGGCAGAACATCGGGGGTAAACTGAAGTCTGTTGTGTTCCAGATCCATTGCCCTGGAAAATGCGAGGGCCAGGGTGGTTTTGCCGACACCCGGTATATCTTCGATGAGAATATGGCCTTTTGCCAGTATTGCAGTCAGGACTTTGCATATAATATGGTTTTTTCCTATAATTACTTTACTAACCTCATTTATAATTTGACTCGTATATTCCGTGTAAACTGCCATTCCATAATTCCCCTTAGTTCTCCATGTTTTTATACCATAATAATTAACTATAGCTTATGTTGTAAATAATTTCAAGTTAATGTTGT
>JAEZSL010000266.1 GCA_023443925.1 Bacillota bacterium | reverse complement strand
AAACAGACTCCTATAAGTGCATTATAACGCTATTTAAGTAACTCGTAAACTGGTAAAGCGTGATTTTAGTCTTGCAAAATCAAGTTTTTCAGAAAATCACGAATTTACCTTCTCACTTAACGTTACGATTATTCTTAAGATTATTTTTGATTAATGTTATTTCCATTAATGTTATTTTCGATTAATGTTATTTCCATTAATGTTATTTTTAATTAATATTATTTTTAATTAAAGTTATTTTAGATTGAGATAAAATATAGAGTAATTTTTTAGGAGGTAATTATGACGCACTCAATTGGTGAAGTGTCGGAAATGTTAGATATATCCATATCCACGCTTCGATATTACGATAAGGAAGGGCTTCTGCCTTTAATTAACAGGACCTCTGGAAATATTCGTGTATTTGACGAAGCAGATATAGAATGTTTGAAAATGATTGAATGTTTGAAAACAACAGGTATGCAGATAAAAGATATCAAACTTTTTTTTGAGTGGTGCGAAGAAGGTGATTCTACTATAGAAAAGCGTTATAATCTTTTCCTGAAGCAAAAAGAAAAGACTGAGAAGCAAATTGCCCTTTTACAGAATGCTCTTGATCGTGTCAATTACAAGTGTGAATATTATCGTATTGCAAAAGAAAAAGGAACCACAAATGATCCCGGTTTGCGTGAAGAACTTGCAATGAAATTCTTGTCAGAAAACAATAATACCTACAATAATATAAGATAACGAATAGATGTATTTCATCCATGAAAACAGCAAAAAAACGGGTAAGATCACTTTTACCCGTTACATGCTATCTTCTGTTCCTAAATCACATTACATGATACTCCGCTTATATATTCAGACCAATATTAAGTTCTATTTTCCCCAGATCTGTTTCAAAGTCGATGGCTAAAGTCTCAAAACTGTTAATTTCAGCATTTTCTAAAATAATTCTGGGCGGATTAATCTTTGCCGCTATCCCAAAGGAAGAAAACTTTGTTGCGGAAGAACCAGCTATCATACTGGATAACTCCCCTATTGCACTCTTAGCCATATCATCAATGGCAGTAATACTCATCCCCATCATCATTATTGATGCTAAGTTTTTTGCCGTATCTAAAGGCATTGAGAGAGCTATGTCACCCTGAACCGCACCTTGAAAGCAGACTATCGTTGATAAATCTAAATTCAAGTGCATTTTGTCTTTCTTTTGAATATTACACCTTTTAATATTATGTACTCCGAATTGTTCCAAAGTAACATTGAAAGTTTCTAAAATAGTATTTATATACTTAACATCCATAATAATCGCAAAATCTCCTTGTAGCCTGCCGCATCCCTAAAGCTTTTACGGTTAATTTTATACGAAATAATCTTTCCTTTGATTGAAATCATCAATAAGCTGTAATATCTTTATTTTTTGATACATTAAGAATTGCAGATCTTCCGTATTATTCTTACTTTTTTCAATTCTCGTATCAATATTATCTAAGACGATATGTAAGTCATTGATTGTCTGTTCACTCATATAATTCTCCTAATCTTGTTTATTTATTAATTTCGACAATTTATAAGATTAATATTACAGCTCACAGACTATATACCTATGCAAATAGGATGAAAGAACTAGGGTTTTGATTGGACACAGCCACAGGACATGACATAAGCCCTTGCCACATCAGCCATACCGGCTTTTGGTGACAAGGGCTTGCGACGTTCATTTGCAGCACATTATTTTTTGGTAGAAATATAATATCAATAGTAAAAAAGGAACTTTGCATAGAATTTATTAACGTCCATATCTTACCACCTTCAAATTATTATTCTGACCTCTCTATATTCTCCTATTAGCTTTCTATTGTATAGACAAAAACAGCAAACTCACAATGCCTTTCGTAATCTTACCCTGGCTTCTTCACCATTTCTCGTATCTTATGATATCCTGCAGCGCTTTTCTCGGCCGCTGTTTTGGAGCCTCATCACCATATCCCAGGGTAATGATTCCGCACACATATTTATCATCCGGTATGTTCAGGATAGGTCTGATGGCATC
Organism: Bacillota bacterium; assembly: GCA_023443925.1. Next base: position 29,295 of record JAEZSL010000266.1, on the reverse strand, counting down.
TTGCTCAAACCAGGCTGTCCAACAAGTCGCCAGCCCCAGATACTCTGCTACAAGTAATATATGTTCCATTGCAATAGCAGTATCTCGAATTATTTGCTTAAGTTCCGGTTCAGAACTGTTCTCATCCAGCCTGACTTTGGTATCTGAGGAAATACGGCATCGAATATCGGCTACACATACAATGAATATTGGAGCAGCTATCATCCAATTTTGATGATGATCGGCGATTGAAAGTTGTTCTTTCGTTTCTTCCGATTCAATAATAATAAATGTCCAAGGCTGCGTATTACTTCCGGAAGGTGCAAGTCTTGCGCTTTCCAATATTTGATCAAGCTTCTCTTTTTCAACTTTTTTATCCAGGTATTTACGGATGCTTCTCCTGTTTTCTATTTGTTCTAACATAGTAATCTCCTTTACCAATAATTCACCATTGTTATATAGACTTGGCATACAAACAGCTTGCCGTTATTAATGGCTTCTTGAAAAGCTATTTGATATTGTTTTTTACATAATTACAAGTATTTCATACCGCATAAGTCAGTAGTTAATTACTAAGAAGCCGGCCATTATCGTTCCACTCCCCATACATCTTACCTTTTGTTGTGTTTTCAATAAATTTATTAAGCCTTTTCTCAAATAATTCAGGGTCTTTTTTTACTTGTATAATTGTATCTATCCGTATTCTCCTATATAGTTCAGGAAAACTAATAAAATTGCTGTAGATTTCGTTCTCTCTCAGCCTGCTTTCTATTACCTCATCTATTACAAAATCATTATAGAAATTGTCAGGCAATACTTTTCTTCCAAGTTCCGTCATAAGCCCCAGGCGTTCAAGGCGGTGCACACGCTGCTTATTGAGTTCTGTCCATGAACTATTCCTCACTCTGGGTGATAATCTCTGGATAAGCTTATCTTCAGAATATTTTTTCTTTATCCCGTCTATCCATCCAAAACAAAGCGCCTCTTCAACAGCATCCAGATATAATAGTGTATCCGGCTTCTGTTTTATGCTGATAATTATCCAGCAACATTTTTCTGTCGAAGAATTTAATTCCAGCCAATTTCTTAGTTGTTCCCTTGTGGTTATGTTAAGTATGTTCTCCATATTTATTTAAGCCCTCTTCATATAGTAGCTTGTATTCTGTAGCTTTTATTCCATAACTTGTCTTCCGCAACTTTTATTTTGTAACTTGTATTCTTTAACTTGTATCATTAACTTGTATTCTGTATTTTGTATACAAAGACACGTATTTCGTAACTTGTATTGTCTAATATTTTTATATCCACAGGTATCAAGCTATTTTTTATCCAAGTTTCTATAGTGCTCTCTTTGATGAAGTATTTCATCAGCATCAAACCCCAGTAACTCCAAAAGGTTTTGATGCTCCGAAGGAGAATGCTTTTCAAATTGGGAATGCCATTCTTCTGCAGTTTCTTTTTTTATACCAGCAGTATTCAGTATAGCCAGCCATATGCTTTCATAGATACTCTTTAAGTTTTTATACAAAATACTGTTTTCTAATAATTTTATAATTACATTCTGTTGGTTCTTAACTAATTCTATTTCTTTATTCAGTTCTCCCAGCCTCTTTAAAAGCAGTGCGGTAACCTCCAAATCTGCTGCATTAAAAAGGTTTGCAATTTCAGCCAATGGCACTCCGGCTTCCCGAAAAAGCATGATTTTTCTTAACCGTTCCATATCTGCAGTACTATACAACCGATACCCCGCTTTATTTCTTGCGGAGGGTTTGAGAAGGTTTATTGATTCATAATATAGTAATGTACTCCTGGAAATTCCGAATTTGGCTGCAATTTTACTTACAGATAATTCCATAAACGCCTCATCTTTCTCTTATTAATTAAGTATCTGAATACATTTTGCCAGGTTAATAACCGGTTCATCTAATTTTACAAAGAAACAACAGTACTCTCTCTATTGAGCTTTATTAAAACTATACCTAGAATTATAATCAAAACTCCACAGAATATCAACAGTTGTCCATACTTAAACCAATCCAGCAATACTCCGAATATGAGCATGGCAACCGGATAAGTGAAATTACCCACTGAGTCTATTATACCGAATACTCTTCCTGCCATTTCATTCTCAACATTCTTCTGCAGAATCGAATTATAGCAAGTGCTTATGCCAACAACCATGGAGCTCATTAAAAAGAATATGAAAAAGTATGGATAGATATCATGGATACCCAAATTGCTGAGAATACCGAATAGGGCATAGATCAGACCGATAAAACAGATGCCTCCGTACATATATTTCTTTTCCTTGTTGTTTATACTTATCAAGCTAAGTAAAAAGCCTGTTAAAATAACACCCGTACCATAAAAGGATTCAATATATCCCAGATTTTGTGCCCCATTCCCCTTCAAAGTTAGTGCAAATACCGGCATGATTACCTGAACGGAGCCTACAAAAAAATGCAAAATGGCAACTACTGACACAATTGAAATTATACTCCTTTTACAGAAAACATATTTAAAACCATCTAAAATATTTTCTTTGATCTTAATATGAGCTTCCTTCGGTGCAGTTTTAATGATAAGCATAGATGCAAGAATGGCAGCTATAAAAAAAGAGAAAGCATTAAATGAAAAGACAAAACCATATCCCCACCAGGCTGCACAAATGCCTCCCAGCAAAGGTCCTGTAACAAGTGCAATACCGCCTAAAAGCTGACTTTTTGCATTCGCTTCGGCCAGCACTTCCTTATTTACGATCTGTGGAATTACTGCCTGGACTGTAGGATTAAAGAATGCAGAACAGATTGAAAGTATCACTTCTGCCGCTATGATAATATATAGATTCAATATTCCTGTATAATAGGATGCAGCTACCGCAGTTACAACAAGTCCCCTGATTATATCGGTATTGACCAGAAGTGATTTTCTGTTAAAAAAGTCAATCAGTCCTCCCGAAAAAAAACCTGCCACTATTGCAGGAGCCATTGAGAAAAAAAGAACAAGACCCATTATCGAAGATGAGCCTGTTGTCTGAAGAACCCAGTAAGCAAGCCCCAGCGCATAGAATTTATCACCGATTTGCGATATGAGCTGCCCACAAAGTAATAGATAAAGATTTCTGTTAAATTTAATAATTTTCATATTGACCTCCTAATCATTGTTGTATGAAATCTTGCACCTACAACAATAAACTATGAAGTTATAGACAGGTCAATAATAAATATTAATTGAGTTAAAGATTTAATTATGATACCTCACCCAATATAACCCTATTTTGGTGCCTCATCACCGTATCCCAGGGTAATGATTCCGCACACATATTTGAACAATTTTATCATTAAAGCATATAATAAAAAAAAGATTAAAGGTTTTATTATGGAATTACTTGAATTTGCAGAAGAATTCCCTGAATTTTACGCAATGATCAATGACAATGTCATGTATATCATCGATAACAACAATATGAACGGTGAAGAGTCCCTCTTAAGTTTAGATAACATGATTGAAAGCCTCGTAAATCAATATGAAGAAAATAATTATTACGGCTTTGATAATGTTGATAGTCAGCAGTTAGATGGATTCGGAAGAGATGACAGAGGCCGCCGTAGGCGGCGTAGACGTATCCGTGATTTTAATTTAAGGGATATATTTAGACTTTTATTTTTTAGAAATTTATTTGATAGACGCCGTCGTTATTAATGGGAATACCCACAGATTGTGTGAACCTCCAAACTGATGCATCCCTATGAGTTTGGAGGGATTATTATTTACTTTTATGTGGCATCTGGCTGTATTTAAAAATTTCCCTCGGACAAACATAGGAGAATCTAAATCGTTTTGAATAGTAATAAAAAGTTTATTGCAGGATTGAGTATGTAAAAAAACTGAAATCTTTTATCTGTTTTTCGTTTGTTTCCATACCCATTCCAAACAATCGGACATTGCCAGATAATTTTGAGGTCAAAACTAAAATTGTCCTTAGGGGGGTGGTTTTACCTGCTCCATTTATACCAAGGAAGCCAGTAATACACCCCTCTGGTATTTTCATTAATTTTATAAAAAATTTTATTATAAAATCTTCTCTACATGCAGACCATAATCGCTTCAAAGAGTAATTCGCGTAAATCTTCCTTTTTTAAAAATTCTGTTTCTATAATTACATTACTAAAATCGTACTCCTGCCAGGAGGCTGCCAATATTTTAACCTTAAGCTTATCTCTGTTATTGTATAAAGCAGTTCCGGGAAAAGGTGTACAGGAAGCAACTGAAACTTCCACTCCTGCCTTTTTTAGCTGCTTCATTAATTCTATGGTCTCTTTGATTGTTTTTTTATTATCACAATAATGACCGATTATAAAGCTGGCAACCATATGGATACCTATTTTGTTACCATATAGCAGTCTTTGTATGGTTTCAGATAAATTAATTTTTTTACCGATTTTATTAATTACCTCCTGGGAACCGCTTTCAATTCCCACATGTATTACACTGCAATTGGTATCTCTTAAAGCATCCAGAATTTTCTCCGACAGTGTATCGCCCCGGGATTCTATTCTGTAGGTAAAATTATGATCTGACTGCCTTATCAGTTTTATGTATCGGTCAAAGCGGATTGGATCGGCTGTAAAGGTATCATCCAAAAAGACTACCTTGTCCGATTTTAACCGGTCTTTTAAGTAAACCATTTCACATATAATGTTTTCAGCACTTCTCATCCGGTATTTACTGCCGGACATACTTCGGGAAGAACAATAGATACAATTACCGGGACACCCCCGGCTTGTGATCATGGTAAATGCAGTGGAATACTTATCTGCATCCACTAAGCCGATGGGTTGAAGGGGTAATGTATCAAGCTTCTCGATAAATTTAAACTTTTCATTAATTACCACAGTACTTTCGTGAACATATGAGACACCATCTACATATTTTAACGGGAACTGTTCCGGATATTTTAAATGTTCCAATAATTTAAGGAATGAAAATTCCCCTTCACCCTTCATTACATAATCTACCTTGGTATCCTTTAGCAGTTCCTCCTGATTAAAGGTAGGATGAGGTCCCCCTGCTACCGTTACTCCGGCAAATCCGCTTTGTTTTGTGAGTTTCAATATCCTGTTAAAAAATGGTACCGTTCTTGTGTAAACAGAAAATCCTATCAAGGAGGGCTCCCATGTATGTAAAAGATCCACATAGTCACTAGCTGTCATATTTTCAACAAAAAAATCAATTATTTTAACCTTATATCCATGCATAATTAAAACAGATGCAATGGACATTAATCCAAGGTTCGGTGTGGACACCGCATTTTTTATTTTTTGCCTGCTGAACTTATCCAGCGCACAATTTATTAATAATACTCTCTCAAATTTTCTGTTCATAATCCCCCTTACAGGTACATACTGCAGCTAACCGGATCTTTTGTTAAAAGATCATTATGTTTAAAGAATGCACGCGCACGACATCCGCCTCTGCAAATGTGGGAATTACTGCAGGTATTGCAGCCGCTGATGTCAGCAATTGTTCTATTCCTGTACTCTACCAGTAAGGGTGATTGCTCCCATATATTCTTTAATCTGCCCTCACGGATATCTCCCACCAGATTTTCTTCTTGATTCAGCAACGGACATAACATTACTTTCCCCTTTGAATCAATATATAAACTGTAGACTCCCATACCGCAAAACCCAATATACTTATTTGAGTAAGATAAATAATATCTGGTTTTATCAGACCAGATGCTCTGATTCTCATGAAAACATCTTTTAATTTTCATAACGTCTTCATCTCTGACATTCAAAAAGTCATCTTTATTTTGATAGGTCTGGTGATAATTAATATAAGGACTTACTACGACTTTTATATTTTTATAATTCCTGACCAACTGTATAAAGTTATCGAGCTCTGCAATATTGTAAGAGGAAACCGTAAAGGAAAGGGTCACTGCCAAATCATTTTTCTCCAATATAGGAAGTGCAGCAACAATTTTATTAAAATTTCCTTTCGTATTCCTGAAATTATCATGGGTTTCTGCAATCGCTCCGTCTAAACTTATTTGAATTTCATCCAATCCCAATCGCTTTAGTTTACTTATATTTTCATTGTTTAAATAGCTTCCGTTGGTATATAAACGTACTTTAATTTTTTTACTTTTAATATATTGGAGCAATTCAAAAAAATAAGAATTAGTCATCGGTTCCCCGCCGGTTAATTTTATCATATAAACTCCAAGTGCGGCACAATCATCCGTTAGTTTAATCCAATCATCAAAAGTAAGTTCCAACTTTTTTACATCCTCAGGAATATAACAATGTTTACATTTTAAGTTGCATGTTTTTGACAGTTCAAAAAAAACTTCTTCCAACGTCCATCCCGGTGTTAAATCAAGGGTTTTATCAGTCTTATCCCTTATCAATATGCTTTTATCAATAAGTTTTTTAATTTCTGCCAAACCGTTTTTATTTAGCTGCATAATTTTTTCATACTTTCTCTCATTAACAAGATCAAGTAAATAGGAAGCACCAATATCCAGAACTTCTCTGACCCCATTTTGATTAACAACTGTCATTTTCTTATCATTTCTTTTTTTCAAAAGGAAGTTATCGTTAATTTTATATTCTTCTATTTCTAATTGTTCCTGTTCCATTTATCCTCCATATTAAATCGGCTCTATACCGGAGTAGAGGTCCCTATAGCTATTATTATTATTATATAAGGCTTCATGCGTATCTAAAAATATATGTTCCTTATCCTGAAAATACAATACTTTATCACTGAGAGTAATATAGGATAAATAGTGATCAATTACCAACATAGTTTTCTTACCCTTTAAGGCTTGTAAAATCACATATAAATTCTCCCTGGAACGTCTATCGAAATTAGTACTGCCCTCATCGATTAAAAATATATTACTGTTCTTTTGAATGGCTCTTGCGATTGCTACCTTCTGGATTTCTCCCCCGGAAAGTTTAGAACCATTTTTCCCCGCATCCAGACTCAGAAGTTTAGGCTCTATCACTTCTTCAGCCTTTTCATTCAGGGATTCATTTTTATGAAGCAGTATATTATTTGCAACGGTATCCTGAAAAAGAAATTCTTTCTGCCTCACAACGCTGATATCATTTCTGATTTTTTTTATGTTATTCTTATTCAGCCGTAACCCGCTAATAAATACTTCTCCGCCGGTTGGTTCTAACAATCCGGATAAAATCTGAAGCAACGTAGTTTTTCCGGTTCCGTTATCACCTACGACACTTATAAATTCACTCTGATTGATTTGAAAGGAAATATTTTTTAATATATCCTTATCCTCATACTGGAAATGCAAATTATTTACGGAGACCACCGATGCTTCACTACCTACATCGGACTGATTCAAAAGATTACGCTCTGACAAGTCCAAAAAATTACTATCTGACTGCTCCAAAAGATTTCTCTCTGCTTCTGCTGCCTCACCGGCTTCTTCTCTGTATTCAAAAAATGGATGAAGTCTCTTATAAGATACTTTAACCTGCTTTAATGCCATAAGACTGTTTGATAATAAGGCAGACGGAGCTAATATGTAATTAAGACTGGATAGTACGCTGATTAAAGCTCCCAGGGTCATCTGTTCCAATGAAATAAGATAACTTCCGCTTAGTAATATGATAAGAGGAAATAAAATGCTTAATCCCCCTATTAGTTTTTTAGCCAGAAGACTAATATTCATCAGCCATTTGGTATTATCCAAATAGGGTTCCAGAACTTTTAAATATCTGTCATATTCATAATGAAAACAATCATAAATCTTAATGGTTTCCCGGCTGTCGAGGCATTCATCTACCCGGTCGATAAATTGCTCGCCGCTGTTTCTGATTTTGGTACTTGCTTCTCCAATATTTTTTCCCATTTTCTTCGTTAACAGATAAAATAAAGGCGTAGCGGCCAGACTTATTAAACCTAATATAAAATGAATCCTAAAAATAACAACTATAATGATGATATACTCCCCTATACCCATTAAAAGTGCTATAAAATATTCTGCCCAGTAATTAATAACCGTATCGATATCCTGGGTCAGTCTTGTAATGACTTCCCCTTTAGAGGTTTTCATCATAGCTTTATCCTCAGACTTTAGAAGGGTTGTCATTACACTTTTTTCCAATATTTTCTTAAGTTCTGTTATTTGCTTAATAAATATTTTATTTGAAAAAATATCGGTTATTATGTATAACAAAAATACGCTTAAAATACTGATAACATAATAAGGCAGTTTATGAAATGAATTTCTTAAAATAATTTTATCAATCAAATACTGATAACTTAACGGAATAATAATAGTACATATATTTGCAACAATCTGCATGGTTACCCCAAAACCAAGAAGAGCAGAATTCCGTTTCAAAAAAGACTTTATTAGCAATTTCATTCATTTACCTCACCATTAAGTCTAATATACGTTTCTTATAGACAGCGCAATCATCCTCCACTCCATATATATCATCCGTATTATTTAAAGCAATTGCCCTGCAGCCTCCCGCGCAGAAGTATTTCAGCTCACAATCCTTACATTTATCCAAATCATCTACCAGAAAACTTTTATATTTTTTCTTACTCTCCGATTTTATATCAACCAGTGATTTTTCTTTTACATTCCCAAGAACAAGCCCTTCTTTATGAAGAGAGGGACAAAGATATACATCCCCGTTACAGTCGATGCTGAACAGGTTATGATTTACCCCACAGGAACATTTTTTACCCGTTGAATAAACCTCCCTGTTTAAATCGGATGCCACATCCAAAAGGAAATTAAACTGCCTGTTTTGTTTATAATAACTTACATAGGTTTCATAGATATATTCATAGCCTTTATCTACCCAGTTAAAAAAATCCTCGAGGTTAAAGCCATCCTCGTATTTTTCAGCCCTGCCGTAAGGTACGAACCGGTTAATATGTAATTGATATACTCCAATACTCTGGCAGAATTTTATCATATCCACAATATCTGCCTTATATTTCGGTGTAGGTGTCATGGCAACTGCCAGTTTCGAGTTATCAATCTCACAGATAAGTCCGGCATGCCAAACTGCTTTTTCAAAACTGCCGGCTCCCCGGTTCCTGTCGTGATATTCCGGTATATTTGAATCAATTGAAATTTGAATACTGTCAACTAAGCTTAATATAGTTTCATATAACTCCCTGTCACCCAGCGTACCATTTGTTAATAGCTGTACTTTCCCATATTTATTGCATACCTGAATGATATCCAATATATCAGTTCTTATAAGAGGCTCCCCACCTGTTATAATAATCTTTCTTATCGGTTCACTCATATTACTTAATAAATCTTCGATTTCTTCGATTGAGATCTCACTTTTTGCATCAAAGGCTCCAGAATTGGCATAACAATATTCACATTTTAAATTACATCGGTTTGTAACTTTTAACCAAATACCGTTATCTGTAAAATCATTTGCCGTACTGTTCTTTTCGTTTCCTTCAAAAGAACTATCCTTAATGAAACCGGCTTTCATCAGCTCATCCAGAAAATTGTTAACATCCTCCGTCATCAAATCTTTTGGTATACCATAATAATTACTCAATTTACTAAAAAGCTCTTCCGGCTCCGTTCTCACTGAGTCCTGCAAAAATTCGGCGATAACAAGGCCTGAGTTATTTAATTTACGATATCTGGCCTGTTTCGTATTAATAAGTACTCCCGTATTATTATGCTTTTTGATAATAACTCCCTGATTTAATTCAATGACCATGTTATACCTCCTCATCAATATTAATCCTGTGGACTTTTTCAATCATCTTCTCCGGACACCAGACTTTTAAACCGTATTCGCTGTCTGTTTCAACAAAGAAACCATGTTCTCCGTCTATCTCGTAATCACCTTTGTTTATCCCGCAAAATACCAGATTGCCTTTTAATTCAACGACTACTCTATTCATAATATCCCCTTCTCATATTTGTTTACATCGTCTCTTGAATTTCATAAAAAAATTCTTGTAACTCTTCCTTCGTTAAATACTTTGTGGAAATAACAGGTTGTACGAGATCATAGGTCGCCCATTTCGTACTCTCCAATTTCACTCCCAGTTCTTCCCGGTTTTCATATAAAGCGGTACCTGGGAATGGCGTATTAATACTGATTCCAACCACTGCTCCATAGTTATTTTTAAATTTCTTGGCTAAATCAAGAGTCATTCGTACCGTTTCTTTTGTATCGCAATGATGTCCGATAATAAAAGAACACATGACCTGCATCCCTTTCTTTGACATATAGGCCAGTAATTCTTCTGACTTTTGCAGGCTGATATGCTTATTTATTGTGTCAATTACCTCCTGTGAGCCGCTTTCAATGCCAATATGCACGGACGTACACCCGGAATCATACATATGATCAATTAACTCATAACTTAAAATATCGGTTCTGGAATCACACCGCCACACAATATCTATTTTATTTTTTTTGATGAGTTCACAGAAACGCAGCAGTCTTTTCCGGTTTGCCGTAAAGGTATCATCCAAAAATGCGAAGTAACGTTCTCCTTTATATTTGTATTTATAATAAATCTCACTAAATACGTTCTCTGCGCTGCGCATTCTGTATCTGTTTCCGGAAAGTGCCGAGGAAGCACAATAGATACACTTTCCGGGACAGCCTCTGCTGGTGATAATAAGCTGCTTTATATTATAAATCTTTTTCTTTTCCGTACTCATATCCGCCCACGGCAGGCTGTCCAGCTTATGAATAAACTTCCGGTCTTCATTATGTATTATGTTTCCTTTTTCATCCCTGTAGGATATCCCTTGAATTTCCTCAAGCCTTAGGGTATTATAATTTAAGGCCTCCAAAAGTTCAACAAAAGTCATTTCGCCCTCTCCCCGGCTAACAAAGTCTACGGATGGACACTTTAGAGCTTCCTCCGGGCAAAATGTAACGTGAGGTCCTCCTAATATAATTAAGATTTTCGGGAAAGTGATTTTTATTAGATCCGTAAGGTTTATAACAACAGAGAAATTCTCAGTATAAGAACTTATTCCTATAACATCCGGATTACATTCGGACACATAGTCCAAGAATTCAGTTTTTTTCATATTACGGGTGAATAAATCAAGATAATCCACCTCATATCCATGTAACTTTAAATAACCGCCAATCGAAATAATCCCTAAAGGCGGCATGGTGGTTTTTTCAGAATAACCGACCTTTTTGGTTTTATTATTATTCGGCATAATCAATAATATCTTTTTTAAAATATCTCATCCCCCCAAAACATATCCAGATTAGAAACGATTCCGGCCTCGATTAATGCTTTAACATCAGTAACTGTTTTTTCTTCCGGAATATCATACCGTTCTTTCATTGCAATGCATATATTTTCTACAGAATCTTCATCATTAATCAACTTCCATAATTCGGTTGTTTCCTGATTTAATATAATCTTATTCCCATCATTTTTTATTATAATAGCGTAACCGCTATCATCTTTCCAAACATAAGTTGTTCGGTGCAAAATATCATCCTTATTAATCATACTTTTTGATGAACAATTTATTTTACAGGAGAGAGCTAGTCCAGAGAACCGATTTACTATTGTTAACGGATTAGGTGTAATAAAAATTACACCTAACCCGCTATGTAGTAAGTAAGCTATCTTTTTAATAGCCCCTTCCAGAAATTTCTCAAGTGGGGCCTGGTAACGGACCAACCATGGCAATAACAATTGCTACGCCAAAACCATTATTGCAATTGATTCCGCATGCTCCTACCTGTGCACTTAATTCTAAACTTTGACTTTTAGGTGCTTCATAAATGTTCATCTAATTCACCTCCTTATTTTTTTACTTATATGTAAATCAATAAAATTGATATACACCTTACTTAATCTTTACAATGATATATGTGTTATAACTGTTACTACTGTTATGTATATATAATAATTCTTTGATACAGTTTTGTCAATATCTTTTTCCATAATTTGTATTATTTTTCTTTTTATATACATTTAGGTCATTATTTACTATCAGCCCAATTCCAGATACCATAGTAAAATCAAGCTTTTCCGTTACTTTTTATAGGATTTTTGAAGGATTTTCCAGTTTTTTCTTGACTTTAGTACTCTATCTGTTATAATCTATTACATAACAGTTAATACACACTAAACATTAAGGTGGTGACTATGAAGTTAATTATATCCAATATATCCGGTATTCCGATTTATGAACAAATCAAAACGCAAATACAACAAGCCATTTTGTCGGGAGAGTTAAAAGAAGGAGAACTGCTGCCTTCTTTAAGAGTATTGTCAAAGGAATTAAAAATAAGTGTATTGACCACTACAAGAGCATATACTGAACTGGAGCAGGAGGGTTATGTAATTAATGTCCAGGGTAAAGGCTGCTATATTTTAGGAAGCGCAAGCGAATTAGTTCAGGAACAGTTAATTCGAGAGGTAGAAAAACATTTATCAGAAGCTATAAAATCAGCAAATAGAGCTAAACTGTCAGATGAGGAGTTACATAAATTATTAAATCTATTAAAGGAGGCAAGTGATAATGAATGAATTGCTGAGTATAAATAATGTATCCAAAAACTTTAGCCAGTTTCGATTAGATAACATTAACTTCAGCCTGCCAAAGGGGTATATTATGGGACTTATCGGGCCAAATGGCGCCGGTAAAACCACTACGATAAAATTGATTTTAAATATGCTTAAGAAATCTTCCGGTACCATTGAGATATTAGGTAAGGACCATATATTAGAAGAAAAGAGAATCAAACAAGATATAGGCGTTGTGTTTGATTCCAATTATTTTGTGGACGATTGGAAAATGTCTGATGTAGAAAAATCCATCGGAAACTTTTATAAGAATTGGAATACCGCGCGGTTTTATGATTATCTGGATAAATTTAAAATTAATAAGACAAAGAGGGTAAAAGAACTCTCCAAAGGCATGCAGATGAAACTAATGTTGGCCTGTGCTTTCTCATATGATGCAAAATTATTGATTTTAGACGAACCGACCAGTGGATTAGATCCGGTATCAAGAGATGAGCTGCTGGACATACTTTCTGAATTTATTGAAGACGGAGAACGCAGTGTTTTATTTTCAACCCATATTACAACAGACCTGGATAAAATCGCCGATTACATTACCTTTCTTCATGACGGCAAGCTGCTATACTCAGGTTCAAAGGATGAATTCATTAACTCCTTCCGTATCGTTAAAGGCGGCATTGAGGAATTAACCAATGACTTAGAAAAATCTATAATAAGTCTGCGCCGATTTACTACCGGTTTTGAAGGTCTTATTTATACGGATGATTTGCCGGAGGATCCTTTTCTTAACACGGAGCCTGCGACCATCGACGATATCATAGTATTTATTAACAGGAAAGAGGTGTAAGACATGACAGATATATTACGAAGTACCCGGCTGGATACTTACTTGCTGAAATATTATAAAAAATCCATTTGTTTTACTATTTTAATACCTGTTGTTTTTGTATTAATCAATCGTTCTTTATTATCCGGCATCTCCTTTTCCATGACTTTTATGGCTATGACCTCCGGTTATACCTTCAGCATATCAGAAAAGAACGATATGAACCGGCTTTATGGCATCTTACCGGTTTCCAAATCCGATATGGTAATAGGCAGATATCTGCTCCTCTTGTGTATGGGAATCTTTACTTTACTGATTTCCTTAATATTGGAATCCATTGTGTTAAATGCTTTGCAAGTTTCAGTAACCGGTAAGGATGTATTGCTGTCCGGGTTAGTAGGTATCATTTTTTATATCATATATATCAGCTTTCAATTGCCGGGATACTATAAATTAGGTTCTATCCGGGGCCGCGTATTTATGTATATTCCTGTTTTAGGCTTTCTTTTAACACTTTTTATACTGGATAAGAAGAATACGGATATGTCCCAGGCACTGCAGTTTATTAATGATAATACTCTGTTATTTGTCATTTGTTTATTGCTTCTGCTGCTTATTATATATGGAATTTCCATTTTGGTTAGTACCATGATATTGAAATATAAAGAAGAGTAAGGAGTTCCTATGTCTGATTTTACAATTATTTGCCTGATATTTGCAGGAGTCGTTGGGGTATACCGCTTAGTCCGTTTCGTTAATTATAAGAAAAAAAATAAGGGCTCCCGCCATAATTAATTTAAACTGAATAATGTCTTTGTCGTTTAATTAATGGTACAATTAAGGTACTGGTAAAGGTTTTACGGGCTTGGTACTGGCTAGTCCGTGCAGCAGATTAATTATCAGCACCTCTTTGTACCACTTTTGCCGCTATGGGACTTGATTGCAGGGAAGCAGAGATCTGGTGCGTTATGGTTTGGTTATAATAAATCCACCTTTTTATAAATCTGCATAGATATAATTGCAGATAACACCAAAATACTAATACTAAATAAAATGACACCACCTAAGAATATTTTAGGATTGAGCATGGCAAAAAACCTTAAATCTATACCACCTGCTATTTTTACTAATAATGGGAACAGAAAAGAGGATGCCATTATAACAATTATAAAAAAGAATTTTGTTTTTTCAAATCCTAATCTGTAGTGCACAGGCAGATAAATACTAAGGATTAATGATATCACCAGAAATAACATAACAGGCTGGGTAAATCCTATAGTACCTAATTGTGGAAACACCATTGTTTCAATCCCAAATAACAAGCAGCATATGAAAAAAATAATGAAACAGAAAATATATCTTGCTAATACAACAGTTTCACGAGGATATGGTAACGCGCATAAGAAAGCCGACGCCTTAGGAAATTGTGTTTCTTTTAAGGATACATATTGTAATAGCATAAAAACCGAATAAATCGTTGTAAGAACAAAGCCCATTAATCCTGCATATTCCGGAAGTCTTAAAATTAAAAACGGAGGAACGAATAAACAAAAAATCAGCATAATCAGCACATATTTCTTTACAAGCAGAAAGTCTTTCTTTACTAATTGAAATAACATTATTTGCTACCTCCTTTGATATTGCACAGCATAACATCTTCTATTGTTATTCGTTCTGTAATAACATTTGGTATAGCCTTTTGGACAGCTTCAAGCTGGTTAGTGATACCGGTAAAGCCAAAAGCAGTATTACTGATATCCGCAAAATACTTTTGTGTATCCTTAGTAAGGTCTTTCGAATCGCCTTTGACTATTCTATAACTTTCAAGCAAAATATCCTTTTCCTCTTGAAATATGATTTTTCCCTTGTCAATCATAATCAACATATCAGCGATTTTATCCAAATCAGATGTTATATGGGTTGAGAAGAAAACACCTCTCCCGCCATTGTTCATAAATTCCTTTAATATATCAAGAAGCTGGTTTCTAATAAGAGGATCAAGCCCGCTTGTCGGTTCATCCATAATCAACAGTTCCGCCTTGTGGGATAGAGCAAGGGCTAAAGCGTATTTCATACGCATACCTTTCGAAAGCGTATTGATTTTCTGTTTCGGGCTAAGGGAAAATCTATCAAGATACATTCTGTAGGTCGTTTCATCCCATGATTTATAAGCTGAGGCCACAAGGCTTTTCATTTCTGTCAGGTTCAATTCCTCATAAAATCCTCCCCCGTCAAGAATAATCCCGATTCGCTCTTTTATCTGTTTTTCGTGTGTTTCCATATCCATTCCAAATAATCGGACTTTGCCGGATAATTTTGAAGTCAAACCTAAAATTGTCCTCAGAGTGGTGGTTTTACCTGCCCCATTTATACCAATGAACCCAGTAATACAACCCTCTGGTAACGATATTGAAATATCATGCAAAGAGAAATTCCTGTAAGATTTATTCAAGCCACTAACTTCTAAAATGTTTTCCATTCTTATTCCTCCTCAAAAAGAATATTCATCATTTCATTTAATTCCTGTCTGCTGATTCTGAGGGATTTTGCCGTTTGTATCATATCCTGCATTTTTTGTTCTACAAGGCGGCGTTTTGAATCTCGCAGCAGTTCAATATTACTTGCAGAAACAAACGTCCCAATCCCTATTTGACTATTAACAAAGCCCTCTTTTTCCAAATCATCATAGACCCGTCGGATCGTTAAAACGCTCACCTTCAAATCATTGGCAAACGTCCGGATCGAAGGTAACATATCGCCTTCTGCTAATTCGCCTTTTAGGATAGCGTCTATGATTTGGTCTTTGATCTGCTGGTAAAGAGGACTTTCAGAAGTATTTGAAATCAATATTTTCATATCATTCCTCCGCGGTGTGATGTTTCTATATACACACTATACACTGTGATTATATTATTGTCAACACAGGAGGTGCTGTTTATTAATTTTCAGCAGTTTTTTTGATTGATTACTATAAATATTGGAAATCTTGTCTTTTGGTCATAGGAAAGGGTAAAACAACGTTGCTTAGCCATATATAGCATAAGAATTTCCAAAACCAATTCTTTTTACCTCTTGGAGAAAACCTTTTAATAATCTAACCGCCATGGGTAATATCTTTATACAATCTTACCGCCATGGGGAAAATCTTAATACCCTCTTAATGTAGCACATGTTATACTACCAAGGTATGTATTTACGCAGCAGGATGTCCGGTAACCGGATAGATCAGGCTGTTGACTTTTTTATAACAAATATTATTGCAAAGGAAGTAAAAAATGTGGCTTCATCAAAAAAATCTAGCTTAACGAAATTCTCACTTGGAGGTATTCTGGTAACATTAGGAATCGTATACGGGGATATTGGTACTTCACCGCTATATGTAATGAAATCGGTTATTCATGGGAACGGAGGGTTAGAGAACATATCAGAAAATTTTATACTTGGAACTTTATCCTTGGTTTTTTGGACACTTACTATTTTAACCACCATAAAATATGTATTTATAACATTAAAAGCTGATAATAAAGGAGAAGGTGGAATTTTCTCACTTTATACACTTGTCAGAAACCGTTCCAAATGGCTGGTCATTCCTGCAATGATCGGTGGTTCTGCCCTATTGGCTGACGGAATGCTGACACCTGCGGTTACGGTTACCTCAGCCGTTGAAGGACTTAAACTGCTTCCGGTTTTTAAGGATTTTTTCGGAGATGGCCAGCGTAATATCGTAATTCTTGTAATCATCATAATCTGCTTTTTGTTTTTTATCCAGCATAGCGGAACAGAATTTATCGGAAAACTATTTGGTCCTATTATGTTTTTATGGTTCAGTAGTTTAGCTGTTTTTGGAATAATTAATCTTGCAGGCAATCTCTCCTTGTTGCGTGCATTGTCACCATATTATGCGGTTACTATCCTCTTTAGTAATGATAACAAACTTGGGTTTTTTATTTTGGGTGGCATATTTTTATGCTCAACAGGTGCAGAAGCCCTCTACTCGGATCTTGGGCATGTTGGAAGAAAAAATATTTATTTTACATGGCCCTTTGTTAAGGTATGTTTAATCCTCAATTACTTTGGCCAGGGGGCGTGGCTTTTATCTGAAAAAAGCAATCCCTACCATACTACATTAGAGAATATCAATCCTTTTTTTCAGATGATCCCATCCGGCTTCTTAATATACGGTATCATAATCTCTACACTGGCAGCTATTATAGCTTCGCAGGCTTTGATTTCGGGTTCCTTTACGATTGTATCAGAAGCAATTAAACTGAATCTGTTTCCAAGGTTACATACATTATATCCATCTTCATTAAAGGGACAGCTCTACATTCCCGCCTTAAACAGGATATTATGGATTGCCTGTATCGGAATTGTTCTTTACTTTCAAAGTTCCGATAAAATGGAAGCAGCATACGGTCTTGCCATTACGGTTACCATGCTTATGACAACAATACTGCTGTTTAACTATATGCTGAAGAAACAAGTACCGCTTATACTAGCACTTATCATACTTGTTTTCTTTATGTCCTTTGAAACTTCTTTCTTCCTGGCAAATATTATAAAGTTCTTTCATGGTGGATTCGTTGCTGTAATTATTGCAATTTCAATCTTATTCATCATGTATATCTGGGATAGGTCGCATATCATAAAGATGCGTTTTCGGGAAGTTGTACCCATTGAAAATTATATAAAGCAGTTAAGTCAATTACGCCACGATCCAGATGTCCCGAAATACGCAAGTAATCTTGTTTGCCTGACGAATTGCCCCAATACAAAAGAAGTTGAACGGAAAATAATGTACTTTCTACTAGATAAAAGACCAAAAAGAGCTGATGTTTACTGGTTTGTAAATGTTTATGTAACAGATGAGCCTTATCAGGCCGACTATGTAGTTGAAAAATACAACACCTCCTTCATCGTAAATATACAAATAAACTTAGGATTTCGAATCGAGCAGAATCTCAATGTATTTTTACGGCAGATATCAACCGAAATGGTGAACAATAAGGAAATCGATAATCAATCCAATGCTTATTCTATTATACCAAACCGCAAACTGGGAGACTTTCGGTTTGTATTTATTGAAGAAGTACTTTCCAATCAATCCTCCCTCTCAGGCTGGGATTCTTTTCTGTTAAGAACAAAGTTTTTTATACAGAAGTTCACGGTTTCTCCATCAAATTGGTTTGGGCTTGACACCAGTGATGTTTATATTGAAAAGGTTCCAATGATTCTGGGCCATTCAAACCGTACTGTCTTAAAAAGAAGTTCAAAATCTCCTGGTGAAAAGCATAAAGAGGACCCAGCAATTTTCTAATTTTCTACATTTGTTTATTTACCTCACAGTCAATAATGAGAGAACGCAAAGGTAACTCACCTTTGCGTTCTAATATTTTCATATTCAATATTTTCAAATATCTACAGGTATACAGGTAAAAACACTGCTTACTTTTTATATTTTTCAATATTAACTTCCCAATCCTCAACATCACAGGCTTCGGTTTTGGTATTATATTTATCGTGATTCCCTTCATACGCTAAGTAATTCATTTCAGCTACCCAATCATTATCATTTCTATGTATTATCTTGAATGCAAATTTTGATTCCAAATATATCTCTCCAGATTCATTTAATTCTTAACCCTTATCATTTAATAGCATCACATAATGATATGCTTCATATCCGCCATCTTTATAAACCGCATGGAATGATTCATTGAAATCATAGTATTTACCGATAATATCATAGGGGAAATAATCACAAATCAACTGCAAGATATTATCCAATTCAAGATACTGCTTTTCTTCATAATCAGATAGATTTATAGTAACATTAGTAATAAAACCTTTATCTCCGTCTCCAGTAGTGACCAGCCTGTTTTTTGGTATCCGTCTATAAAGAAGCGAGTAGCCCAATAAACCCAAATAAAAAAAGTAATCCGATTAGAATATCAGGTATTATGCTCATGTTTTTTGCTTTTTTCTGCACAACAGGTGGATAAGGATTAACTTCAACTTTTCGTTTATTTATTAAATCCGCCCCACAATCAGGACATACTTTGGCAAACGTCTTCTTGCCGCAATTAAAGCATACCCTGGGCTTATCCCCTATCATAACACCACAATTCGTACATTCATTACCTGAAAAAATTGTACCACAGTTTATACAAATATTCTTAAATTCTTTCGACCCACAACCATCACATTGTAGAATGTGATCTTCAACCTTAACTCCACAATATTCACATATCTTCATAATCTTTATTCCCTTATTTGATTTATTAAAATTATTAGATTGATATTATCCATTTTAGTTGACAAAATAATTAAAATTGATTTACTTATTTTAGTTGATAAAAAATTAAATTGATTTACTTATTTAGTTGATACTAACATCAATAAAATTACTATATTGATATTATTATTTTAAATGATAGTATTATTAATTGATAATACTTATTTTAAATGAAAGTATTAATTGATATACTTATTTTAATTGATAAAATTAAGACATTGATGTTTTCATTTTTTTTATAATTTCTTCCAACGACGCCATCAGAACCTTTGCATCTTCAAATTCGTTCATTCGAAGTAGTTGTTGAATTCTGGTTTCTGTCTCTTTTTTCTTTTGCTCCAGCAGCAGATAATCTTTATCGAAATGATTGGCATAAATCATCTGACGGAACTTACGGATGCTCATTCTGCGCACAGAATTATTTTCTACAAATAGTACATAGTCCATGCAATTGGCCACGGTATAATAATCATGGGACACCATAAGAATTGCCCCTTTATACTCTGAAATCGCCTGTTCTAATGCAATTTGCGCATGGACATCCAAATGTCCTGTCGGTTCATCCAGCAGCAGGAAATTAGCTTTTTCTAAGGAGAGCACTGCTAATTGAAACAAATCTTTTTCTCCGCCAGATAATTGGCCTACTTTCTGATCAAGAGTCTCACCTTCAAAACCATATTTTTTCAAATAGTTCTCTATCTCATTTTTTGAATCAAAGCCTTTAGCTTCTAAGATTTCAACCAACGATTTCCCATCGTCATATAATGAGCCAATAATCTGGGAAAACATACTAACCTTTGCAGCTTCACTAATACAGATTGTGTCTTTCTTATTTTCATAAATATCATATAGCATTGTTGTCTTACCGGTTCCATTGCCCCCCACAATTGCTACATGCTCAGCAGGCTTCATTTCAAAATTCACGTGTTCTAAAAGCTGCTCATCAAATGCAGCGCTATACTCCGTCAATTCCAAAATATTCTCATCTTTCACTTCGCTTTCCAGTCCAAAATTAATCTCCGGCTGTTTGATATCTACGAAAGGAGCTTTTGTTTTTCTTGCTTTGAGCCGGTTCACCAAAGTCTGTCTTGCATGTACGGCTCTTCCCAGGGATGCGTTATCCATTGCCGTAGCTTTCGTTCTGGATATATCTAGAATTTTACTCTGGCGGTCAATCTCTTCCTGGTCTTTGACAGCTGCTTCCAGTAAATCAATCTTGGTGGAAAGAAGTTCATAATTATATTCGGTATAGGTTCCATCAAATTCCTGGACCTCCATATTTTCCATGTGAAGTATCTTGTTAAAGCAATGGTTTAACAAATACCGGTTATGCGTGATAATAAGAAGGGTTCCTTTGTGAGCATTGATTAGATTGGTTAAGGCATTCAGATGCTTAAAATCCAAAAACACATCCGGTTCATCCATAATGAGTAACCCTGGGCTTAGCATCATCTCTCTGATTACCTGAACCAGCTTAAATTCTCCGCCACTCAGACTACTGATTTTCTGTTCTTCTAACCTTTGCAGATCAGCTAGTTTTAATTGCTTCTTAATATTGATTTCATAAAACTCTCCATCAATGGCATTCCATTCATCTAATTCTTTTTGGTATTCCTCAAAGATCTTATCTATATCTACCGCAGTCTCCATTTCTTTATAATAATCAAATAGTTTCTGCTCATGCTTTACAAATTTATCGCTGATATACCCAAACACGGTCATATCTTCTTTGGGATCCAGTTGTGAAAATTGACTGACATATCCGATTTTGTCTGTATTGTCAATTACTATTTTTCCAACATACAAATACTCTTCGGAGTGCATCAGTAAATCAAGTAACGTACTTTTACCTGTACCATTGGTACCAATCAATGCACAATGTACATTATCTTCTATCGTAAATGTAACCTCTTTATATAAATCCTTTTGTGGATATGAGTAGGATAAGTTTTGAACCTTAATCATATTTACCTCCTGTGGCATTTGTGAGCTATTTCATTAAACCTCTTCGTCCCCTTAAACAACTGACAAAGAATGAGTATCTTCCGCTTATCGTTTCTTAAAATGTCCGTATGCAAACAGCTAGAAGACGCTTACTTTTATTGTTCCAAATCTATAATAACTGATTGAGCTTGCTTTCAGGTTCTTCACCATTCTCTACACGCTTTATATTACTCACAAAGAAATCATATCTTTTTTTATGGAATTTGAGACCGTCGGGCATGCCTGCCGTATGGGGCGTAAGTATCACATTACTCAGATTCCGAAGCTCACTGTCTGTTGAAAGCGGTTCAGATTCAAACACATCCAGGCATGCGCCAGTAATATCTCCATTCTTTAAAGCATCTATTAGGTCTTTTTCATTGACAATCCCACCGCGGGCTGTATTTATAAAAAGTGCGGTATTCTTCATATTCTTGAATACCTCTTTGTCCATCAGCTGTTTAGTTTGCGGGTTTAGGGATGCATGTACAGTTACTATATCTGATGCACTTATAAGATTATCGAAATCAGTCATTTTTACAAAACCGTCAGGCTGTGCAACGGCATTTCTGGCATAAGCCAGCACATTCATATCAAAAACCCTGCAAAACTCAGCTACTTTTTTACCGATAGCGCCAAAGCCCACAATTCCAATCGTTTTACCTTTTAATTCACTTCCTGTATAGTTCAATTGATTTTCATCTATCCTGTTTTTCATGAAAGTATCAAGAAACGGTATATTTTTATAATAGGACAATATCAGTGCCATTACGTGCTCAGCCACTGCCTGTGCATTCACTCCCGCAGCATTAGCCGCCCAAATGCCGAGCTGTGTGCAGGCATCGATATCTATATTATCATATCCCGCACCCGTCTGTACCAATTTTAAATTTTTTGCTTTAGAAAGCAGGTTACGGTCCACTTTAATATGTTCAGGTATGATTACCTGACAATCTTCAATATGATGAAGCATTTCTTTTCCCGGCGGAACAATTACAATGTCCCAGTCTTTTGGAAAATGACTTGTAATATTTGATATTGAAATTTGCGTAAAATAGCCTACAATCAGAATTTTCATTGCCAAACCACCTTTCATACTCTATGCATACTTCGAAGAAAATCCAATTGATGTTTGCAATTACAAGCACGCATCTTCTCCGTTATATACTGTGAGAAAAATTCAGATTTTCATATTTTGCTCCATGTTTTATTATACTAAGTCCTCTTCATATAGTCGAGTCTTTTCCAAATTCATGGAAGAAAATAATTTATATGTAGGGATCAGCCAGAAATTTTCTGCTCTTTCGGAAGCAAAGAAGCAATATCAGTATGCACCCGCCCGGTACATCCATGCGTTACTCAATATAAGTAGTCCATTTACCACATTTATTACACCAGTATATAGCGAAGTCTAATGTTTCATCCGCTGCTTCTATATCGAAAGTAAAAGTTTTTCCATTTTTAATGTATCCTATATCTCTTCGCCAGACACGAAAGCTTTCCGCATCACATTGCGGACATTCTGAATCACATTTTCCAACATACTCAAAGTCGTTTATCGTTATCCCGTTATCTTGTAAAAATTGAACGATAGTTTCTTCATAACCTGTTTCTGAAAGCTCAATGAAATCTTCTAACTCCAAAAATTCACTCATGAAAGACCTCCTGTTAAATAAAAAATACTATTACTTGGCCACCTTCAATAGAGGTGCTTGTAGAACACCTCTATAAAAAGAACACCTAAAAAATATGCTTCACATTTATTGCGATATTTTATTACTTCTTGTAAATTCCATACCTATATTCTTATTCTTCTTTTCGACTTTACCAGATCCTATCTTTTTTTCAGCTTGCAAGTAACCACCTTTCGATTTCTTCTCTTCTAAAAATTTTTTCATCTTTTCCATATCGTTTACTGACATTTTGCATTCCTCCTTTTAAATAAATACTTTTTCGGAATCTTCAACCCCTGTTAAGCTTTCAGTTTCTTCAGCAAATTAATTTAACGTGATACAAGGTGCTTGGTGTATGGTTCCAGCAAAAACATAAGCTGCTCAGTAATTTCCTGAACATTGCAGGGCATAGAATTATTGATCCACCATTCCAAAACACCTATAAACCCAGAAGCCAAAAAATGAGTAGTTACACCATTTGAAAATGCGTGATTTTCTGACTTTATACCGATAACCTCGGTTACTGTTTGCGCAATAATGGCATATAAGCGGCTACGAAAAAATCCAAATCCCTCATTGTTAAGAAGCAACTTGTAAATTGTGAAATTTTCCTCCATATATAAAAATATACTTTGAAATGCGCTTGCGTTTAGAGTGGTATCAGTACTATTGGCACAGTGATTTAGCAGCAGCTCAACATATTTTTCAACGCACTTGTCAAGTAAGTCGAATTTATCCACGTAATGCAGATAAACAGTCCCACGATTTATGTCTGCGCGTTCGGCAATGTCATTGATGGTTATTTTCTCAAATCCTTTTTCGGCCAACAGTTCGATGAAGGTATCCATAATCAACTGCCTTGTTTTTTTTATTCTTCTATCCACAGCGTTCTCCTCCAGATAATCAACAAATTAACGCAGTGTGTTGAGTTCTCAACAGTTCGAACAAATGTAACTATTGAAACTCCCTCCACAAATCAGTACACTAAGAATATCAAACACTTGTTGAAAAGTCAACACATGATCATTCAGGAGGATGGATTACTTTATGAAAATATTAATTTTTGGCCGCGGTGTGATAGGAACACAATACGCCTGGGCTTTTGAAAAAGCGGGCCACACCGTTGAGTTCTATGTTCGTGAAGGCAGGAAGGAACAATACGGCGCCTATGTAAACTTGGAACTATGGGATACAAGGCAAAGCAAAAAAGACCGGATAGTCAAAGAGAAATGGCCTATTGTTATGCACGAAGAGATAAAGGAAAATCACGACTATGACCTCATTTTTATGAGCGTCAACCCCGAACAGGTATCAAGTGCGGTGAAGTACCTGGCACCACGCATTGGAAATGCAACATTACTTTTTTTCAGCAACTTCTGGCAAGACCCATATTTGGCTGTTCAACCGATTCCGCTCAGTCAAATTGTTTATGGCTTCCCTGGTGCCGGCGGCGGATTTGAAAGAAACACGCTTTACGGCGGGCTTTACAAGACAGTTCAGTTTGGAACATTTGAACCCGAGCCTACCAAACGGGATTTAGAGGTTCGTAAGCTTTTTGCTCAGGCAGGATTTAAGATAATGGTTCAAAAAGATCTGCAAAGTTGGCTCTGGAATCACTTCGCGTTCAACGCTGCAATGGAAACCGAAGTATTAAAAAGCGGCAGTTTTGCAAAAGTAATTTCTTCAAGCGAAGCGCTCGATGGAATCGGCCGGAACTTAAAAGAGATGATTCCTGTTTTGAAAGCAAAGGGCTCAAAACTTGATTTATTGACAAAAGTATTGAGCAACCTGCCGTCGAAAGTCGTTAGTTTCCTTATGAGTCACCTTGTTTTTTCTCCGAAAAGCATGCCCTCTGCGCTTATAGCACATAACCACTATAAAGTTGGCTATGCTGTACAGGAAATTATTACAGATGCCAGAAAATACGGAATAAAGACACCACGGCTTTACGATGTAGAAAGCTTAATTACGGAACAATGAACAGATCCAAGAAAAAAGGACAAAGGACCTCCTATCGTAGAATTGTAATTACGACAGGAGGTCCTGTTTTATTGTGAGATAATGCAACTATTTATCCGATTAGATATTGAATTCGAAGGAGCCGCACTTCGTCGCTGCATAGTGATAAAGCGTGTCCATCCGTTCATTTTCTGAATGTGAAAAGCCTTGGCAAACTGCCACGCCCTCATTGTTGAAGCACCTAAATAGCCCTTGCTTTAGATTATTATTACTACAAAGGGATTGACAAAAGAAAAAGAAGTTGATAAAATACATCATACAGACCAACCGTCGGTTTTAAGGAGGCACCATGGGAAGAAATAAATATCCAGAACAAACACAGGAAAGAATAGTTGATGCGTCCATAAAGCTATTTATTGAAAAAGGCTACGAGCAGACCACAATCCAGGATATTCTGGATGCGCTCCATCTTTCCAAAGGTGGGCTATATCACCATTTTAAGTCAAAAGAAGAAATTTTAGAAGCTGTAAGAAAAAAACGAGCACAGTACGCTGCTGATATGCTGCAAGAATTAGTTCAAAACACTAAGGGAACAAATGCAAAGGAAAAGTTGAAAAAAATTCTTTATCATCTGGTTACAAATACGAAAACTCATATGTTTGATACAGTTTTGACTTCACAAGCAAACGATCCATATTTTGTAATGGGTGCCTTGCAAAATGCTGTCAATCAAGATGCGCCTATTATAGCGCAGCTGATAGAAGATGGGGTAAAAGATGGCTCGTTACAAACTGCACAGCCTAAATTATGTGCAGAAATATTTTTAATGCTTTTAAATTTTTGGGCAAGTCCAATGTTGTTTGAACGCAATTTAGAGGAAACGCAAAAACGTTTGGACTACCTGCAATCAGTTATGTGTATGCTCGGAGTAGATATAATTGATAGTGAATTTATTGCGAGCATTACAAGTGGGTATGACAAGACGGGAATGTTTTAAAAGCTTTTGAATCACAAATGGCTGTTATTATAACAGTCCATTTTAACACGTTATAAAGACCGACAGTCGGTTTTTAACAAGGAGAAAATATGAGTTTACAAACAGCAATACAAACAAATCATTTGGTGAAGTGCTTTGGCAAAAATGAAGTTATTAAGGATTGTTCTATGTGTATCCAGCAAGGTACAATCTATGGCTTTCTTGGCGCAAACGGTGCAGGAAAGACCACCATATTTAAGCTATTGACTGGTTTGCTGATACCCGATTCTGGTAGTACTGAAATATTGGGGACAGCTATGCTAAAGAACCGTGACCGAATGCTTTCACAAATAGGAAGTTTAATTGAATCACCTACCTTTTATGAGCATCTTTCGGCACGAAAAAACTTAGAAATTCACTTAGCCTATATGAATACTTCCGGATTTGGGGTTGAAAAAGCATTGCAAATGGTGGGGCTATCTGACGTTGGTGAAAAAGCTGTTGCCAAGTTCTCACTAGGTATGCGACAGCGACTTGGAATCGCCAGAGCATTGATTCATCAACCTAAAATTTTGATTTTAGATGAGCCGATTAACGGACTTGACCCTATGGGGATTAAAGCAATGAGAGAATTGTTTATAATTCTTACAAAAGAAAACGGCATGACAATTTTAATATCCAGTCATATCCTAAGTGAAATTGAACATATAGCAGATAAAATTGGTGTTATTGTTGATGGAAAAATGGTATGCGAATCTGATTTGGCACAAATTAAAGCAGAGCACAAAGGCAGTCTTGAGGATTATTTTTTTACCATCATGAGTGGAGGAAATCAGCTATGATGAAACTTATTAATTTAGAATTACAGCGTATCAATTTGCGCCCCTATCTCATCAGTAGCATTATTAGCGGTTTTATACTATTGTCATTCACCTACTTTATTGCTTATGTGGCACAGGTGGAACAAGAAGTGCAATTTATGAACTATGAGAACATCTTTCTATTTACTGGTGCAATGAGTATTCTCATTTTTAGTGTTTTATCAGCAACCATGTATGAAAAACTGATTATTGAGGAGTATTCCGGAAAGCGGTTAGCATTACTCTTTTCTTATCCCGTGGGTCGCAAAAAAGCATTTTCAGCAAAAATATTGATTGTTTTCTTATTCGTGGCGCTATCCATGCTGCTCTGTACGATACTGCCGATTTTTGTTTTTGCTGCTACTGAATCCTTCACCCCGATTGTATCGGATACTATGACGAGCGACATCTTGATAAAAGCAGTTGGCACTATAGTTGTTTCTTTAGTTGCAGTCAGTGCAATCGGGCTATTGGCTATGCGCATTGGATTTATTAAAAAGTCCGTACCAGCTACGTTAATCAGTGCGTTTATCTTATCTGGTATTTATGGCAATATTGCGATTGGCAGTGCAGGAAATTTTGTCATTTCCTTGCTGATTATAGGCGTTTCCTTGCTTGCTATTTTAGCAGTATTTGCTTCGTTGTCCCACAAAATCAATCATATGGAGGTAGAATAAATGAAACAGGATAAACTTTCTGAAATCACAAGAAAAGCAATAGAGACACCCTTAGAATTTACACAAACACTTTTAGAAAAAACAGAAAAAGTGCGAACACCTTCGCCAAGAGTTGATAAAATCGGACGGACAATCGGTGCTTGTATCGGCATTTGCTTGTTATTGACAGGAGCTGTTCAGCTATTTGTTGGTAAAATTCCGTGGGGGATTGGAACAGCATCTGCAGGAGGGGTCACGATAATATCAAATCTAATATATCCTCATAAGAATAAAAAACAAAAATAACTACTCTATCGGGAGTGAAGCATGAATACAGAAAAGTTATGCCCTATCTATAAAAATAGCGGTATTAAAAAGGTTAACAATATGTAAACCATTCCTGCCATTACTACAAACAAAACTAACGGGATTTTTCTGCCTGCAAAACTATTAGTTAATGCCCCTTTCTTTGGACATACAACAATGCATTTTTGGCAGTTAAAACATTCAGCTGATATTACCTTCTTCATTTTATACACCTCTATATTTGAGGGACATTTCTTTGTACATAACGTGCAATTGATGCACTTATCTTCGCATCGGACGATACCACTGGGGCTAAACCGACCTGCAACTCCGGCGACAGCACCCTGTATGCAGATATATTTGCAGAAGAAATTATCAATAAAAAATGAGCCAATAATTGTTACAAACATCAACATAATACTTATCCAGGCTAATCCAGGAAATATTATGCTATATTGTTCAAACACATCGTCAACACTAACTTGTAGCAGAAACTTGCCGCTTGCAATGGATAATGCTGTAATACCTGTAAGTATGATGTATTTCACTGCTCTAAGATATTTATCCAGTGTTGCTGGAACTGTGACCCTTTTTTTTAATAGCTTGAATCCTATATATCCAACACCCCTTTGCAGCGCCCCCACCATGCACAAAAAACCACAAAAGCTTCTTTTGAAGATAATGGCAAACAAAATAAAAATTATTAGAACTGCCATAATGCTAAGTTGAACAGCATTTTCGAAAGTCTCCTCAATAAGGAAACTAAAAACAAACGGGAATATTATTAGAAAAAAAGGAATGGTTGTTTTTGCTAATTTCTTAGTATTAATATTCATTACATGACCTCCGTATATTTGGTTTGGTTTACATCTACCGATTTCAGTATAGTTGTTGCAAATTAATATTACATAATAAAATGATTAGAATCTCAAAAGAGTGGTAATCTTTCTCTAAGTTTTTAATAATAAAAAGACTGCAAAAAATGATATTATTTCCTTCTTCAGATTTAGTACAGATGTCACCACCCCATTTATTGCAGGATAATACCAATCTGTTGTAATTAAAATTTTCACAAAAATACCTCCTGTTTATTAATGTGATCATAATATCAAATCACATTAAACAAACAGGAGGTATAATATTAAACAAATCCTAAACTCTTTCTTTTCAATTTAATTAATAATTATAATTTGCCACTCTAATAAGCATTTCGAGCTTTTACTGTAT
>JAEZSL010000256.1 GCA_023443925.1 Bacillota bacterium | reverse complement strand
TTTTGCAGTACTTCTTCTTTTTTTATGTTAATCAGATTATCATTTTCAGCAATAAAACTGCCTTTTCCTTTAACAGAATAAATAAATCTCCTGCGTTCCAGTTCCATGTATGCCTTTTGTATCGTATTGGGGTTAATGGACAGTTCCATAGCAAGATTCCGAACAGACGGAAGCTGACTGCCCGGTTCCAGGATTCCCTTTAAGATCAATTCTTCCAGACGCTGCACTACCTGTTCATAGATAGGCCTGCGGTCCTTATAATCAATAATTATCATTGACTTCTCCTTTCTTTCCTTTCATTTTGGATTCAGAAAGTTAATGCCATCCAAACAGCCGATTGCTTAATTGACTGAATACTCATAAAGTATTCCGTTTTTTAAGCACACCAACTGTACTAACATCATTAATACAGTTAGTATAGTCGTGTTAGTTGATAATGTCAAGGAATATTTTGACTTTTACCACTTCCTGCACTTGTTTACTTGACAGCCTGAATGGCGGGTATTATAATATCGATATTCGAATACCGATTACAGAGGAGTAACCATGAACGTACAAAAAGAATCTCCCATATCAATTTCAACCCAGGCTCTGGAACGGATGCCTTATTACCTCCAATATTTAAAACAGCTTCAAAAGGAAGGAGTCACGGTTATTGCCTCGCCGTCAATCGCTGCGGATCTGTCTCTGAATGAAGTTCAGGTCAGGAAAGACCTGGCTGCTGTCAGTACTTTAAAAGGAAAACCGAAAGCTGGTTTTATAATTGAGGACCTGATTTATAATATGGAGGATATTTTAGGGTATCATAATGTTAAAGATGCCGTATTGGTAGGTGCCGGCTCCCTTGGGCGGACACTGCTTTCCTATAAAGGCTTTGACAGCAGCGGAATGAACATTGTAGCTGCTTTTGATACGGATGAAACCATAATCGGCTGTGAGCTCTGCGGTAAAAAAATACTATCCGTTAATAAATTAAGCGGTATGTGCAGACGTCTGAATATCCATATCGGTATTATAACCGTTCCGAAAGAACATGCCCAGACTGTCTGCGACCAGCTGGTTGCCGGAGGAATTCTGGCAGTTTGGAACTTTGCCCCCATTCACTTATCTGCCCCGGAACATATACTGATCCGGAATGAAAATATGGCAGCATCCCTGGCAATGCTTTCAAAGCATCTGCAGGACAGAATCCATCATACGTAATACCGGAGGTACCTCGAGTTGAATACCCTATATTTTAAATATGCCGTTGAGGTAGAACGGCTGGGATCTATAACCCAGGCTGCCGATAACCTGTACATGGCCCAGCCAAATTTAAGCAAGGCAATTAAAGAGCTGGAAGACAGCGTTGGAATATCAATTTTTAAAAGAACTTCAAAAGGTGTCATACCGACACAAAAAGGCTCTGAGTTCCTGGTATATGCCAAAAATATACTGGCACAGATCGAAAAAATGGAAAGTCTGAATAATACGGACAGTACTTTGCGCCAGTGTATCAATATATCAATCCCCCACGGAAGCTATATCGCCAACGGTCTGACAAAATTTGTTTCGGAAATGGACCCGGAGAAGGAGATCTCCATTAATATTAAAGAAACAAATTCCATGGAGGCAATTAATAACATTATTTATGATAAGTTTGATCTTGGAATCATAAGGTACCAGACCGTTTATGAGAATTATTTTCTGGATTATCTGAATGAAAAGGATTTTTGCTGTGATCTTATCTGGGAGTATGATTATCTGGCTGTTATGTCCAAACAGCACCCTCTTGCCGGTGCAGCCCAAGTCCGATATGCAGATTTATGTGAATATATGGAAATCGTCCATGGTGATGTGACCGTACCTTATATCACCGCCGGTGAATCGAAAAAAAGCAAGGAGACCTCGCATTTAAATAAACGGATCTATGTATATGAACGATGTACCCAATTTGATCTGCTCTGTCATGTACCGTCTACTTTTATGTGGGTATCCCCCATACCCAGGGAACTGCTGGACCGGTATGATCTGGTTCAGAGAAAATGCGCCGTACCAAATCATTCCTGCAAAGATGTTTTAATCTATCCAAATGGTTATAATTTTACGGCATTGGACAAAAAGCTCATCGATAAACTCTATGAAGCAAAAAATGAAGTAGCTTATCAAAATTATTTTTAGATTATCTGGTAAACCCAAAGCCGAAATACTTTTTCAGCAGTTATGTCATACAAATCAATTAGATATATCGATATTTAAATATCGATATATCTCTTTTTTCGTCCTTTTCTATATGATATCAAATATATTATCCATATATTATCCAATATCCTTTTTAAACATATCCCCCTTTAACTTCCAATTCAACAACACCTAAAACACCCAGCTATAAATTTGTCAGCTCTTTTGTTTCAGAAAATCTTATCTGAGCTGAAATCCTTGCACCTTGGCCGCAATCGACGTTTAAGCCTTAGAGCGTCCCATTTTTATTTAATTTCTGAAAGCCCGTCTGGTTTTAATACCTTTTCAATATAATCTTTAACCATGTTATATAAGTTTGTAATGTGGTTTTTATATGGTTTTAATATGTTTTTACATGATTTATATATAGTTTGTACATGGTTTATATATGCTTAACACAACCAACTTACTTATTCAAATTTTTTCCAATATTAATATATCGATATCAGTATATCGATATTCTATCTTTATATTACAAGTCATTTCAACAGTTTGTTAAAATAATAACAAATCTATAAAACATACAATAAACAATATTTTGCCGGTATACCAACGTATGCAGGCACCGAAACGGGAGTCCATTATGAATCAGATTATAAAAAAGGAAGTATTGAATCCCACCGTTACCCTTATGGAAATCGATGCACCGCTTATTGCTAAAAAAGCGGAACCCGGACAGTTTATTATCCTTCGTGTCGATGAAAACGGTGAGCGTATTCCACTAACCATTGCCGATTATAACCGGGAAAAAGGTACCGTTACAATCATATATCAGATTGTAGGTGCAACCACCGAAGCATTAAACCACTTAAACACCGGAGATTATCTACAGGATTTCGCCGGCCCCTTAGGAAAACCGACTGAAACCGAAGGTTTAAAAAAGGTAGCTGTTGTTGGAGGAGGCGTAGGCTGTGCCATCGCTTATCCCGTTGCTAAAAAACTCCATGAACAGGGCTGTGAGGTTCATTCGATCGTAGGATTCCGTAATAAAGATCTGGTTATTCTTGAAAAAGAATTTGACAATGCCAGCAGCAAACTGGTTTTAATGACAGATGACGGAAGTTACGGAGAAAAAGGACTGGTAACGGATGCCTTAAAGCAATTAATTGAAAACGGCAATATCTACGATGCCGTAATTACCATTGGTCCCCTTATTATGATGAAGTTCGTATGCAATTTAACAAAAAACTACGGTATCAAAACCATTGCCAGCATGAATCCGATCATGATTGACGGAACCGGGATGTGCGGCGGCTGCCGCTTAAGCGTTGGCGGTAAAACACAGTTTGCCTGCGTGGACGGACCGGATTTTGACGGTCATGAAATTGACTTTGACGAAGCGCTTGCCCGCTCCGTTACCTATAAACCATTTGAACGTAAAGCCCATGAAGAGTTGTGCCGTCTTTACCAAACGGAGGTAAAATAACATGCCGAATATGTCTCTTAATAAAAATGAAATGCCTACCCAGTCAGCTGATATCCGGAACAAAAACTTTCTGGAGGTTGCATTAGGTTATACCAAGGAACAGGCCATTGACGAAGCTGCCCGCTGCCTTAACTGCAAACATAAACCATGTATGAACGGCTGCCCGGTACAGATTGCCATTCCCGAATTTATTACGGAAACCGCACAGGGTAATTTTGAAGCCGCTTATGAGGTTATCGCCAGATCCAGTTCCTTACCTGCGGTCTGCGGCCGTGTCTGTCCCCAGGAATCCCAGTGCGAACAAAAATGTGTCCGGGGAATCAAAGGTGAACCGGTTGCCATAGGAAGACTGGAACGTTTCGTTGCAGATTACCACAACTCGGCCAGTACCGATAAGGCAGTTAAACCTGCTTCTAATGGCCATAAAGTAGCGGTTATCGGTTCCGGTCCTTCCGGCCTTGCCTGTGCCGGTGACCTGGCAAAGAAAGGCTATGCGGTAACCGTGTTTGAGGCACTCCACTTAGCCGGCGGCGTTTTAGTATACGGAATTCCGGAATTCCGCCTTCCAAAAGCTATTGTACAAAAAGAAATTAATACCTTAAAAGAACTGGGTGTGGAAATTGCTACGAATGTAATTGTCGGCAAAACCCTTTCTGTTGAGGAACTGAAAAAGGAATACGGATTTGAAGCAGTATTTATCGGCTCCGGTGCAGGTCTTCCCAGGTTTATGAATATCCCTGGTGAAAACTTAAAAGGTGTATATTCCGCCAATGAATTCCTGACCCGTGTCAATCTTATGAAAGCTTATAATCCGGACAGCACCACTCCCGTCCAGAAAGGCAGTAAAGTTACGGTAGTCGGCGGCGGCAACGTAGCCATGGATGCAGCCAGATGTGCAAAACGCCTCGGTGCAGACGTAACCATTGTTTACCGCCGTACGGAGAAAGAACTTCCTGCAAGACTGGAAGAAGTGGAGCATGCTAAGGAAGAAGGAATCCGTTTCCTGTTCTTAACCAATCCACTGGAAATTACAGGCGATGAAAATGGCTGGGTAGAAGGCCTTCTCTGTCAGAAGATGATCTTAAGCCAGCCTGATGAATCCGGCCGCGCCAAACCGGTTCCTCTTAGCGGCAGTGAGTTCATTGCAAAAACGGACTGTGTAATTATGTCCATCGGAACCTCTC
>JAEZSL010000246.1 GCA_023443925.1 Bacillota bacterium | reverse complement strand
TTGCATCTTACCGCTATTATGGTCAACCTTTTTCTTCTCGATGTTTGTAACAATAAAGTAAACCAGAAATTGTAATCCGAAAAGCAGGGATGGGATTGTAACACCTTGGGCTTTGGTAATAAAGTTGTATCCAATCCAAATAATTAGGGAGAACACCAAGAAGGCCCAGCTCCATTTAATTCCTTTCTGATTAATGTATAATTCCATTTCATCCATTTTTCTCATTGATAACCCTCCAAAATGTAAAAAGTATTTGACATTTGTAATATACAATATAGAGTGGAAAATGTCAATAGTTTTTTACATTTTTATTTTTCTCCTTTAGAAACTCTTGACAGGATAACACCCGTTAGCTTATAATAAAGCTAACAAATGTTAGCTAAATATCGGAGGCAGTATGACAACGAAAGAAAGAATAGAACTGGAGGCACTTAATCTGTTTTGCATTCATGGATATTATGGTGTATCCATAAGAGATATTGCCGGTAAGGTGGGAATCAAAGAAAGTTCGATTTACAAGCATTATAAAGGAAAAGAAGAGATCTTTGATACAATCAGAGAACACTATATATTAAAGTCAGATGCCATTTTTGGGGAAATAACAAAAAATCCGTCTGTTTTTACCGGAATGGAAAAAGAGAATTTGATTCAACTTGTGAAGACGGTTTTTCAAACCTTTATGCAGGATGATTATATTCAAAAATGCAGAAAACTTTTCATGATCAGTGCTCCCGGCAATGATGCAATCGGGAAGCTATATGCATATCATTTTATTACAGCCTCCATTCAGTTTAATACTCAGGTTTTTACGGAAATTTTAAAGTCGGGTGGCAGGAACGTATATGATGCGGAAACCATGGCATATCAGTTTTATTCGCCGGTTTTTTGTATTATGCAGGAATGTGATTACAGTATTGTGACAATCGAAGAAGCACTGCAGAAAATTGAGAAGATTACTGTGAATTTTATGGAGGTGTATGGATTATGAAAATAGCAGTAGTACATGGTCAGGCTCATAAAGGAAATACGTATAATGTGACGCATTTATTGTTGGAACAGCTGGATTGTGCTGAGGAAGACATAAAAGAGTTTAATGTGAATGGCATTAGTCCGTGTGTCGGCTGTACACAGTGCATCCTAAAGGATGAAAATCTATGTCCTCATAGAGATATGACAGAACCAATTATAAAAGCTCTGGAAGAAGCGGATGTTATCATATTGGATTCGCCTAATTACTGTATGGGTATGTCCGGGCAGTTAAAGACCTTCTGTGACCATTTGGGTTACCGCTGGATGAGCCATAGACCCTATGATATGCGGCAGAAAATCGGAATTGCCATTTCAACCACAGCCGGTGCCGGTGCATCGAAGACAACAAAAGCCATCAGTAATCAGATGATCTGGTGGTCGATGGGCCGGGTTTATCAGCTTAGCTTTACGGTCATGGCCCAAAAATGGGATGAAATAAATAGTAAAAGAATAAAAAAGCTCAACATAAAGGTCAGACGGCTTGCCGCCAAAATTAATCGCACAGCGGGAAAAGTGAAACCCTGTATTAAGACCCGGGTATTCTTTAAAATTATGACAGTGATGCATAAAAATGCAGTATGGAGCGAAATTGAAAATGAATACTGGAAAAAGAACGGCTGGATTGTGTAAATGTGTAAAGTCTATTTTTACAGCTTAAGCCCGGAAGCATAAACCGCAGTTGAGGAAGAATGGTTTCCCTAACTGCGGTTTTACTATTAATTCACTGCATCGGTATCTCGAATGCATCCACATCTTTTACTTCATAGATATTCATTAACGGTTCCAGCAGCCGCCTGCAGTCTTTTATGTAAAATTCCAGTCCTTCTGACAGAACTTCCTGATATTCAGTATAAAAGCGGTAAAGAAGTTCGGCCTGGGTCCTTCTAAGTAAGCCTTTTTCCAGGGGGGAACCCAGCTGATTAGCGGATCTTTCAGCTTCTGAGAGAAATTGCTTTGCTGTTTCAAAATCCCCGCCTTCACTGTAATAAAGAGCACAGTAACCTTTAGTAACAGACCGGCCCATTAAGGTTCTGGAATTTTCATAAATCTCAGAAGCACATAAAAAATTATGAAAGGCTTCCGTACGTACACCCATCCCCATATATGCACAGCCCAGATTAGTAAAAAAGGTGGCACTGATGGCGATATTGTGTTCCGTACATAGGGAAACCGCTGTTTTGTAATGTGAGACAGCTTCCGGAAATCTACGCTGTCTGCGTTCCATTTCCCCCAGATAATTATAGGCGGCTGTTAAATTAATAACACTTAAACTGTCATGTATCTGGAGTTTAAGAATTTCCATTGAGTGCTGCAAATTGGACAGACAATTTGCAAAATCCCCCAGCATAAGGTATTTCAGTCCGTCCAGCCGCAGGAAAATGGCATATTCCATACGGATATCGTTTTGACGCGCCAATTCCAGTCCTTTTGCTATGTATTCATTCATAATGTCCGTCTGGTAGAGCTGGATACCGTAATATACGGTCTGCCTCAATGCGGATAGCATATAGGATGGATTCTCCAGGGCGTAGGGCATACTGTACACTTTTTTAATGGTAGTAAGCCCGCTGCTGTAATTACCGGAGAGAATAAAATATCTTCCTTTGGCTATGAGAAGCCTGGTTTTTAAATTTTGGTACAGGGCTGAGTCCTGGAACTGTAAGTTAGCCTGTTCCAGGGAATTCTCAAGGAACTGAAAATAGGCGGTTATAATGTCATCATTATGGAGTTTCATATCATCTTCTGAATGCATCAGGCTTGGGTATAGTTCCAGCTGACTTGCAGTGGAATCCACAAGAGCAAGAATCTGATAGGTCAGAACCTTCACCGTATTATTTGACAAATTAAAGTGGTAAAGTATCCGGTTATAATAATTATTCTCTGTCTTTGGAAGAACCAATTCCAGGGCATAAGCAATACTGTTATGCAGAAGCTTCTGCTTGGAAGGAGATAACCGGGAACCAACGAATTCTCTCATTTTATTATGAGTGAATACAAATATAATCTGGCCGTGGAGAAGCTTTTCTTTAATCAGGGAACGCCGTTTCAGCTCTTCGATATTATCAAGCATCATCAGAGAAGATTTATGAAAGACCTGTTCTAATACATCCAAAGGTACGTTATCCTCAAACAGGGAGAGAATATCGAGAATCTGTCTAGCCTCATTGGTCAGGCCGCTTAAACGTTCATTCAGGATATTCTGGGCGTCCAGGGAAAGTCCTGATATAGTGCCGCGTTCTTTATAGGTATTTAATATTTCATTTAAGAAGAAGGCATTGCCGGCTGTTTCTGAATAGATCGTATCAATTATTTTATCATTCAGATCATGTTTTCCCAGGGTTTCATCTATAATTTCCATGACATCTTCTTTTGTAAAGCGGTTCAGTTTCAGTTCTGTCAGCATATTGGTTTTTAAAAGGGTTCCGGTAAAATCCTTCATGGCATCATCCAGGGTGTCCAGGCCGGTAAATATGATCATAAAATTCTGGCGCAGTTCTTTTAACAGCATAAAGATTAACTGTGTGCTCAGAGAGTCCGCCAGATGGAAGTTATCGAAAATAAGCAGGATACCGGTATCTTCCGAAATTTGGTTAAAGATTCGAAGAATACCGTTACAGACAGCGCGAAAATTAAAATGATTGGCGATATCGATGGATACGAAAGACTGGATGACCTGATTGCCGAAAGTGGGAAAGTACTGGGCTACGGCCTGGCTGTAAGCCTGGGGAAGCTCATATTTATTTTTTTGAAGAAATTCATCCAGCTGAAGAATGATGGAGTTCCAGGGATATAGGGGGACTTGCTCCTCCAAAGAATAGCAGGCAGTGGAGAGGAGTAATATATTATCCTCCCGGACTGTTTCTAAGAAGCTGTTGATTAAGTGGGTTTTCCCCACGCCGTTTTCTCCGCTTAACATTACAGAGACTACAGAACCGTCGGTAAAGGAATTGTATAAATAACGCAGGGCGGAAAATTCATTTTTTCTGCCATGGATTAACGGGGCTTCCTCAGGCTCTTCCTCCGTGGCGGACTCCGCCCATTCCATACGAAGTTTCCGGTAAAGGTCGGTTATATCCTGTCCCGGTACGATTCCAAGTTCACAGCCTAACTGCTTGTGAAGTTTTTGATAGGCTTTAATACCTTTTAAATAAAGTTTATTCTTTTGATAGGCTACCATCAGATACCGGATGACCCTTTCATCAAAAGGATCAGCATCAATATATTTGGAACAGAACAGTTCGATTTCAGAAAGCCGGTCCGCCGGAATAGAAATTATGTATTCATAGAGTTTAATTAAGTAGATTTCTCTTATATGATCCCTTTTACGGCCCAGCCATTCTTCAAAGGCATTGGTATTCTTCAAACTAAAACCCAACATGAATTCCGCATTATAAAGGGTAATATCACCGCTGCTGATAAAGGTATCCAGATCACAAAGCAAATGAATCTCTGTGTGCAGGGAAAGGCTGAATTTTTGCGGTGATACAATTACGTCAAAACCAAATACTTTTTTTGTTATGTATAATGCGTGCCGGAGGTTCTTTTTAGCAGTTTCATTGTCGGCATCCTCCCACAAAAGAGT
Source organism: Bacillota bacterium (assembly GCA_023443925.1). Next base: position 4,849 of record JAEZSL010000246.1, on the reverse strand, counting down.
GGAAACGATTTCCCTGGTAACTGTTTTTTCCAATGCAACATATAAAAGCAGTGCTTCCGCTTTTTTATAGGGGAATATGATTTCGGTGCCGTCTAATATTATTTTCGGTGTCTGCAAAACTATAATCTCTAATGTGTGCAAATTTATTCCTCCTGTGCAAGTGTACTGTACGCTGTAATTTTTTCTAATGATTTGTCTGAATTGTCATCTGCCTGGCTGGCGTCAAATGATGCAGCCCTCGCTAGATCTTGTTCCTCCCGCCTGGCAGACGGAAAATTGTCTTCATACGTCCATATCAACATACCAGTATGCAATTATACGGTTCCTTTTAAAAATATTTGGGTGACAATTCATATCTGAATTAAGTTATTTGGATATGATAATTTTAACGTGTATTTTACATGAAAATAGGTTCCATGTAAATACCGTAAATGAAGAAACGACGAAAAAAATATATTTGGAGGGATTTTTTTGACGTTTTATTGACAATTGATATGATATTATTGCACCAGACCGTGAATAAAGAGTATTCACCAGAGGTTAGAAAAATGAATGAATCAAACTGTTTTAGTACACAAGGCCGTGTCGGGATTCCCGCCGCGGTTTTTCTATCGTATAGGAAAGTTAAAAACCCTCCGGGGGATGCACACGAACACGCAAAAGGATAAAATCCTTTGGAAGATGTCACTGTCGTGACAGCGCGCCAGTGCTAGAGTCTGGCAAGCCAGACTCTTTCATAATTTATAGGAAAGTTCTCCGAACTTACCTATAAATTAAAAAGCCTTCCAGGCAGGATGCACATGACGCGCTTAAGGTAGATGTCACTATCGTGACAGCACGTCAGCGCCAGAGTCTGGCAAGCCAGACTCTTTCATATGTCAATCTCTTTCTTCAGGTAAATAATTACTGCTGAAAAACAGGTGTCAGAGCAAATTTTAATATGGAGGATAAGCTATGCTAAATGAAATGTTTTTATATTACAAAGAACACACCGGCGAATACTGGGAAGCAGTAATGACTCATATTTCCATCAGCGTTATGGTAGTGCTGGCTGCAATTATAATCGGTATTCCCCTTGGTCTTATGTGCGCAAAACATCCGAAGATCTCCCGGATCATATCAGGTACCGTTAATATTATGAGGATTATTCCAAGCCTTGCTATGATGATAATAATGATACCGTTAATCGGAATCGGCAAGGTACCGGCTGTTATTGCCCTGATGATTATTGCCATACCGCCTATTATGATTAACACGGCAGCCGGTTTTTTATCCATAGAACCGAATTTGTATGAAACAGCAGCCGGCATGGGAATGAGCAGAAAACAGATTTTCTGGAAGGTGGAAGCTCCACTGGCACTTCCGCTTATTATAACCGGTATACGGACCTCCATTGTAGAAACCATAGCCAGTACCACCATCGCAACCTATATTGGCGCCGGAGGGCTAGGCAATCTGGTATTTACAGGGCTTGGTATGAACCGTACGAATATATTACTGGTAGGCGGTCTGAGCATAGCCTTTTTATCAATTATAGTTGATATTTTACTGGCGTGGGCACAATCAGCCGTAGGAAGATTATTGGGCAGAGAAGAATAAACACGGGAGGCAGAAGAATGAATGACAATATAAATATAATGGAATCAGCAAAACAAAAAGAGGAGCGTAAAATAGCCCTGGAATTTAAAAATGTCAGTAAGCGTTTTCCAAAAGTAGAAAGGGAGGCGGTATGTGATGTATCCTTATCGGTTATGGATGGAGAGTTTGTAACGATCCTTGGTACTTCCGGTTCTGGTAAAACTACATTAATGAAGATGGTTAATCAGTTGTACGATATAACGGAAGGTGATATTTTATTCTACGGAAGTAGTATAACAAAGCTGGAACCTGTTGAATACCGCCGAAAAATCGGTTATGTGGTACAGCAGGGCGGTTTGTTTCCCCATATGACAGTTGAAGATAATATAGGGGTTGTTCCGGGAATTTTAAAATGGGACAAACAAAGAATCTCAAATCGTGTGGAGGAACTCCTGAATATGGTTGGTCTGGAACCGTCCGTATACCGGAAAAGGTTTCCAAGGCAGCTCTCCGGAGGACAACAGCAGCGTGTAGGTATCGCCCGAGCCATGGCTGCAGATCCGGCTGTTATGCTGATGGATGAGCCTTTCGGTGCCATTGATGCCATCACAAGGGAAACACTTCAAAGTGAATTGATCCATTTACATAAGACCATGAAAAAAACTATACTTTTTGTTACCCACGACATACATGAAGCCTTTAAGCTTGGTGATAAAATAATTATTATGCATGAAGGAAAACTCCAGCAGTTTGATGATCCCAACCGAATCATGCTGCATCCGGCCAATGAATTTGTAAGTAAACTGGTATCTGCGGACAATACCATGGAACGGATCAAAATCGTAACGGTGGATGCTATAATGACGCCGTTGAGTCATGACGGCACCAGGGATTTTACCTATGTTCTGGATGAGGATACCTCCATAGAAGAATCTCTGACTATATTTATGAAAGATAAGGATGCAGTAGTCTATGTCAAGGATTCTGCCGGAGATATCACCGGGCAGATCACCTGGGAACAGCTGTCCGTTATCGTAAAATAATTCCGGCTGAATATTAGCAGTAATGTGGAAGCGGCATTATTACGAATTGAGTGGTTTTTGCTAAAAAGTATAATTTTAGATGATTGAGAAACAGCAATATTGTATTTATGCCATACAGATAATACAATTCAAGATTCCCAACTGCTTAAATAAAACATTGTATAGAAAGGATGCCACAGATTAAAGCTTTTAATTATTTTAAGTGGCGGTATTCCAGGCCAGCCTGTGAAATACAACGGTATAAAATATGGCGAAATTTATTGAATACGGATCAAAGCACTATCCTAAAATGATCGGATATTTATTGGAACATCTCAGTATGTGTGTAACTGCATTGGCAATCTCATTTTTGATTGCAATACTGGTCAGTCTTCTCTTAATGAAAAATAAAATGGTTTCTAAAATCATTGTTGCGGTGTTAGGCGCTTTTTATGCGATTCCCAGTATGGCTTTTTTCGCCATTCTGATACCCGTTTTCGGCCTTGGCAAGACAGATGCGGTGGTGGTTTTGATTGTGTACAGCCAGTTTATCCTGGTCCGGAATATCCTGGCCGGTTTTAACGGAGTCGATGGAGTATTACTGGAAGCTGCAAGGGGAATGGGAATGTCACCGGTACAGATATTTTTTAAAGTGCAGCTGCCCTTGGTACTTCCGGTAGTTCTCGGAGGAATAAGAATTGCTATCGTTGTTACGATCAGCAGTGCCACCATTGCCCAGACAGTAAATGCAGGCGGCATCGGTGTTCTGCTCTTTGATGGTCTGCGGACCCTGAATGTGGTTAAAATGATCTGGGGAACTATACTGACAGCTTTGCTGACCCTGAGCTTTAATTATATTCTGGAACGGTTGGAAAGGTATACATTAGCAAAATCTAGGGGAGAGCTTGTAAAGGAATGAGGCAGTCATGAAATTTCAATTCCTTTAAAAGGGAAACTCTACACAGCCACGAACTATCCGGGAATATACAGGTTAAAAGTAATAGTCAGAAGCTATGGGCAGGTATAAGCCGTAGTCAAATGTACGAAATCAGGAGGAAGATGAATGGATAATAAAATAATACAGGATGCAATGACAATAAAACTGGATAAGGAGCTGCCGCCCTATCCTAAAATGGAAGAAGGCTACAGAAGGGCGCCTAGAAGAAATGCCGTTTTATCGGATAAGGATATGGAACTTGCATTAAGAAATGCCCTGCGTTACATACCACAGGAGCATCATGAGCAGCTGGCGGAGGAATTTCTTGGTGAATTAAAGGAACATGGGCGGATATATGGTTACCGGTTCCGCCCTGAAGGCACGATTACCGGGAAACCCATTGAAGAATATAAAGGCAGGTGCATCGAAGGAAAAGCGGTGCAGGTTATGATTGATAATAATCTGGATTTTAACGTAGCCCTATATCCTTATGAACTGGTTACTTACGGAGAGACCGGCCAGGTATGCCAGAACTGGATGCAGTACCGCCTGATTAAGAAATACCTGGAGAATTTAACGCAAGATCAGACGCTGGTCATAGAATCCGGACATCCGGCGGGGCTGTTTAAATCCCATTCGCTGGCACCCCGTGTAATCATTACCAATGGACTAATGGTGGGTATGTTTGATAATCTGGACAGCTTTAACCGTGCAGCCGCCATCGGAGTTGCCAATTACGGACAGATGACAGCCGGCGGTTTCATGTACATCGGTCCGCAGGGAATTGTTCACGGTACCTTTAATACCCTGTTAAATGCGGGAAGGATTAAGTTAGGTATTCCCTCTGAAGGAAATCTGGCAGGTAAATTATTTGTATCCTCCGGCCTTGGCGGTATGAGCGGTGCACAAGGCAAGGCAGCGGAAATAGCAGGTGCGGTATCCATAATTGCGGAAGTCGATATCTCCCGTATTAAAACCCGGCATGAGCAGGGCTGGGTAAGCAAATACTCCGGTGATTTGGGGGAAGTGGCAGAATGGACGGCAGCAGCTCAGGAAAACAAGGAGGCCTGTGCCATAGCCTATCATGGCAATATTGTAGATCTACTGGAATTCCTGTTAGAAAAGGAATTGCATATCGACCTGCTTTCCGATCAGACTTCCTGCCATGTTCCGTATGACGGTGGTTACTGTCCCCAGGGACTTGATTTTAAGGAACGTACCCGCATGCTGACAGAAGAAAAGGAAAGGTTTAAAGAACTGGTCAACAAAACACTTCGCCGTCATTATGAACTGATCTGCCGTTTGACAGAAA
>JAEZSL010000203.1 GCA_023443925.1 Bacillota bacterium | reverse complement strand
TATTTGATTCCATTACGGAACCCATCATTACGGATATTGATGTCTATGATTTAGATTACGAAAAGCTGCAGAGTATGCCAAGTATCGTAGGCTATGTTGTGAAAGCACAGGATAGTTTGTGGAATATTGCCAAGAAATATTATACAACAGTGGATAGAATCAAAGAACTGAACGATTTGGAGGATACTAACTTAAAGGTTGGCGATAAGCTGATTATTATGAAAAAAGTAGACCGATTAATATAACTCTCATGATGATTATTCCATTCGACCAAAATAATATGGCCCCGTCTCGATCCGGTACGTTAAATACCGGGATTACGACAGGGCCTGCAGTATTTTATAGATAATTAGTTACGGTTGATCAGTTGTTAGATTCTGTACCGCCTGCGGATTTTTTCCACTCATCCAGTTTTCCTAAAGCAGCATCCAAGGTCTGCTTACAGATATCCGGAAGTTCACCGCCCCAGGCTTTTTTCGCCTGTTCGAAACCATTCTTAACGGCCTCAATCATCTCATCAACTTTATCCGGATCTCCGCCGGTAAGAGCTTTGGCAAAGGATACCAGCCGGTCGGAGGTCTGATTTACACCCCAGTAACCGTCTTCGGCAATATCTGCTTTTGCCTGAGCCGCAGTTTGGGCATCCACTTCTACTTTGCCTTCTCTTAAAAGCTGGTACATGCTGGACTCATCAAAAGACTGTCCCTGTTTTAAGAGCATCTTTTCAACTAAGTCCCGTAATTGTTTGGTTCTTTTCTCTGCTTCTGCTTTTAGCTGTGCAATGGTAGCGGTATCTTGTTTATATACTACTTTTTTGGTCCCTTCCTCCGTGTTTTTCTCATACACGGCAGATGGTATGTCTTCCTTGATTTCCTGACTGTTTTTACGAGCTGTCTCCTTGCTCTTTGTCTGGTTAGTCTGCGGACTATTATAGCTGGCCGCTGTAATTCCGTTTATACCCATAACAAGCACCCTCCTTGGTAAAATAAATAGTTGTGGCTATTCAGCCAACGATTTGGCACTATAAGCTGAACTTTAATACAACTTACAGAGTTATGGTAATTATCGGAGAAGTATATATAAAAGTTAATAGAGGGGCTGATATAAATCAGTCAGAAATACCTGTTTACCCAAGTCACCCACTTTAAACTGGTAAAAAGCTTTTTCCGCTTTTCTTGGATCATCAAACAATCCGAATACGGTAGGACCGCTGCCGCTCATTAAGGAAGTAACGGCTCCGTATTCATACATTTTTTCTTTGATTTCCCCGATGATGGGGTATTCCTTAATGGTGACGGTTTCCAGGACATTTCCAAAAAATTCTGCGGCACCTCTTAGATCCTTATTTTTGATACAAGCCAGGATGCCATCAATATCCGGATGCTTTGTATTTTCATCCAGTTTAAGGTTTTCATAGACGTATTTGGTTGACACACTAATACCGGGTTTTACAATTAGAACCTGACAGGCCGGGAAAGGAGGAAGGGGTGTTAAGACTTCTCCGATTCCTTCCGACAGGGCAGTGCCTCTCATAATACAGTAGGGAACATCTGCTCCCAAGCGAAGCCCCAGGCTCATTAAATCTTTTTTCTTTAATTTTAAATCAAAAAGCCGGTTCATTCCATAAAGAGCAGTAGCCGCATCCGAACTGCCGCCGGCCATACCTGCCGCCACCGGTATTTTTTTTTCAAGATTAATATAAATACCCTGTTCAATATGGTATTCCTGCCGCATTAAGGAAACTGCTTTATAAACCAGATTGTTTTCATCGGTGGGAAGATAATGAAGGTTGGTAGTTATTACAATAGAGAAATTGTTTGTGCGGTTGATGGTGAGTTTATCGTATAGACCGATAGTCTGCATGATCATACGGACTTCATGATAGCCGTCTTCCCGTTTTTTTACCACATCAAGTCCCAGATTGATTTTTGCATGGGCTTTTAATTTAATTGAATTCATAAATACTCCTGTTTATCAATATGTAGTTTGCCTGTAACTGTTTGGTATACCCGTGGAGGCCATAACACAAAGCCGCAGTGACGGAATTAGTTACGTTTACCTATGATTATAAACACAGGAGGCATTATTTGCAAGAGCAGTACCTTATTCTGTTATTATTCACGGAACTGCTGCTTTTTGCAGGGAAGTGAACAAATAACCTTATTCTTTCAGCGCATCGTTTAATAAGGTCAGCAGTTTAAATTTAACTTTTATTTTCGTATCTTTTTTTGAAAACACAGCGTTATATTCTTCGTCGGTCAGCATATACTTTAATTCCTTCTTGGAGGAATCCGGCACAATACTGTAGGTGGAGTCTACAAAACACAAAGGCGGATACATAACACACCACCAGTTCTGCCCCTTTGCCTCACCAAGTTCTACGCGGACGGCTTCATATTCCCCCGGGGGCAGCGTTAAATCTCCGTATACCTTTAAGGGAAAATAGCCTCGCTCAATGGTGGCAGCCGCTTCGTAAGTAAATCCATTTTCTTTAATAATATCATCGGAAATTGAAACCATTTCCGGTAAATTGCTTTTTAAAACGGTACGTGCTTCTGCTATGTCTTTTACATTCTCAAGTTTAGGACGCAGGGCATCCGTAAGAGCCTGTTTAATCTCTAATTTTAAAGCCTGGTCTTTTGCGGAGTCACTGTTAGCAATCACATGAAAACGGATAAGCTCTGAAGCAATTCCTTCCTGGATTCCTTCTTCCCCGGCGTTTGATGGGAAGGCTTTTATCATTAATATTGATATAACGGTTAGCAAAAGACAGATATAAAACAAACTGCGGTAAAAATAATTTATTTGTTCCGTACTCTTATGTAAAACTGACTCACTGGATAACATATGTCTTTTCATAAAGCTCCGATCTGCCTGACAAACAGGCTGTCATATATTTAATTGGTTATGTACCCGGCAGGGGTTTTATAGGAATTACTCTTGTTATTTTTTAGTATTACCATAATATGGGGTAATAAACATCGGCCAAAAAGTTCTGGTGAGGTCTTTTGCTGTCTCAAATCAGGGCGTGAAAACCCCTGTTATAGACACCTGCAGAAGAGGACAAATATAAGTGCTAATGTAAATTAAAAGTACAGGATTCATAAAATGTATTGAATGTTGGAGAAATAAATAGTAAAATGAATAAAGTATTTGAGAGCTTAATAGATATAATATAAGCGTTTTATTTACTGGAACTTGATTTATGCAAAGAGATTAAACTTAATTTAAAAATTAGTTATATTTTTTTACTCGGTATAAGTATTTTCACTCGGCGTAAAACATACTTCTTGTTAATCGTATTATTTCGTTGAGGGGGTAAAAAATATTTCTTTTGGTTATAAAGAAAGGGTATCTATTATGAATAAAAAAACAGTAGCAGTATTGTTCGGAGGACAGTCCTCGGAACATGAAGTTTCATGTGTTTCAGCAACTACTATTATTAAGAATATCAATACGGATTTATACCGGATTATTATAATTGGAATTACGAAAGAAGGAAAATGGATTAAAGTTAACCAGGTGGAAGAGATTTCGTCCGGCGAATGGAAAAAGGGAACGGTTACCGCAATCATTTCCCCGGATGCCACTCAGAAGGCGGTGCTGTTCCTGGAAGCAAATAAAGTAACAACAGAAAAAGTTGATGTGGTATTTCCCGCACTTCATGGACTTTGCGGGGAAGACGGAACGGTACAGGGACTACTGGAATTGGCCAAAATCCCTTATGTAGGCTGCGGAGTAGTAGCTTCCGGTGTATCCATGGATAAGTTATTTACTAAAATTATTGTAGATACCCTGGGGATCAGACAGGCAAACTATGTTTCCATAGTTAAGAAGGAATTAGAACAGCCTGGCCGTGCAGCAGAAAAGGTGGAGCAAAAACTCAGTTATCCCGTATTTATCAAACCATCCAATGCCGGTTCTTCAAGAGGTGTATCAAAAGCCCATAACAGAGAGGAATTAATAAGAGGCTTACATAGTGCCGCTGGGCATGACAGAAAGATTCTGGTTGAGGAAACCATTAACGGCAGGGAAGTGGAATGTGCGGTTCTTGGAGGGAATGAACCCAAAGCCTCCGGAGTAGGCGAAATTATTGCCGCTGCGGATTTCTACGATTATGATGCAAAATACAATAACGAAGCCTCCAAAACCATACTATCCCCTGAACTTCCCGGCAATGCAGCTGAAACAATCAGAGATTATGCAGTTAAAATTTTTAAGGCCGTGGATGGATACGGATTATCCAGGGTAGACTTTTTTGTAGATAAGGAGACAGGGGAAGTAATTTTTAATGAAATTAATACCCTGCCGGGCTTTACGGGTATCAGTATGTACCCCATGTTATGGGAAGCAAAGGGTATCGGGAAACCCCAGCTGGTGGAAAAATTACTACAGCTGGCATTTGCCAGGGCATTGGAAGCAGGAGGAGATGGAGATGGCAAGTAGCGCTCCTATAGGAGTTTTTGACTCCGGTATCGGCGGGCTGACGGTAGCCAGGGAAATTATGAGACAGATTCCGGATGAGACTATCATATATTTCGGCGACACAGCCAGGGTGCCTTATGGCAGTAAGTCAAAACAGACGATCATCACCTACTCCAGACAAATTGTTAAATTCCTTCAGATGAAAAACGTAAAGGCCATTGTAATAGCCTGCAATACGGCAAGCGCTTTTGCACTGGAAACCGTATCCAGGGAAGTGTCGATTCCGGTTATTGGTGTTGTTGAACCGGGAGCCAAAACAGCGGCGGAAACGACCAGGAACGGAAATATCGGCATAATCGGAACGGAAGGTACCATAAACAGCGGAATATATACTTCCTATTTAAGCAAAACCAGCCCTCATGTAAAAGTGTATGGAAAAGCCTGTCCCCTATTTGTACCGCTGGTTGAGGAAGGTTGGCTTACCGATCCCATAACGGTAGAGGTTGCTAAAAGGTATATGAGTGAATTAAAAGAGTATGAGATTGACACACTGGTATTAGGATGCACCCATTATCCTTTAATCCGTCATACCATAGGTTCCATTATAGGAGACAAAGTTGCATTGGTGAATCCTGCCTATGAAACTGCCAGAACCTTAAAGGAAGTGCTTATAAGCAAAGGACTGGAAAGTCTGACTCCGGCCGGAGAACACCGGTTTTATGTCAGTGACGGAGCTGAAAAATTTCAGAAATTTGCCAACACGATTCTACCTTGTGAAGTGGTGGAAACCAAGGATGTAAATATTGAGAGTTATGCTGATGCGATAGGCTAAAACGGGTGGAACCGGATATAAATCTGGGATAAACCATTCCGAATGGAGGTAACATGAAAAAGAATGTATTGGTGTCAATATCCGGGCTTCAATATGAAATAGATAAAGAGGAAGCCGTTGAAGTAATTTCGGTGGGAGAATATTATAACCGCAACGGAAAGCATTTTATTGTATATGAAGAAATCCTCGAAGACATAGAGGGAATCACAAACTGTACCATAAAGATTGCCGAAAAACAGGTGGATATCATTAAAAGAGGTGCCAGCAATGTGCATATGGTTTTTGAAGAAAACACCAAAAACACAACCTATTACCAGACACCTTACGGAGAACTTCAGGTAGGGATCTATACGACTCAGATAAAGGTTACGGAAGAAGAAGACAAAATTACGGCGGAAATTAACTATGGTCTGGATATTAATTATGCCTTTATATCCGACTGCCAGATACAGTTAAAGATAAGTTCCAAAAAGGCGGTTTAAAAAAATGGTTATAATCCTGTTTACCCTGGCTTCGTGCAGAACACGTAAGTTCAGATAAAAACGATTATAACCTTTTATTTAAGCCTTTTTTCTATTAATTAAATTATTTTTCATTCGCTGGAAGAACTTCTGTTTAACGGGCTTCACATCTAAATTCGAACGCATTCCTTTGACATCCATAATATAAATACCGTTCATAACTGCCTTTACTTCTTTTTTAACGGGAATTAAATCAAATATCTTATCATCGCACATTAAAGTCATGATCTTGGGGCCGATTTTCGCCTTTACGATGGGCACTTTAGAGCCGCGCAGATATCTGGGTGTCTGGTCTAAAACTATCTTCGGAAGATTTGCTTCCTTAAGTTTCATGCGCTTTTTATCTATAACTAAAATTGAGACTGTCTGTGCTCCGGCTTTCATCTGTGCCTGGGATGCTTCCGATTTCTTCTGAAGCTTTCTTCCGTATATCGCTAAAAATATCAGGGCTCCGGTAACGACAACCAAAATTATTATCAAAGCTATTAAAGCGGGGTGCATGTATGTACCTCCTTCCCTCATTAATACAGTGGTAATATTGTAACATTAATTATTTAAAAGTTCAAGCCTTGATTCGAGTATCAAAAGGTCAATTTTATATGCTGAAGGATACAGTGTACGTATATTCAATTTAGCTGCCTTTCCCTCGGACACTATATTTTTTACAAGCCTCTAACGTCTCAAAAATCAAGCTGAGAGACCTTTATCACTTGACTCAAGTCTTAGAATTTCACTAAGGATGCATTTTTATTCAGTGTTTCACGAATGATGCCTTGTACATAGGAACCGATGAATTTGCGGTTTTCTTTATTAAGCTCACCTGGGTATACCGGTTTTCCAAATTCGATTATTACATGAGCCCGTCTGATCCAGGGAATATGGTTTTCGAAGATATTATCCGTATTACTAATGGATACGGGAATAATAGCACAACCGGTTTTTTCAGCCATTTTCAGACTGCCTTCTTTAAAGGGAAGCATGTCATTTTCCTGGTTCCTTGTGCCTTCCGGAGCGATAAAAACCGAATAGCCGTTTTTAATCAGTTCTACGCCTTCCAATATGGTCTTAAGACCTTCCCTTATATTATCACGGTCCAGAAACAGGCAGTTAAGAAACCGCATCCACCAGCTGATAAAAGGAATACCCGACATTTCCTTTTTGGCTACATAGCCCGTTAGATTGGGAACGGAGGTATAGCCGATAAGGATATCGAAATAACTGCGGTGGTTGGAAACGTATAACACAGCTTCCTCCTTCGGTATATTTTCAACTCCGATCACTGTCTTTTTAATACCGCACAGGAACAAAATAATCCGGAAGGCTGTCACCACAATTGCTTGTGAGGTACGTACCTTCGAACGTGGATTTATTTTTCCTATAATTATTACCACTAAAAAAAGAGGTATACTAATAATAAAAAATATAAGTAAAAATAAAAGTGTTAATAAGGTTTTCATAAAACCCTCCCATTATTTGATTCATCGGAAAATGCTGTAACATTAACAAATGATATATGTAACAGTCCGATTTTGCTTTATATATTATATCACAGCCTGAATGAAAATACGAAATATTTTTGATTTTATTTTAACCGGTCCGTATTAATTCACCGGGAAATTAAACTGCAAAATAGCCCTGACGGTTGCTTAAGAAATTCTTAACTATTATTAATTCTTTTGCTATTAGTTGTACTATTTTAAGAATGTGATATAATGTAAAACGGAATAAATATAATGCAATCAAGTTGGCAGTGTTAATTCCGACTGGAGTCCGTACACACATATTTGGGGGCACAGATGATTGGACAGAATTTTAAGATCACAGTGCACAGCCGCAGAAAGAATTGTATAATTTGTATTTTATTGCATAAATTATGTACACTTATAAGGGAATACACCATCTGCGAAGAATAAGCGGCTGGATATTCACAAAGGAAGAATAAATGTAAGTTTTGGCGGCATGAGAACAAAGGAGCAGCAGCATGGAAAAAGAGAATCTGACTTTATTAACTGATTTTTATGAACTAACAATGATGCAGGGCTATTTTAAAAATAACGGCAATGACACGGTAATTTTTGACGTATTCTACCGGAATAATCCATCCGGCAGCGGGTATGCCATATGTGCCGGTCTGGAGCAGGTTATTGATTATATAGAAAGAATACATTTTAGCAGTGAAGATATTGACTATTTAAAAAGTTTGGATATGTTTGATGAGGACTTTTTGGCTTATCTGAAAGATTTCCGGTTTACAGGGGATATTTATGCGGTTCCGGAAGGAACTGTGGTTTTTCCCATGGAGCCTTTATTAAAAGTAATAGCACCGATTATGGAAGCACAGCTGGTGGAGACTGCAATCTTAAATATTATTAATCACCAGAGCCTGATTGCCACGAAAGCTTCCCGGGTTTGTTATGCAGCCAAAGGGGAAAGTGTTATGGAATTTGGTTTAAGACGGGCACAGGGGCCGGATGCTGGTATTTACGGTGCAAGAGCAGCCGTGATCGGCGGGTGCAGCGGTACCAGCAATGTATTGGCTGCCAAAAAGTTTGGTGTTCCGGCTTTGGGCACTCATGCACACAGCTGGATTATGAGTTTCGAGGACGAGCTGTCGGCTTTTCGTGAATATGCGGACCTTTACCCCAATAATGCCACACTTTTAGTGGATACTTATGATACGCTGCGGTCCGGTGTTCCCAATGCGGTTAAGGTGTTTACGGAATTAAGGGAAGCAGGACATATGCCGAAAAAATACGGTATCCGTTTAGACAGCGGCGATCTGGCCTATTTGTCCAAAAAGGCAAGAAAGATGCTGGATGCGGCTGGTTTTAAGGATGCATCCATTGTTGCCTCCAGTGACTTGGACGAATATTTAATCGACTCCTTAAAAACCCAGGGTGCTGCCATAGATTCCTGGGGAGTAGGTACGAACCTGATTACTTCCAAGGATTGCCCGGCTTTTGGCGGTGTTTACAAATTGGCAGCTATAAAAAAGAACGGAGAGTTTATTCCGAAGATAAAATTATCGGAAAATCCCTGGAAGATTACTAATCCCGGGAATAAAACCGTTTACCGTGTTTATGAGAAAGAAAGCGGCAAAATCAAGGCAGATTTAATTGCCATGGCGGATGAGAAGTATTCGGAAGAGAATCCTTTAAAGCTGTTTGATCCCCTGGCTACCTGGAAAAAGACATATCTGAAGGCCGGAACCTATACTTTAAGAGAGTTATTGATACCTATTTTTAAGAACGGAAAATGCGTATATTCTTCTCCGTCTGTTATGGAAATCCGGGAGTACTGCCGGAACGAGCTGGAGACACTGTGGGATGAAACCAGAAGACTTGTAAATCCCCATGACGTCTATGTAGACTTATCCAATGAATTGTATCAGTTGAAAAACCAATTGTTAGACAATATTAATGTCAATAACCATAATTAAGCAAATATACCAAAATTATCAATTTATTTCAATAAAAAATGGTATTAAGCGATTATAAAACTGAATATTACGTAAAAAACCATAGATTTTATGCCGGAATGTGATATAATGAGAACGGAATAAAGGACAGATTATAGAAATGGTTTCATTGTATAAAACAAAGGATAAAGACATCAGGTATCCGCACCTGATTCAATATATATTCATAAAGGAAATGAATAACATCAGGCACAACACAACTTATTCAGGTAATTAAATATAGTTGGGGACAGCAGGATCAGGGGTAATCGAACCCGTGATCTTTGCAGGATGAAGATAACCGGTGAAAGCGATCAGCAGCCGGCCGAAATTGTTAAGCGGCATGAACACATGTCAACAGCAGTTAGGAAATGGGAGAAAGTATGTCTATTAGAAAACGGAAACGCAAATTAAAACGAAACTGGAAAAGGATTGCCATTGTTGGGGTGCCCTTTGTAATATTGTGCACCATAACATATTCATCAATTGTAACATTGTCCAAAGCCGGTGAATCTACTTATGCCTTTGAACATTACTACGATGACCCTTCATATTCTGATAGCAGTAAAGAATATGATACTATAAACCCAACAACAGGAGGTTCTATAGTGGGAGCGGGAAACAGTTCTGACGAGGCAATCGAAGTTATAGCAAATCATGATAATGTGGTAGCAGATACCAGACCGGACAGCCTTACCGTTCTGGTAAACAAGGAGCTGAGGCTGCCTTCTGATTATATACCCGGGGATCTGGTTGTACCTGATGTAAGTTATTCTTTCAGTTATTATGATGAAAAGAAGCTTATGCGGCAGGCTGCGGCAGATGCCTTAAAAGAGCTCTTTAACGGGGCAGCAGCAGATGACATTGTGTTAAACGGAGTATCTGCTTACCGTTCCTATGACAGACAGTATGAGATTTTTACCGACAACGTAAAGAAGCAGGGACTGGAACATACCATGAAGTATTCGGCAACACCCGGCTTCAGCGAACATCAGACAGGGCTTGCCATTGATGTATCGGCTAAGTCCGTAAACAACAGACTGGATGAATCTTTTGGTGAATCGGCGGAAGGTATCTGGCTTGCCGCCCATGCCCATGAATATGGCTTTATTATAAGGTATCCCAAGGATAAATCAGAGATTACCGGTTATTCTTATGAACCCTGGCATATCCGCTATGTAGGAAAATCTTTGGCAAAGTACATTTACGAGAACCACCTCTGTCTTGAGGAATATTTTAATTTTAAGCCAAGCATGGATTACAGCGATCAGATCAGTTACGATAATCTGCAGGATTACGGAATAGATCTGGCTGACGTTATAAAACCTACAAAAGCACCGACCAAAGCACCAACCAAAGCACCGGAAAAGAATACGGAGGAAGATACCGGTACAACCGATGAGGAAGACAATACAAAGGACAGTCCTGGTAAAAAACCTACCGGTAAACCCTCCGGAGGTAAGAAAGATGATGACAAAACCGGCAATACGCTGGATGACAATAACGGTGGAAATACGGAGGAAGATGGTAATACCGGTAATGATGACGGCGGAACAGTGACACCCACACCTCCGGATGACGGGGAAGGCAATACGACGGAGACACCCACACCATCCTTAACGCCTACGCCTACACCGGATGGACAAATGACACCTGCACCAACGGATTTACCCGACACCACTACCAACACCATGCCGTGATAGATACGCTTTAAATTGAAAACCAATGAGTTTAGCCAGGTGCAGTTATACAATGTATAGCTGCACCTTTATTTTATTAAAAGGAAGGTTCACCGAACTCATCTATAAATTAAAAAATCTTACAGGCGGGATGAACCATATAATAAGTACCGGGCAGGGCATAAGCAGATAGACAGAATAAAGAAGCGGAGAAAATAATAAATTAGTGGGTATAATCCATCATTGACGAATTTTGAAAAATTTGCTATTCTTACAGAAAAAGCTGTTAAAAAATAGCATATTATCTGGATGCCTGTTAAGGCATTACCGATATGGCGAAAAGCTCTTAATAATCAAGATTTCCATGCATATTGCGAGTCTGTTTGCTATATTTTTATGTAACAGGAAGATTAGAGAGGTCTTGGCGCTGAGACAAAATATTACAAGTGGAGGATTAAGATGTCAGGTATGAAGAAAAATGAAAACAGAAGTTTTAAGAATGGCCTAAACTGGTTACAAAAAGCATTAGGTGCTGTTTTGATAGCAGCGGCACTTATGCTGCTTTCCGTATGTACTCCGGCGGCTGTCAGCCAGGCCGCACAAACGGTGGAGAATACCACGGATTACTATCAGTCCGTTGAAAAAACAAATCTGGAAAAACAGATTGATGATTTTACTAAGTTATATGGCGTTTACATGGAAAACTACAAAAAAACGGCATCAGGTATTGGTGCAGAAGCAACTATAAAAGCGGAGTTTGATCCTGATTTTGCAGCTGCCCTGGGATTAAAAAACTTAAAGAGCTTCAAAACAACCACTGTCACCAGACAGACGGATAAAAAGGCCGATTCCATCTTTACTTTTTTTACCAATGATATTGAACTGACATCAATGAATGTCCTGTCAGACGTGGAAAAAGAAGTAACGTACCTGTTGATTCCCGAATTAAGCAAGGCGTATTTAAAGATACCGGCAAACTCCGCCTACGGCAATTCCTACAGTACGGCCGGACTCTTTACAGCCAAAGATGTTATGGAGTTTTTCGGCAATAATCCGCTGACGGAAGAATTACTGAACAAGTTATTAAAGAGATATACGGCGGCGGCTCTGGGTGAGATCAGGAACGTTAGTGCCATGGATTATTTTATGACGGCAGGCAGCATCAGCGGGGACCAGACCATGCTTACGGTTAAGATAGATGAAAAGACGATGTTAGCGATAGCTGAAAAGGTACTTAAGACAGCCAGAACGGATGAGGACTTAGCAGATTTATTAGTAAAACTTAAGCTCTGTACAAAAGAACAGTATGGTCTCATGGTAGATGCGGCATTGTCTTCCATTGCATCACAGAAAGACCTGTACGATGTATTGGAAAATGAAACTCTGTTTGTAATGAGAGTGTGGGTGGATTCTCAGGGGAATATTACCGGACGTGAATTTTTGTCAGATGCAGATACTTCCATATTAGGATATAAAAAGCTAAAAGCCGGAACCAATACCGGTGTAGAAGCCTGGTTCAGCCCGGCTGAAGAGGAAGTCCTTAAGTTAAGCGGTACGGTTAGTGAGGGAAATGGCTTGTATAACGGTGATCTGTCACTCTCCATTACCGAGGCCTATATGGATGTCCCTCTGGTGTTTAATTTAGCATTACAGGATTTCAGCATTACCTCAAAAGATGCTACTAGTTATATGAACGGAAAGTTTGTGATTACCAGTACGAGTTTACCGGGACAGAGGATTGAAGCAGCCTTATACGGCAACGAGCTCCAGCAGAATATTAAGGCAGAATTGATACAGGAAACTACAAAACTGGTTACCGTGACCATAACCTCAAAAGTCCTGCCTTATGAAGACTTTGAGTTACCTTCGGCTTCTGATAAGGTTTACGATATGGAGACACAGCTGGAAGCTTATCTGAACGAGACAGATTTGGCCGGTTACCTGGAAAATATTAATAAGAAGGTTGATGTAGAGGGAATCAATGCGGTATTAGAACAGCTGATTATGGATATAAACTGAATTATTTGTATTGATTTTGCCAATGATATATCTTAAAATGGGATTGACAATTAATTTATAATATACTATTATAAGAACATTATAAAATAAAAACCATGACGGAGAGAGTAAGAGTCTTATGAGCGAAAGTCAAAGCGAGCCGGAGGCAGTGAAAGTCCGGTACCAGTAGCAGATTTCTGAAAATCACTCCTAAGTTGTAAGCTGAAAGCTAATAGGAAAGCGTAGTAAGCCGTGCCGGTATCCACCGTTATATGGAAGCATATCATGTTCTGTTTATATGAATACCCGTAACGGAGCCGTATGTAAATAGGTGGTACAATGAAGCACTTCTGCTCTCATCCTGTTTATGGATGAGAGCTTTTTTGTTGCATAATATTTACACGTCAAGGCAGGGTTTGGAACCTGCCTTGTCCATGAATAAAGGAGGAAATGAAATGTACGATAAAGTTTCTACAAACCTGAATTTTGTCCAGCGTGAAAAAGAAGTACTGAAGTTTTGGAAAAATGAAAGGATTTTTGAAAAAACCATTGAGGAAAGAAAAAACGGCAAAGCCTATACCTTCTATGACGGCCCTCCCACAGCCAATGGTAAGCCCCATATCGGCCATGTACTGACCAGGGTTATTAAGGACATTATTCCAAGATACCGCACTATGAAGGGCTATAATGTGCTTCGTAAGGCCGGCTGGGACACCCATGGACTTCCGGTGGAACTGGAAGTAGAGAAAAAGTTGGGCCTTGACGGTAAGGAACAAATTGAAGAATATGGTCTCGAACCCTTTATCCACGAATGTAAGGAAAGTGTATGGAAGTACAAGGGAATGTGGGAAGATTTTTCCGGTACGGTAGGATATTGGGCCGATATGGAAAATCCTTATGTAACGTATGACAATAATTTTATTGAATCCGAATGGTGGGCATTAAAACAGATCTGGGAGAAGGACTTGTTATATAAAGGTTTTAAGATTGTACCCTACTGTCCAAGATGCGGAACTCCTCTCTCCAGCCACGAAGTAGCACAGGGCTATAAGGATGTAAAAGAAAAATCCGTAATTGCCAAATTTAAAGTAAAAGGCACCGATAATGAATATATTCTTGCCTGGACTACAACACCCTGGACTCTGCCTTCTAATGTAGCACTCTGCGTGAATCCGGAAGAAACCTATGTGAAAGTATCCGTGGATCTAAATGCCAAAGGCGATATAATAAAAGAAACCAGTGAAGGAGAAGACAAAGCTGCCGACAGAACAGAAAAATATATTCTGGCAGAAGCACTTTTATCCGTAATCGACGGTCTTTACACCGTGGAAGAAACTTATGTCGGAACAGATCTGGAATATAAGGAATATGAACCTTTATTTGATTATGCAACACCGGATAAGAAAGCCTATTATGTGACCTGTGATACTTATGTAACCCTTACCGATGGTACCGGTGTAGTCCATATTGCACCTGCCTTTGGTGAAGACGATGCAAGTGTGGGACGCAGATATGATCTTCCCTTTGTACAGTTAGTAGACGGCAAAGGTGAGATGAAACCGGAAGTTACCGATTTTGCCGGCATGTTCTGTAAAAATGCCGATGAAGGTATTATTAAGCTCTTAGCGAAAAAGGGATTATTATTTAAAACCCTTAAATTTGAACACAGCTATCCTTTCTGCTGGAGATGTGATACACCTCTTATCTATTATGCAAGGGAATCCTGGTTCATTAAGATGACAGATGTAAAAGATAAACTCATAGCCAATAACAATACCATTAACTGGATGCCGGAGAGCATCGGTCAGGGCCGCTTCGGAGACTGGCTGAAAAATGTGCAGGACTGGGGCATCAGCCGTGACCGTTACTGGGGAACCCCGCTTAATATCTGGGAATGTGAAGACGGCCACCGACATGCCATCGGAAGCATTGAGGAACTAAAAGCCATGTCCGATAACTGTCCGGAGAATATTGAGCTGCACAGGCCTTTTATTGATTCGGTTACGATTAAGTGTCCTGAGTGCGGCAAGGAGATGCATAGGGTGAAACCGGTTATCGACTGCTGGTTTGATTCCGGTTCCATGCCATTTGCACAATGGCACTATCCTTTTGAGAATGAGGAAATGTTTAAAAATAATTTCCCCGCGGACTTTATCAGCGAGGCAGTTGACCAGACCAGAGGATGGTTTTACTCCTTACTGGCTATCTCAACCCTGATATTTGATACGGCACCGTTTAAGAATGTAATTGTTCTTGGCCATGTTCAGGATGAAAACGGTCAGAAGATGTCCAAATCCAAGGGCAATGCAGTAGATCCTTTTGATGCTCTGTCAGAACACGGCGCGGATGCCATCCGCTGGTATTTCTACATTAACAGTGCTCTTTGGCTGCCAAACCGTTTCCATAACGGAGCGGTTACGGAAGGCCAGAGAAAGTTTATGGGAACCTTCTGGAATACCTATGCCTTCTTTGTTTTATATGCCAACATTGATGAATTTGATGCATCAAAATATACACTGGAATACGATAAATTAACGGTTATGGATAAGTGGCTCTTATCCAAATTAAATACGGTAATCAAAACCGTGGATGAGAATCTTGAAAACTACCGTATTACGGAAGCAGCCAGAATCATGGATGATTTCGTAGACGAGATGAGTAACTGGTATGTCAGAAGAAGCAGGGAACGCTTCTGGGCCAAGGGAATGGAACAGGATAAGATCAACGCTTATATGACGCTTTATACCGCACTGGTTACTCTGGCTAAGGTTGCGGCACCTTTTATCCCTTACATGACGGAAGACATCTATAGAAACCTGGTGGTTAACATTGATAAAACCGCACCGGAGAGTATTCATTTATGCGAATATCCTGTTTATAAACCGGAATATATCGATAAAGAACTTGAGAAAAATATGGAAGCCGTACTGGATATTGTTGTACTGGGCCGTGCCTGCCGTAATGCGGCAAACATCAAGAACAGGCAGCCCATTGGCATGATGTATGTAAAATCTGAGGATGCCTATACCGATGCAGAAGGTAACAAGGTACCCGGCCTAACAGAGTTTTATAAAGAAATTATAGAAGAAGAGTTAAATGTGAAAGCGGTTACTTTTACCGACGATGTCAGAAACTTTACTTCCTACAGCTTTAAACCCCAGTTAAAAACCTTAGGGCCTAAGTTTGGCAAGCAGTTAGGAGAGATCCGCCAGATCCTTCGCAGTCTTGACGGCAATAAAGCCATGGATGAAATCAATGCTACGGGAGGCCTGAAAATTACTTTAGCCGGTAACGAAGCAGTGCTGGAGAGAGAAGATCTGTTAATTGAAGCAGCCCAGATGGAAGGTTTTGTATCCGATTCCGATTCCGGCATAACCGTAGTACTGGATACCAAACTCACCGAGGAACTTATTGAAGAAGGCTTTGTAAGAGAAATCATCAGTAAGATTCAAACCATGAGAAAAGATGCAGGCTTTGAAGTTATGGACCACATTAAAGTATACCAGACCGGCAATGAAACCATCAAAGCTATATTCCAGCGGAATGCGGAAGAAATTAAATCAGAAGTACTGGCGGAAGAATTGATTTTAAGCAGTGCGGACGGCTTTGTAAAAGAATGGAATATTAACGGTGAAACCGTAACCCTGGGTGTTGTGAAATTATAGTTAAATAAATGATACGGGGTCAAAAGGTCAATTCTGTATTCAAAAATACACGTTGAGGGACCTTTTAATACCCGTATCATAAATACATTATAATTATTTGTCAATTTATTCTTTTCCTAAAAGGCTGACCTTTTATTCCTGGTTATTATTTCATCGTACGAAGCATATATAACAATAAATATATGAATAGCAGGTGTCTGGAAGTGGTACACCGGCTGCTTGGAGTTTTATATGCCCGGTAAAAATAAAATTCTGTATCCTGCCCAGTTAGGGCTGCGTAATTATGGCATCTTACAGATTCATGTGATTAATGCCCTTAACTCTCATCCCATAGAGAATGCTTCTGTCCAGATTTTCCGAAAAGAAGCTATGGATAGTGCGGTTGACGTCCTAACAACGGATATCTCAGGTAAAACCCCGGAAGTGGAATTGATTTCACCTCCGATTGAATACAGTCTGGAACCCAACCACTACCTGCCCTACTCAGAATATATAGTTATGACCAATGCAGAAGGTTTTCGGCCGGTAATGATCGACAGCGCCCAGGTACTGCCTGTCGTAAAATCCATACAGCCGGTTCGTATGCTGCCGGTTACAGAGGGCCGGTCTGATGTGGAAATTATTACAATAGATCCTAATTTCCTGGCCGGAACTTATACCCCCAAGGTATATGAACCGGAAGTTAAAGAAATGCCTCCGGGTGAGGAGGCAAAACCGGTCGTAATTCCGGAATTTATTACAGTGCATACTTCGGTGCCCTCTAACATAGCGGCAGCAAACTATAATCCCGGTTATGTATCCTACATAAAGAATGTGGTGTCCAGTGTCACCTATGCTACCTGGCCACAGGAGACCATTAATGCCGTTATTTTTACCACTCTTTCTTTTGCCTTAAACCGAGTTTATACGAACTGGTATCCGAGGCGGGGGTATGATTTTGATATTACTTCTACGGCCGCTTTTGATCAGAAATGGTTAAATGGGAGAAATATCTTTACGAATATCAGCCAGGCAGTAGATCGTATTTTTAATAATTATCTGTCCAGGCCGGATATTCTCCAGCCTATATTAACCCAGATGTGTCCGGGGGAGCTGGCGGTGTGTCCGGGGATGCTGTCTTTGTGGGAGGGAAAACTGCTTGGCGACCGAGGTTATAATACTCTGGAAATCCTGCAGTATTTCTTTGGGGATACCATTTATATTAATTCATCAGATTTGATTACCGGTGCCGGAATGCTGTGGCCCGGTACAGACCTTGGGTCAGGAGCATCGGGGGAAGCCGTCGTCCATATTCAGGATCAGCTGAGAACCATCTCTGCTGCATATAGGGCTATTCCTCTTTCGGAGGACGACGGAAATTACGGGCAGGCTACACAGGCAGCCGTAAGTGAATTTCAGAATATCTTTAACCTGCCGGTAACCGGTATTACGGATAAAGCCACCTGGTATAAAATAGACCGGGTTTATAATGAACTAACCAGAGAATAAGGTCTGGTCAACGGGTTTTCATCTCCGGGTCCGCAAAAGATCCGAGGATGAAAACCCGTTATGCATTCAGGGGATAAAGTATAAAAAAATTTAATTTGCTGTAATAAAAAATATACAATCTATATGGGCATTTAACCCCCATAGCTTAAATAAACTTCCGCCAATTTCTTAAATCTATTTTACGGTAATTCTGCTTTGTGCAAGCCGGTTCACAGCATAAAATTCCCTGAATTGTATTGTAATCATTAAAAAAGCATATCTTAATTGCTGAGACAGCCACTTGTGTTTATCGGGGTACATATTATATAATAGAAACAATAATTGTGGAAAATTAATGTTTAATGGCGAAAGGAGGGGCAATATGCAGAATTTCAATAAACAGGAATTCAAAAACAACGTAGAAGGCTATATAAAGCTCTTATTCCGCAAAACCCTGCAGGAGGCAACCAGTCAGCAGATTTTTCAAGGTGTGGCTTATACGGTTAAAAACCATTTAATAGAAAGCTGGATGGAGACCCATAAGGTTTATGAAGAGCAGGATGTCAAAACGGTATATTATTTATCCATGGAGTTTTTAATGGGCCGGGCTCTCGGAAATATAATTATTAACTTAAGAGCTGACAAAGACATACGCGAAGTATTAGAGGAAATGGGCCTTGATCTGAATGTAATTGAGGACGAAGAACCGGATGCCGCTCTTGGCAACGGAGGCCTTGGAAGGCTGGCGGCTTGTTTTCTGGATTCTTTATCTACGCTGGGATACCCGGCTTACGGCTGTGGAATCCGCTATAAATACGGGATGTTTGAACAGAAGATTGAGAACGGTTTTCAGGTGGAGGTACCGGATAACTGGTTAAAGCACGGAAATCCATTTGAAATCAAACGTCCGGAATACGCCCAGGAAATCCGGTTTGGCGGGTATGTCCGAATGATACGGGATGACCAGGGAAGGGACCGGTTCATACAGGAGAATTACCAGTCCGTACTGGCGGTACCTTATGATCTTCCGGTTACCGGTTACGGCAATAATATAGTAAATACTTTAAGAATCTGGGATGCCGAAGCCATCAATACGTTTAATCTGGACTCTTTTGATAAAGGGGATTATGAAAAAGCTGTGGAACAGGAGAACCTGGCCAGAACGATCTGTGAAGTCCTCTATCCCAATGACAATCATTATGCCGGAAAGGAACTGCGTTTAAAACAGCAGTATTTCTTTGTTTCTGCCAGCGTATCGCGGGCAGTCATTAAGTATATGGAGAATCATGCGGATATCCGTAAACTCCATGAAAAAGTATGTTTTCAGTTAAATGATACCCACCCTACGGTAACGGTGGCGGAACTGATGCGGATTTTACTGGATGAGTACTGCTTGGGCTGGGAGGAAGCCTGGGATATTACCAGCAAAACCTGTGCTTATACCAATCATACCATTATGTCGGAAGCTTTGGAAAAATGGCCGATTGACCTGTTTTCCAGACTCCTGCCCAGAATATATCAGATAGTGGAAGAAATAAACCGGAGATTTTTAATAGATCTAAACCGCATCTATCCGGGAAATCAGGATAAGACCGATAAAATGTCCATTCTTTATAAAGGCCAGGTAAGGATGGCGCATCTGGCTATCGTTGGAAGCTTTTCCGTTAATGGTGTGGCAAAACTCCATACGGAAATTTTAAAGAATCAGGAACTAAAAGACTTTTATGAACTATTTCCCCATAAATTCAACAATAAGACCAATGGCATTACCCAGCGGCGTTTTCTGCTCCATGGCAATCCGCTGCTGGCAGAGTGGGTAACAGCTAAAATCGGAGATGGCTGGATTACCGAGTTAACAAAAATCAATCAGTTAAAAAGGTATGGGGAGGATGATAAAAGCCTTAAGGAGTTTATGGAGATCAAATATAAAAATAAACAGAGGCTTGCGGAATATATTAAAGCACTTAACGGTATTGAAGTGGATCCGGAATCTATATTTGATATCCAGGTGAAAAGACTTCATGAATATAAGCGGCAGCTTTTAAATATCCTGCACATTATGCATTTATATAACCGGTTAAAGAAGAATCCGGATATGCCCTTTACCGCCAGGACCTTTATATTCGGAGCGAAGGCTTCCGCCGGTTACAGCCGTGCCAAAGCAATTATTAAGCTGATTAACAGCGTTGCCGAAGTTGTTAACAATGATAAAGCCATAGGCGGAAAAATAAAGGTGATCTTTATTGAAAATTACCGGGTTTCCAATGCGGAACTGATTTTCGCCGCAGCCGATGTATCCGAACAAATATCAACTGCCAGTAAGGAAGCATCCGGAACCGGTAATATGAAATTCATGCTAAACGGAGCGCTGACCCTTGGTACTCTGGATGGGGCTAACGTTGAAATCGTAGAAGAAGCCGGAGTAAAGAATGCTTTTCTGTTTGGCCTTAGTGCGGATGAAGTTATACACTTCGAACAAAACGGCGGTTACAATCCAAAAGATATTTATAATACGGATGAGGAGATCCGGCTGGTAGTGGAACAGCTGACAGATGGAACTTATTCAGGGGATAACAGAGAATTGTTTAAGGAGATATATGAATCTTTACTGGAAGTAAGAGGAGGAGAAAGGGCTGATCAATACTTTATCCTAAAAGACTTCAGGGCATATGAGGAAGCTCAAAAAAGGGTTGAAGCAGCGTATGCAAACAAGACGGAATGGGCCAGATCGGCACTCCTGAATACGGCTAACTGCGGTAAGTTTTCTTCAGACAGAACAATTATGGAATATGTCAGGGATATATGGCATCTTGAAAATGTAACTTTATAAGACGAATGAAGAAACAGAATTCAGCCACCAGGTGCGGTACGATAGCACCAAACTTATAATTAATCTCTTTTATATAGAACGGAGAGCCCTAAATCCTGGGCTCTCAGGCTGTAGATAAATTAATGATTGCGTCCGGATTATGCAAAACAAAATAGTTATACAGATTAAAGGCACGGGAATTTCCGTGCCTTTCGTAAATCTACTTTACTAAATTGGAAGCTGCCTCGTTTCGCTGGTTGCTGTGCGAATATGTTTATGAACCTTCTGGCTCATTATAGGCATACCAATCCGATTCCGGCAGCCCCAACTCGCGCAATATGCCATTTAGATAGCCAATGTTATACATAATATGTCTTATTTGTCCGATAATTACATCAGTATATGTATGTTGTGAGCTATTGTAAAAAACCGAAGTACTCAATTTTTCGTCATTCAGATTATCAAATAAGCAAGTGGTTTTAATCTGAATAGCATCAAGGTATTCTAGCATTATGTCTTGTGAAATAAATAAACCTTCATAGCTGTCTGCATATAAATCAGTGGTATAATCATCATCAAAAGTCTTTGTACGCCATTCACTATCATCAATCTTCTCCCGCATCCAGAAATCAATATAATAAACATAATGAAAAACCTGCTGCCAAAAGGGAACTTCGTTATAGGATGTAGACCAGATTTTCTCCGGACATACCTGTACAAGTATACGCGCCATATGAAATGTGGAGTCAAACTGGTTTCGCAAAGCCTCTGTAATTAACCTATTCATCATAACCTCCTGTATTATATAAATAATCCGAAGCATATCAAATAGACAAATTCTAATTTATTAAAGAATACCATAAGCAAGGATAAAAATATAGTATTGATTATCTATACATATAATTTTATACTTCTCTGGATAAGACATGGAAGCAATTGACAAATTTTCAGGAAGTGATATGATAATATTAGGAGTTTCAATGTTAATTCATTGACAAGCTTTATCAGGAATATATCTTATTTAAACTGGACCAAAGAGCGCGGCAGATTATAATCAAATAATAATAGCAGCTGCGAAGCATAGATTTAAGTTGTAATTACCGGTTTCGCCGCCAGCTGAAATCGGGAGGGTCTATGCAGAAGCAAAAAGTAATAGGGGACATAGTTAAGAATATCGAAAAAGTTATAGTAGGAAAAACTGAAGTAATTGAATTAGCGGTGATGACCTTGTTATCGGAAGGACATCTTCTGATAGAGGATGTGCCTGGTGTCGGAAAAACTACGCTGGCCAATGCCATATCCAGATCTATTGACTGCGGCTTTAACCGGATTCAGTTCACTCCCGATACACTGCCCAGCGATATAACCGGTGTATCTGTTTATAATATGCAGACGGGACAATTTGAATTTACTCCCGGTGCTATTATGAATCATATTATATTGGCAGATGAAGTCAACCGGACATCCCCAAAGACCCAGGCCAGCTTATTGGAAGCCATGGAGGAAAAACAGATCAGTGTGGATGGAAAGACCTATCCGCTGCCAAGTCCTTTTATGGTTATTGCTACCCAGAATCCGATTGACTATCTGGGAACCTATAATCTTCCGGAAGCACAGCTGGACCGTTTTCTTATGAAATTGTCCATGGGTTATCCAAGTATGGCGGATGAGAAACGGATGGCTGATTATTACATCAGACAGAGCCCCATTAAATCACTGGAAGCTGTAACGGACGGGAAAACCATATCTGCTATGCAGGAGGAAGTGAAGAGCGTTAAAATACACCGTGATTTGATTTCCTACATAATTGAAATAATGGACGGAACAAGAAAGGATACCAATATCGCACTAGGTGCCAGTCCAAGAGCCACCCTGGCCCTGATCCGGGCGTCCCAGGCGGCAGCTTATTATGACAGCAGGGATTACTGTATTCCCGATGATATTCAAAAAGTAATTCATCCTGTGATACGGCACAGGCTGATACTTTCACCGGAAGCCAGATTGAATAAGCTTACGGCGGAGAAGGTGCTTGATAAGATTATAACCAAATACCGTGTACCCATACTTCCTGTATGATGGCCGCATAGTCCGATAACATGGCAAATGCAGGAAGGAGTTATATGTTTATTAACCGCATTATAATGCTGATTTTTATCATAGCATCGGCCATTTTCGCCAGTTATTACGGCGGAAATGTTTCGTATGCTCTTTTTTATATGAGCTTATCCATACCGGCAGTTTCCGTTCTTTATACCTTTTATGTATATATACGTTTTCGTATCTATCAGGAAATTGGCCAGAGGATCGTGGTAAAAGGTGATCTTATTCCCTATGCCTTTACGCTGGCCAATGAAGATTATATAACCTTCCGTAGTATTAAGGTTAACTTTCTCCATGACAAATCCAGTATAGCCAATATGGACGATATCAGGGAATACTGTCTTTTGCCGGGACAATCGGAGAAGATGGAAACCCATCTTAGGTGCAGCTACCGGGGCGAATACTATGTAGGTGCCAGTACGGTGGATATTATTGATTATTTATATTTATTTAAGATTACCTATCCTATTTACTCCAAACTAAAAGTTACGGTGCTTCCCCGGGTGGTAAACATCCCGAAACTTAGTATAGCACCGGCGGTTAAGGATGTTAAGAACACACCTTATCTGCGAAACTTGTCTTTGGATGCCATGGATCTGGAGACAAGAAAATACATATCAGGTGACAGTAAAAAGCAGATCCATTGGAAAGTAAGTGCCAGACGCAATCAGTTATTTTGCCGAAAGTTTATCAGCAATCCCAAAACGGAAACGGCCATACTCATGGATCTGAGACCGGTACAGGAAGACAGCCTTGCCACAATTATCACAGAGGACCAGATTATTGAAGGTACGCTTGCGATTGCCAACTACTGTAAAGAAAACAATACAAGGGTGAAGGTATATTATGAGCAGGCGGGTATAAAGAATATTTTCATCGGAGGGAAAACGGATTTTGACCTGTTTTACCGTCTTACGATCCAAATGCACTTTCATTCATCGGTTCCTGTAGAAAGCATATTAAAGGACAGTATGAATTTTACTGAGAACACGGGATTTTATATTGTTATTACACATGAGCTCACCTTTGAACTCTACAAGGTAATGTTAGGACTCACAGAAAAAGGCAATGACCTGTCCTTACTGCTAATTCGTGATAAGATTGAGGCGGACGAGGAGGAAATGGTAAAAAGCCTGAAACTTTCCGGAATTCTAGTAAAACAGGTAACAAGGGAGGATGAAATCGGGGAGGTATTAAAGGCATGAATACAGAAAAGCAGTTAATAAGAAGATTGGCCGTTACGGAAAGCCTTTTGCTTACCCTGGCTATGGGTGCCTATTTTAATAATCTGTTCAGTTTGAGGCTCCATATTGTATTTCTTGTGTTTTTAACGGTCGTCTTTCTGGGCATGATATATTTTATAGACCAGTACAAAAAAAATCTGCTGGCTTATTTAGTGATAGCAGGTATCCTGCTGGCTTTTATCACTATTACCGCCGCATTAAAGGTCAATTTTATCCGGGAAATCAGGAACCTGTATCAATGGTGCCTTATTTATAATGGAGATGAGGAATTATATGAGCCAAGTTACGGCGTGACAGTAATGGCGGGTATTATTCTGCTGTGCGGTATCGTTACTTATTTCCTGCACCGTTTAAAAATGGTAAAGAATATAGCTGCGGCCGTACTGGCAGTGCTGCTTATCATTTCGGCTGTGAATAAAGTCAGTATACCTAAAATTACCGTGGGAGTAATTATCTTTTATTCTCTGTCTGCCCTTGCCGAGTATTGCGGCAGACTGTATTACAAAAGCAGCAATACGGTGAATAACAGTATTGCTACTGTTTATCTGGCACCTGCCTGTATCATCATAGCCTTGTTAGCGGTAACTCTGCCGTCTAGTTCTGAACCCATTAAATGGAAGGGCGTTAAACAGCTTATTGATAAAGCGCAGGAGCAGGGGTCTCTTTTAATAACCCGGCTGGAATTCTTTTTTGACCGTACCGGTAATGAATTTTCAGTCAGTTTTTCCGGGTATTCGGAAGACCGGACAGAGCTTGGGGGAGAAATTGATGTAAAGAATGAAACGGCCTTAAAGGTAAATACTCAGAATAAAAGTACTGCGGCGGGATATTTAATCGGTTCCATAAGCGATACCTATACGGGGCGAAGCTGGGAGAGAAGCCAGCGGGCAAGGGAATTTGAGAATGAAGACTATTATTATGACTTTTATGAATTATTGACCGCCTTCGCCAGGGAAGAAGAAGCAGGCAGCGATTTAACCAATCTCGTAAAAAACATAAGCTATGATATTGAATATTATGATATCAGGACCAGATCTCTTTTCTTTCCCTTAAAAACCTACTATATTAATTTTTACCGGAATCTTAAATTTAATGAAACACCCCAGGGTACCTTTTTATCTGATAAAGCAAAAGGAATCGGGTTTCGGTATAATGTAAGATATTATGAATTGAATCTAAATCATAAGCTCCTTCAGAAGATGCTCCGGGAAGGTGATAAGTTTAATGGTTCTGCATCACCGGAGGGTTTAAGCAAAACCGCAAAAAAATTATTTAATTATGATATTCTGCAAACAAATATTAACCCGGAAGTTATGAAACAGGAGCTTATCCGCCGGTCAAAAGAAATTAAGACCTGGTATACTGTCCTGCCGGATTCTCTGCCGGAACGGGTCAGAATACTGGCTGACCAGTTAACCAAGGGCTGTGAGAATGATTATGATAAATTAAAAGCTATAGAGACTTATCTGAATTCCCTGCCTTATACTACCAGAGTCGGAAAGACACCGGGCAGAGAAGATTTTGTGGATTACTTTCTGTTTTATCAGAAAAAGGGTTATTGCACCTATTTTGCTTCTGCGTTCGGAGTGCTGGCCAGATGCGCCGGCATACCTACACGTTATGTAGAAGGCTTTATGGTGGATTACAAGGATAAAGATGCCTCCGGTGCCTATAATGTAGGCAGCAGCAGTGCACATGCATGGGTTGAGGCATATATGGAAGGAATCGGATGGATTCCGTTTGAACCGACACCGGCATTCTATGGTGCCAGATATACCCAGTGGAAAGAAGAAACAAAAGCTTCCGGAAACAGTAATATTGGGGGAACAGGTGTATTACAGCCTTCGATACCGCCTGCCTATCAGGAACTGATTAACAATGAGAAGGATTTAGAGCTTTACCGGAACCAGCAGAGAAATTATCTGCTGCCCTTTATGGGGCTGATAGCAAGTATTTTAATTATATTTTTGGGAATTGCTTTTATTTACTACAAAATATTATCCGGTAAATATAAGAAGAAATTTAACAATGCTTCAGGTAATGGAAAACTCTTTTTAATTATGGCTGAAATTCTGCATTATCTGGAGAAGGAGGGCTACCATCTGACAGATGAGGATACGCTGCTTACCTTTGCAGGCAGAATCGGCAATAAAATAAATTTTAACCGGACAGATTTTTTAAAAGTAGCCGGCATATTTATGGGTGTCAGATATGGTGAATATGAGGTAAACACACAAGAGCTTATGGAAGTTATGGAGTTTTCAAAGTTTTTCAGGTATCATCTGGAAGAAAGATTGGGAAAAAGAAGAATGTTTTTTGATAGATTTTTGTATCTGCATTTTTATCAATGAATAAAACTATCATTTCTGGTGAAAATATATCTAGAGGTGATAATAATGAAAAAACATAGCTTAGCTGAATTTTTCAAAAGCAAGAGCTTTTATGCGTTATTATGTGTCGGTGCTTTGGC
>JAEZSL010000105.1 GCA_023443925.1 Bacillota bacterium | reverse complement strand
AAAATGAGACATCCGGGATTCGAACCCGGGACACCTTGATTAAAAGTCAAGTGCTCTACCGACTGAGCTAATATCCCATCTGATGTAAACATCATATTACCGGCTTTTTAACTCCGCCGGAAGCTGGGCTAGCTGGATTCGAACCAGCGACTGCAGGAGTCAAAGTCCTGTGCCTTACCGCTTGGCGACAGCCCAATAATAGACTTACAAGGGTGGATAAAGGGATTCGAACCCTTGGCCTCCAGAGCCACAATCTGGCGCGCTAACCAACTGCGCTATACCCACCGTATTCAATTACGTCTTTTATCTTGTCCCATATTGCCGTACAATCTGTAAGCAATCGGTTAGGGCTAAGATAAAAAAACGTGCCAGAAGGGATTCGAACCCCCGACACATGGCTTAGAAGGCCATTGCTCTATCCAACTGAGCTACTAGCACACTTAAGATATGTTATTACACATATCAAGCGGGTGATGGGAATCGAACCCACGTATCTAGCTTGGAAGGCTAGTGTTCTACCATTGAACTACACCCGCATATTTTCCGAAACTGCTTGGAATAATCGTATTCCCAATTCCAGATAACCGCGTCTAAAAAATGACAGAATCGGGGTGACAGGATTCGAACCTGCGACCTCTTGATCCCAAATCAAGCACTCTAGCCAAGCTGAGCCACACCCCGCTTTTTAAGCTTTTATCCTGTCGTCCGTGACGCAAGAACTATTATATAATAGAGATACTTTAATGTCAACAACTTTTTTATTTTTTTTACAGGTTTTTTTCCATTTATAAATACCCTTTTTTTGCTTCTTTTTTTAAAGCTGTCCGATGGATTACTTTTCTAATAGTGTTAACCATTCTTCTACATATAATTCAAAGTAAAATGAGCCTCACCCTTTGAATCCAAATCCATGATAATAAAGGAAGGTTTTCCACCTTCCTGCCTGGGCTGAGTAATACTGCCGGGATTAATGGTCCATACGGAGCCGCTTATATCAATCAGCGGCCGGTGGGTATGTCCAAAGAGCGCGATACCTGCCCCGTACTGCATCGCTACATCCTTTAGTCTTTCTGTGCCGAAATTCACCCCATACCGGTGACCATGGGTCAGAAATACCGTATAATTACCTATTGTTATCAATTTATCCTTTTCCATTCCGGTAAAGAAATCATTATTCCCGGGAACCATTTCTGCTCTGCAGGGTACCAGGGACCTTATAGATTCTTCACTGCCTTCAAAATCACCAAGATGAATAAATAAATCAATGGGTTTCACTTTATCCAATGCTCTCTCCAGATTATAGTTTCTTCCGTGAGAATCACTTACGATCATTATCTTCATAATAACTCCAATGGCATAAAATAATCTTCTTTTATATGTGTTTTATATTAAATGTAGGTTACGTCATTCCTCAATGCCCATGCCTTTTGGACGCGTCTCTGCCTGAATATCAGTTCTGCCGCACTAAGGGTGCGGCGGGAGCATTATTTATAAAAGTCTGTTACGAAGCACGGCTTTCATTTCTTCGAGAGCTTTTCCCCGGTGGCTTATTTTATTCTTAATCTCTGTGGTTAGTTCCGCAGAGGTGCAGCTATACTCTGGAACCCAGAATATAGGGTCATAACCGAATCCATTCTCGCCTTTTATTTCATAGCCTATAAAACCTTCAACCGTAGCTCTAGTTGTAAGTATTTCACCTCCGGGCAACGCACAGGCTATGGCACAGACAAACCTTGCGCTTCTTTCTTCCCAGGGCAGAGCTTTTAACTTATCCAGTATATAATTATTTTTTATATCATAAGAGGTATTCTCCCCTAAAAACCGGGCGGAATAAATGCCGGGAGCCTTATCCATGGCATCTACTTCCAGTCCGGAATCATCTGCCAGCACCATGGCTCCGGTCATCTCCATAATGGCTTTTGCCTTGATAACCGCATTCTCTTCAAAAGTTTTGCCGTCTTCAACGATATCAATGTCAATCCCAGCTTCTTTCATGGATTGAATATCGTAATCCAGATCTTTTAAAATCAGGCGGATTTCTTTCATTTTACCTTCATTTGTCGTTGCAAAAATAATTTTATCTTTCATTTTCATCCTCTTAACTGTTTAATTCCTCTGTTCATCGAAAGCTCTGGTAATTATTCGGTGAACCGCTTCTGCTATTTTTATTTTATTTCCCTCTTGTAAAAGAAAATTAAGATCTTCCTGATTGGACATAAATGCCACTTCTATTAACGCAACCGGAACTTTCGCTTTACCCACTACTACCATTTCACTTCCCGGGACCATTCCCCGATTTACTTTTGGAATAACCTGGGTAATCTCCTCCAGTGCAATTTCCGCCAGTCGTTTTGAGGTAAGACCATCTCCCGGCTGCTTCTCGTTATACAGAACTTCCGTACCTCCCGGCTGGGAAGATTCATTGGAATTACAATGTATGCTTATAAATAAATCAGCTTCCACCTCATTGGCGAAATTCACTCTGGGATTTAAGAATAAGGTTTTATCGTCCGTCCTGGTATAATATACTTTCATGTCTTCCCGGTCCAGTATTTCCTTCAGTTTTAATACTATGCCCAGATTCATATCCTTTTCATAATACTGCTGATCTTTGGAAAAAGATCCGCAGTCCTTGCCGCCATGACCTGCATCAATTACAACTATTTTATCATAAACATCCTTAGGGCGCCTTAAATCGATATATATATATTCTTCATCCTGATAAATTGCAGGCGCATAGATATAATCCAGCGAAATGGTTATAACTGCTGTCAATGAGGCTCCATCCGCTCCCTGACTGTATTCAATTTTAAAATCATTTACGGGATCCGGTACGACCTCCTGCGGTTGTGTACCGTAGACTGACACTTTGCCAATGGCTGAAATAACTTCCGGTATTAATATTTTATCCCCTTGTGTATTAAAATTAGCCGGCATTGCTCCGGTTTCCTCTAAAATCCTATCCGCTATGGCTTTTCCAGCTGAACCCGGTATACCTGTAAATTCATGTCCCTGATTTACCCTGGCTACGGATGTTCCGTTAAATACCTCTTTTTTTAAGCCTGTAACAGACAAACGTATACACCTGTCCATATATAAATCTTCAAGGCTGACATTATAAAGGGATTTATCAGGTTTATTAATTATTATATATTTATCCCCCAACTGTTCCGGTATGGAATTATTAAGAACCTGTGCTGCCGTATTCTTTGAATCGTCTGCACTTAATTGATCTCCTTTACCGACCTCCTGGCCTGAGGAAGAACCGCTCTTTAAACCGGCATTTCCGGCATAAATTATGATGTGGTCATAATTCGACAGAACCGCCGATACCATTACAACCATCACCAATAATGAAAAGCTGCCCGCAGCCATCCGCTTTAAAAGTTTTTCATCCATTTACTTTCCCCCTGATATGGCAATTATACTATGCATTCTAGAATTCTACAATATAGTTTTTAATAATACAAAAATTTTAGTTTCATTGCGATTTATCCCCCTCCTTGCGTGATTTTTAAAACTATTATCACTTAAGGGGCCGCATATAATTTATTTTTTCATGGTATAATATGGAATAAATTTGCATTTTTTGCAATAACTTCGTATAATATGAAATAGGTATTTTGTTATTTTGTTATATAATATCCTGAGCATAATGCGTCTTCAGGATATCTTGTTACTTCAATCGGATTACAATTTGCTTTGTAATCCTCATCCTATTTTTATTATATCATTTTGGACCGATTTTTATTGGCCGGAAAAGGGGTTTTTGTATGGATTCGAATGCAGAGCTGATAATTCAGAACGATAGTTATAAGACTGTATTATATCACTTTTACAGTGACGCGGAACCAAAAGCAAGTATTATTATACTGCATGGCATGGCAGAACATCACAAAAGATATTATACTTTTGCAAAATTCTTAAATTCAAATGGCCTTGATGTATATCTGTACGACCACAGAGGTCACGGTACGGATAAAATCATGAAAGAATTAGGATTTTTCAGCAATTCAAAAGGTTATAAAAAGGTGGTAGACGATGCTCTGGAGATTATAAAGCATGTAAAAAAGAATAACCGAAGCCAGAAACTCCTGCTGATGGGCCACAGTATGGGCTCTTTAATAACCCGTAATGTAATCCAGCAATATGACGAATTGGATGGAGTAATCTTATGCGGAACCACACACCCTCCTAAATTAAAAGTAAAACCAGGATTGGTGCTTGCTTCCATAAACCGGTTCTTTTTTGGTCCGGAACACCGTTCAAAATTCCTGAATAATGTACTGTTCGGAGGCAAAGCCTACACCCGCCTCATATCGCGGACTTCCTTTGACTGGCTTTCCCGGAACAATCCTGCCGTCGGAGCTTATATACATGATCCTTATTGCGGTTTTATATGTACCATAAGTTTTTACCAGGATCTTTTAATGTTAGCTTCCACCGCCTCCACTTCTTTTTTTATGAAAAAAACAAGAACTACAATTCCCATGCTTGTTATATCCGGCGAGCAGGACCCTGTCGGCAATTATGGAAAAGAAGTAAACCGCATGCTGTCTCTTTACCGCAAATGGGGCTATACACGCGTTACGGGAAAACTATATCCGGAATGCAGACATGAGTTACTTCAGGAACTTAATTCGGACGAAATAATGAAGGATATCCTATCCTGGATAAAGCAATTATAACTGCCTTTAAAAGCTAATTACATATTCAGCATACGCTTCAAAGCGGCATATAACCTCCGGCAGCAAGAAGGGCAAGCGCTGTTTTCATCCATATATTATATATAAAACTCCCCCTACAGTGATCCTATTGAGTAGCACACTGCGGGAGGAGTTCTCTTTTATTATACAGATTAAAAAGTGCTTTATTTGTTTAACCACGTATAATTTATTAATTTCAAGCATGATTTAGGTGTCAAAAGGTCCCTCAACATGTATTTTATGAATACAATGTATATATATCCAATTTAGCGGACTTAAGATTCTGTCCGGTTAATTCTTTATCCGTATTAATGAGTAGCATCTATGCCTCTTTATTGTCCCTTTTCGGTGGTCTTGGACCCATAAACTGATAATAATATGTCTTTATCATACCATTGTAAATTTTACGGTTCTTATCTGCTTTTCTTCCAATGTATTTTTGTGCGTCCTCATAACTTGTTATAATATAATAAGACCATGCATCCAGTGCATTGAAAGCTCTTCCGATCTCTTTGTATAAAGCCGGCAAAGCCTCTTTTTCTTCTAACCGCTCACCGTAGGGCGGGTTTGTAATAATAAAACCATATTTCTTATTATGGCTTAAATCGCTTACCGATCTTTGCTGAAAGTGGATATATTGGTCCACTTCCGCCAAGGCTGCATTCTGTCTGGCCGCTTTTACAATTTCACCGTCAAGGTCATAACCCTGGATTGTCAGGTCGGGGGATGTACGTCTGACATCATTGGCTTCCTCAATAGCCGAATACCAAGCCTTCTTAGGTATTAGTTCCATCCAGTTTTCAGAGAGGAAAGACCGGTTCATACCAGGCGCGATGTTGGCTCCGATTAAAGCTGCTTCAATGGGAATGGTTCCGCTTCCGCAAAAAGGGTCAATTAAGATTCTATCCTTATTCCAGGGAGTAAGCATAATTAAAGCTGCTGCCAGAGTTTCCGTAATAGGAGCCTTGCTTGCAAGCTTGCGGTAACCTCTTTTATGAAGCGACTCTCCTGAGGTATCGATACCAATGGTGATTTCATCTTTCATAAAAGTAACTCTGATGGGATATTCATTTCCGTCTTCCGGAAACCATTCTATTTTGTATACTTTTTTAAGGCGTTCTACAATTGCTTTTTTCATAATGGACTGAATATCGGATGGACTGAACAGTTTACTCTTGATGGAAGTGGCTTTTGCAACCCAGAACTTCCCATTAGCCGGAATAAAGTTCTCCCAGGGTACCGCTTTTGTTTTTTCAAATAATTCGTCAAAGGTCTCCGCCTTAAACTTGTCCACTTTCAATAAAACACGTTCTGTTGTTCTTAAAAAGATATTAGATCTGCTTACCGCAGCTTCATCACCGGCGAATATAACACGTCCGTCTTCAACCTGGACGATCTCATATCCTAAATCGTCAATTTCCTTTTTTAAAACACTTTCCAGACCAAAATGGCAAGGTGCTATATATTCATATCGGCTCATGCTTTTGTACTCCCATCTGTGCTTTATAATGCACTTAAAAGTTATTATTTATAGTTATTCTGCATATCCGAATCCGGATTATTTGAATTATAACCTCATGCCCCTTAAAGCATGAGGTTATATTAAACTGACAATAGATTATAACATACGGCTGAATGGTTTGCAAATGTGTAATTGCTATCTTTTTTACGGTATTTTTATTATTGCACTAACTGGCCTCGATATGCGCGGATGCCGCCGTAAATATTTTTTACCTGATACCCTTCGTTGCTTAATTCTCTCGCTAATAACAGGCTTAGATTACCTCTGTCACAATATAATATTAATAAACGGTCTGAAGGTATGGAACTTTTTCTATTTTCAAAATCCAAAAATGGAATATTTACAGCAGTCGGTATATGGGCATATCTGTATTCAACTGGTTCTCTTAAATCAATGATCAGTATATTATATTTGCCTATGTAGTTTTCGATATCTTTTGCACGGATTGTTTCAAAAGCCATTATATCACCTTCAATTCAATATTATCATATTCCTTTTCCGGAAAGATTGTGCATAACGGTTTTATAATAAAAAAAGTCTCCACCAGTTATGATGAAGACTAATTCTACTACCCTAACTATTAATCTCTTTCGTTTGCGTCACGGAAATTAGAGCTGTTGGTATTTTTTACGCCGTTCTTGGAAGTTGAATTTTTGGAGCTTCCGGTTGTATAGTTCTGTGAGCTTGTAGTGTTTTTGCTGCCAGTTGTGTTTGAAGTGTTTGCATTTCTAGAAGTTGAGCTTGTTGAGTTAGAAGTATTGGCATTTCTTGAAGTGTTGTTTGATGCATTTTTAAAATTATTTTCCATTATAAATAGCCCTCCTAAAAATCTTGTTTTAGATTACATCGTTATTATGGACTTTTTCGGTTAAAATTATACATCCTGAATTTTGAAAAATTATTGAATTAAGAATTTTATCCCAGATTAAATCACGTTTCTCGTCATATTGCCGAAATCCTTTCGCAAATGCATCTCCATGTAAGAAATTTACATTAAATTTTTTTATAAATTTTAATCTTTTTTATTGCATTATATCTCTTCATGTATTATAATGTAATTGTGTTAAAGAGATATCATTTATGATTCTCCTAACACACTATATAACCCCTTATTAATTATTTATACTCCCCTCATCGAAACGACCGCCTGGCTCCCCCTCGCGGTCGTTTCACTTTGCAAAAATTCCAAATAAAACGCTGGTATCAAATTGTTATATAACAATAAAATTCAAAAACCCTGACGGTTTCTTCCAAAAAAACAGAAATCTCAGGGTTTTATATATTAGTGTGGTTATGTTAATTGTATGGAAACAAACCTTACCATTTAATGATGCTGCAGTAAGAAATGTTAATTTTAATATAGTTGAAAACGTCGGTCAGTTAACTATCTTCTGTAGTTATTAACGATCAGCTTATACCCAAGATATATAATCAATATGGGTAAACCTACCGTAAAAAACAACCGGAGTAAAATACCGCCGATAATAAAGAACAGTATAATAAGGATAGCAGCGATTGCACCAAAGATTAATTTCTGATACCAGGTAAGAGAATTACTAAGATTAAAGTTATATTTTTTACCATAATCATTGGTACTGTCATCATAATTGCCTCGATAATCCTTATAGGAATTACCATCCTTGGTTTGGGCATCCTGATATGCTCCATCATGTTTTGTACTGTTATATAGAGGCCCATGACTGATCTGATAGGTTTCTATAATGGTTTTCGCTATTAGTCTGGGATCACCAAGCTGGTTTATGACATCTTCTTCACTGCTATTTATACTTTTACCTTTTATATAATCTTCATAAAAAAGAATATTACTTTTAACTTCAGCATCGGGTATTTCTCCGGTTAAGGCAGCGCTTAGTCCGTCCATAAATTCATTCTTTGTCATATATGCCTCCTATCTGACGCAAATTATTATTCGTTGGCGAAAAGTGTTTTTTATTAATGATACTATTTCTGTAAGTTTATATCGAAATAGTATTTTTATTCTAACACAAATAATAAAGTGCGTAAATAGTTGAAGTATTATTATATTGACAAACTAAAACAAGAAATAACAAAGCGGTTATTTATTGTTATCTATGTAATTTTTATTTAATATTTCAATTTTGTAAAGCTTTGGTGCATATCGCCCTTTGCGTCGGAAGGTAAGTTCATTACTGCCTGCCTGCAATTCAATCTCAACCCGCCGGACTCCTGCTGTATACAAGAACCGGGCAGCCGGGCACAGGGCAACCTGATTCCTGCCATTAACACTTATATCATAATAGAGATCGTCACGGTCTGGCAGATAGTAAATATCCAGCCAATAGGTTCCCTTTTCCACTACCTCCAGATCCGGAAAAATGGCTGCTCCCTCCTCTCTGCTGTATTCACTGTCTACACCAAATTCGACTACTGTTATTTTATTACCTGATATTTGATCTTCAATCTGATTTGCCGCCGCACCATAAAGCAATTCAGCCTCTGCTGCATTTAGGGAATAAATTCTATCCTTTACCGTTTCCCAATTATTCCCCAACTCGATTGGCTTGTTTATTCTACTTTCTTTCAGACTGTTACTTAAGGCGCTGGCAGAGGCTAAGTATCCGGAACCGCAGAACAGCATGACCATTACCAGAATAGAAAACTTCCAAAGTCTTCTCCCAAACCCTTCATTATACATTCCTGCTTTCCCTCCATGGTTTAACTAAATATCTCCGCCGGCAAACCTTATTCTGCATATTAATTTACATCCTTACTCATTCCCTCTGGCTTGCCATATTATTTTTTCCATAACGCTTAACCAATTATATGTTATTCTTTCACCTTTATATTCCTTAAAAAACGGACAAACATAAACAAAAAAAGAAGCAGTTTAACGACATGCTTAGGTCGTGGTATGTATCTCCCCGCCGGGATCACCTTATATCCTTCTTGCTTATGGCAGTTCTAATCCCTCTCCTATAACTCCATTACACGGTATGGGACCCGAATAATTACTATGGTGCCGGCCCCCGCCGTACTTTCCATTTTTACACCATATTCTTCCCCGTAAGTTATTTTGATCCGCTGATGTACATTACGGATTCCAAATCCGGTTCTTCCTTCCATATCATGAAAGATTGAGTCCAGTTTTTCTTCCTCCATACCGATACCGTCATCTTTTACTATAAGAATCAGGTTGTCTCCTTCCCGTTTTGACGAAATATTTATGTTTAATATCTGTTCCGGTTTCATGGCATGATTAATGGCATTTTCAACAAAGGGCTGAAAAAGAACTTTAGGAATAATTCCGTCCAGGGTGTCCTGGCCTATATCCATACTGATATGTATCAGATCCCTAAACCTGTTTTCCATAATATAGACATAGCAGCGTGTAATTTGAATTTCCATTTCAATGGTTATAAAATTTTTGCCCCGGTTCAGTGAAATGCGGTAAAGGTCCGACAATGAACGAATCATTTCTAAAAGCTGTCTGTCATGATATTTTCTGGCCAAAGAAGAAATCGAGGATAAAGTATTATACAAAAAATGCGGTTTAATCTGGGAATGTAATAATTCTAATTCGATGCTCTGGGCCTTAATTTCCTTTTCATATACCTCTTTCATCAAATACTGTACCCGTTCCATAAGCCGTTTAAAAGAAAGAATGACGATGCCGATCTCATCCTGGTCCATCTCTTCTTTTTCTAGATTCATATTATCATAGCTTTGATGCACCTCCTGTATCATATGATTTAGTTCCATGATTCTGGAGGACATTTTTCTTAAGATTAAAATGGTAATAAAAAGTGCTCCTAAAATAATCAGCACGCTTGCATATACCATCTCATAAATGGTTCTGTTAATGGTATGAAACATCGTTCTGGTATCGGTGGAAACAATAATTTTCCACTGGTTATTCAGCTCACAGGTGGAATTCACCTTCCCCTGCGTGTTATTATACAGTACGGTAGGCTCATCCTTTTTTGACCATACATTTTTACCGTTTTTATAATGCATCAGTATATTATCGCTGCCATCCATAACATACATTTCTTTGTTCCGCTCATTCTTAAAGCTCCCTGCAAACATATCTTTTGAAATTTCTACTGCCATAATATAATAGGAACTGTTATA
This sequence comes from Bacillota bacterium, assembly GCA_023443925.1. The sequence continues at coordinate 10,223 of JAEZSL010000105.1, read as the reverse complement.
TTTTAAATACCGCAGCAAGCAGATATTCCGGGGATCCGACACATTGTTGTACTTAAAATAATTTTCTGAAAATACATCCCGCATCATATAAAAAGCACAGCTGCCGCCTCTTTGTACAATATCCTTATATACCGGACTTTCTTTAATTTCCTGGTATAACCGGACATTCTTTTTATCGGGTACCAGCGTAGGATTGGCAGTAAAGAATGTGATTAATTTAATATTTTTATCCATCATCATAATTTCAGAGCTATACTGTGTGAGATAATTATAAAACTCCCAATATTCCAGCGGCTTCTCATAATCTGCTGTTAATCTCCGGTTTAATTCGTTATTTGTAAATAGCATATCGGTTATACTGGAAATATTCCGGATTTTAGTATTTAATTCCGTCTGTAACTGATTGGTGGTAACCTCTATTTCCTGCAGAACCTGATTTCTTAATTGATGCCGGATTTTTACAATATAAAAGGAAGAAATGCATCCGAACATGATCACAACGGTAACTGACATTACCAGAATCAGCCTGGTATGAAAATGCAATTTATTAAATCGAATCTGTCTAATCTTCACCGGTTTCCTGCTCCTTCAGGCAAACTATTTTTTTACGGTAACTAAGCGGAGAGATGCCAAAATTACGGGAAAACCGCATACAAAAATAAGATACACTGTCATATCCGACTTTATCTGCTATATCTTTAATTTTTAATGAACCGTTTTCCAATAAAATTCTTGCCCGTTCCATCCTTGTCTCCGTCAGATATTCATGAATTGTTTTACCGGTTTGTCTTTTAAAAATTGCCCGTATCGTATTGGAAGCAAAGTAGAATTGCTCCACCAGATTTTCAGCAGAAATCGGTTTATCGTAATTTTTATTGATATAATGTATCACGCGGTTTACAATCTGTACATCGTTATCGGACCCGGTTTCTAAGTTTTGTTTAAAATGAAATGCATTCCGCAAAAAAGCACTAATATACTTCTCAATTTGGTCAATATTATCGTATTCCTCCAGAGATTTCAGTATATCGCCTTTCTCCCTGACAACCGCTTCCATCTCCTTGGAACTTGAAAAAAACAGCTCATATATTTTATTGCAGATCTCATAACATTCTGCCTTTATATTATCTTTTGGCGGTTTCTCCACAGCCAGGGCATCAAAATATCTTTCCAGGATACGCAGGCATTCCTTTTGTTCCATGGATATAATTCCGGACAGCAACTGCCTTTTAAGTACAGATCTTGAATCTCTTACCGGGTTCCTTCTCTTTAAGGTGTAGAAACTGCTTTCATATAATTTTATTATTTCGTGATAGGCCTTTTGAAACTGGTCTGCCGTTATTCCGCTGGATTCCTCCTGGTAATGTAAATCAATATGTATAGAATTCTCAAGTGACTCATTTAATTCTACGTAGTCGGCACTCTGCAGCTTAGCAAAATCATATCCGGCATCCGTCAAAATAAGATAATGCCCTTTGGAAAGATTTAAAACCACATACTTTTCCACCCTGCAGGATAAGAAATATTGAATTCTAACCTTTATATCTTCCGCCAGCCAGGTTACCTCTGCTGCCGATCTTGTATTATAGATGGCATTAAAGCGGCTGACGCAGGCGAGCATCAAAGTATAGGTTCCCTGAAACAGGTTATTCTTCTGATTGCCGGAAAAAATCAGTTCCGACAGAGCTTTTTCCAGCCGGTTTTGTTTACCAATTACTGCATTCTGTATTAAACTTATACGGTTTAATGCAGTTTGTACTGCCTCCTGCAATTCTTCCTCACGGAAAGGTTTTGATATATAGGATACAATATTTAACTGGATAGCGGACTTCATATATTCCACATCATCATATCCCGTGAGGAATATGATTTGGATGTTGCTATCCAGTTTATGAAGCTCACCTGCCATTTCAATTCCGTTCATAACAGGCATACGGATGTCCGTTATTACGATATCGACCGGTTCCCGTTTTATCCGGCGCAGTGCATTAATGCCGTTTCGTTCCGTAAAGGCTACCGTTACATCCATTGCCTCCCAGTCAATATTATTTTCCAGATCATCCAGTAGAATTTTTTCATCTTCAACAATAGCCAGTTTTACCATACTGATTATCCCCGCTCTCCCATTATTAAGCTTTGCTTCCAGCCATATCTTCCCCAATACGGCCCGAACAAATCAACCGCTACAACGGCCGCAAAAGTTTAACCTATTAAAAGAAATATAATAGGTTAAACTTTATTATCAGTCTAGATTCGAGTGTTAAAAAGACAATTTTACGTTTCGTATGAATATCAGCTTATATAACATAATTATAAAATATTATTTATAAAAATTATTCAATATATTATTCATAAAACACATGATGAAAGACCTTTTAACACCGGAATCTCCTGTCTATAAAACATCTAAAGCAGCCGCGTTCTCTATGTAAACCAGGCGGCTTACCCGCAAAGTTAAATTCATATTAGCACATATGCTGCCATTCTACAACTTTCCTAACGGACATCCCCCCAGATCCCCAGCCGTTTTTCAAATTTGTCATTACTGATTTTCTCAATTTTTGAAAGCCCGGCATTTTCAGCATCCTTTACCATCTGGTCATATATTTTTCCGGCTTCCTCCTGGCTGTCGGCCAGAATAATTTTGGGTACCGTCGTCTTCATTAGATCATCAATCTTGGTTTTTATCAATGCTTCCGAAGTACCGGCGTCCGGACCCAGATCGTCATAAAGCGTTGTATCATAAGCGGTCTTTCCAAGGTATTGGTTAGCAAACGCGGTGACCGGATCAATCTCCCCGGTAATCTGATTATAGCCGTTATATATATCGTAGGGCTGGCCGTCCTTGGCAATACCGGACTTAAACAGAATTTCATACTTACGGATGCCTTCCTTCTCCAGTACGGAGGACATATCCTTTTTCATATCTGATAAAACTTCATCTTTTATTACACGTTTGCCGTCTTTATTATCCCAGATAATTCCTTCACGGCCCCATTGGGTTAAATATTGTCCTTCTTCACTCATTAAAAAGTTCATAAACTTCATTGTTTCTTCCGGATGTTTATTGGAACTGGAAATATAGGTATAAGACCAGCCTAATACACTGGAAGGGCCGTAGGTGGTTTCCTCTGCTTTTACCCCATCTGCGGCAACCAAAAATGGATACATCATGGTATCCGGCGTTTTATTGCCGTCTTTATCCGTTCCTAAAACCGCATTGGGAATGTTCCAATAAGCTGCCGGCGAACTAAGGACATAACCATTGCTTATTTTCTCATCATATAATGCTTTTTTCGTTACCGGCCAGTCTTTATCCAGCAAGCCTCCTAAATAAAGTTCGTTCATGAATAAGTACATATCCCTCAGACGCGGATTACGCATATTATCAAATAAAAGTCCATCCTTTTCATAAAACGAATTAATTCCGTACATGCCTTTAAAAGTATAGGTATAGTCACCTTCATTTTCTGAATTAAAAACCATAGCAATGGAATTATTACCGTCAACGGTGGGATATTTGGCTTTCCAATCCTTTAGCAGACTGACGAATTCATCCTTAGTAAAGTAGCCTTTGTTGATGTAAGAGTCATAATAACCTAATTCTTTTACATAATTCATCCGGATATTAAAACCAAATACGGCGGAAGGTGCAATGTTATCCTGAAACCAGGAGGGTATTCCATAGATTTTACCATCGTCTTTGTTTTTAATTTTGGCCATTGTATCTCCCAGCTGGGAGGCTACATCCGGTCCATATTGGGCAATCAAATCGTCCAGGGGAATTACCTTTTTATTGGTTATATACTGATCGTTGGCAGCTGCCCCTCTGTCGATGGTAATAAGATCGGGAACCGAATCCGATACCATCATTAAGTTCAGTTTTTCCGCCGGGTCACCTGCAACCGACACAAACTCCAGCTTAACTCCTGTCCTTTTGGTAATTTCATCTGCCACAGCCGTATCCCAGGGCAGTTCTGTCTTAAAAAATGCAGTTAATACCAGTGGTTCCCCTTCTGTCTTTTGTCCGCTTTCCGATTCTGCATCCTTTGTTACCGGTGCAGAGGTTGATTTATCCCCCTCGGCTCCTTTTTGCGTGCAGCCGGTTAATAACGTCCCCAGCAGGACCATAACCAGCAGGATCGAAATCCCATTACGTTTCATTTTTTTCATACCTTTTCCTCCATACATCTATTTTTCTATTAGTCAAACGGATACTCTTGTTCCGTTACGCTGCCTGAACTCTATTCGAACACCTGCTGCCCAGGAATTTCAAACATTTCAGCCTTTTACGGCTCCAATCATCATACCTTTTACAAAATATTTTTGTAAAAAGGGATATACTGCCAATATTGGTATTGTCGCAACCATAGCCGTGGCCATTCTTATGGAATCACTGGAAGCCGTAGACATTTTAGCCACCTCCTGCAATATCTGGGTTGAGCTCTTACTGGTTCCCAGATCATAATTATTCAAAATCTGTACCAGGACGAATTGCAAGGTTTTTAGTGAGTTTTTATAAGTATACAGATTGGTATCAAACCAGGAACTCCACTGCCCTACCGCCGTAAACAAGGTTATGGTGGCTAATACCGGTTTGATAAGAGGAAGAATGATCCGGAAAAACACAAGGCTCTCTCCTGCCCCGTCTAAATACGCGGACTCCTCTAATTCCGCCGGCAGGGATTCAATGTATATGCGGATGAGAATCATATTGTATACACCGATGGCACCCGGAATAATATAAACCATGAAAGTATCAATTAAATGGAAGGACTCTAAGATCATATAATACGGTACCAGCCCGCCTCCAAAATACATGGTAAATATAAAAAATATACTGATAAGCTTTCCGCCAAACAAGTCTTTTTTACTCATGGCGTAAGCCAGTAAGGTTGTGAACGTTAAAGAAAATAATGTGCCAATGACGGTTCTGGCTGCCGAGATAAAAGCCGCGTGCAGAATTTCATTATTTTTAAATACCATGCGGTAACTATCCAGAGTAAATATCCTGGGCCAGAGATACAGGCCGCCTTTTAACGTATCCTGGGCATCGTTAACGGAAATCACAAATATGTTCCAGAACGGATACAAACATATAATAAAAACAAATACCAAAAGTATGTATACAGTAATATCAAATACAACTGTGGAAACAGAGCCTCTTAACCCTAAAAATTTCTTGATTGTTTTAAGCATTTTTATATCCGCCTTTCCTAAACCAATGTTCTTCCTCTTATCTTGCTGACGAAGTGATTGGCCGTTATCACCAATACAAAATTTACCACCGATTTAAACAGGCCAACTGCAGTACTGTAGGAGTACATACCGCTGCCGAAGCCATAACGGTATGAATAAGTATCAATAACATCCGCATATTCCATAATCGTGTTGTTACTTAACAGCAGCTGCTGTTCAAAACCAGCATTCAACAACCCTCCTACTGCCAGGACAAACATAACGGATACCGTGGGCAGTATACAGGGATAAGTAATATATCGGATTCTCTGGAATCTGCCGGCTCCGTCTATGGCTGCGGCATCATAGATTTCCGGATCAATCGAAGCTATGGCCGCCAGATAGATAATCGCATTATATCCCATCCCCTTCCAGGCATTTGCAATTCCTAACAGGATCCAGAATAATTTACCCTCCTGAAAAAATAGAACAGGTTCTTTTATAAGACCGAAAGCTTGTAGCAGTTGGTTAATTACACCTTCGCTGGACATAATCGTTAAGAATATGTTAGCACAGATAACCCAGGAAATAAAAAAGGGAAGATAGGATGCTGTTTGTACCGCACGTTTTAATCCAGGAGCTCTGCACTCATTAAATAAAAGAGCCAGAATAATGGGTGCTGGAAAGCTGATTAAAAGTGTTACAATACTGGTAGCAAGAGTATTACGTAAGATACGCACGAAATCTCCGGTTTCAAAAAAAAATTGAAACCATGCGAAACCCACAAATTCCTGTTTGAATAATGAGGTAAAAAAATCAGGCCTTGGTACATAATTAACAAATGCCATATAAAGCCCGTACAAAGGCGCATAGCAAAAAATAACTGCCCAAATGATTGCCGGCAGCATTATAATATATAAAAACTTATGATGTTTCCAGCTTTTCTGTAATCGATTCCATATATTGTTTATTGGCAGGGTAGCTGCCATAGAATCCCTATTTCGCATAATGTTTCCTCCATTGTTATTTTGCATTAATCATTCTGCCTTGCTTACTGATGTTATTTTGCATTACTGCCCTGCACTACCGATGTTATTTTGCTATTAACCATTCTGCCCTGCAATACCGATGTTATTTTGCAATTAACCATTCTGCCCTGCAATACGATGTTATTTTGCTATTAACCATTCTGCCCTGCAATACCGATGTTATTTTGCATTAATCATTCTGCCTTGCATTACTGATGTTATTTTGCATTACTGCCTTGCACTACCGATGTTATTTTGCAATTAACCATTCTGCCTTGCAATACCGATTATATCATCATAATTCACGATAAAATATAATAATATCTGTATTTTATATAGCATATCAACAATTCTTCCATATATAGCTTAGTAACTCATGTCTTTTACTCACATTTTTATTTCATTTTCACATGTTTCTTATGACATTATTGACATTCTTTAAATTTAGGAATATTTTAATTTCACTATGAATATAGGAAGAGGTGATTTATATGAATAGAATTGGTAACTGTACTGTCAGACAAACGGATGAATATCTATACCTTGACTCCGATAAAATTCAATTTACTTATGATATTAAGAGATGCATTTACCGTCTATGTTTTAATAATCATGATCTATGTTTTAATGATCATGATCTATCTTGTAATGATCATGATCTATCTTGTAATGATCATAATATCACAACCGGTGAAGCCGGTTTTTCGATCCGGTACCGCGGTAAGATTTACACACAGAAGGATTTCAGCCGCTCTGCCGCCGAAATTCACCTTAAAGAGTGTAATGACGAGTTTGGAGGGGGAGTCCTGGCTACGGTGGCCCGGCTCTGGGGTGAGCTTAAGGTAGCGCAGACTTTCCGTATGATTCCGGACAAATCGTATATGCTGGTACAGTGTGAGCTGAGTTCCGACGATTATATCCAAAGTGACTATATGGCTCCCATGGTTTGCAGCGGCACCGTATTCCCTCTAGAGGCTGCAAAACGTCCCAGACTGCTTTATGTCCCTTATGACAATGACAAATGGATCCGCTATAAGGCCCAGGAATTACAGGAATGCGGCCACAGTTACGAATTAAGCGCTGTCTATGATGATGAAACCCGCAACGGTTATGTAATTGGTTCTGTCTCCCATGACCTTTGGAAAACCGGAATTAAGACCCATGGAGGTTTTGGTACCCTCAGTTCTTTTACCGTCTTTGGCGGTGTGGCAAACCCTGACACACGGGATGAAGCAATGCCCCATGGGCCTGTGAGAGGCAAGTTCGTCAGATCACCCCTTATTTTTGCAGGATATTATGAAGATTTCCGCCGTGGGCTTATGGAATATGGAGACGCAAACGCCATTATCTGTCCGAAACTCCCCTGGAATCTGGGTGTACCCTTTGGCTGGAACAGCTGGGCCTGTGTTACAACCGGTATCAATTTTGAGGTTTTTGAAAAAGCCAGTGAAACTCTAAACCAATTTAAAGATCAAGGATTTATTAATGATAATACGGTATATATTAATTTTGATTCCTTCTGGACCAACCTAAGTAAGGACGAAATGAAAACAGCCGTCGGCCTTGCCCATAGCCGGGGCCAGAAAGCCGGAATCTATTATACTCCCTTTGCATGCTGGTCGGATAATTTTGACCGGTTCGTAGAAAATACCGGTGATAAATATACATACCGTGATATTATAGCCAGAGATTCTTCCGGTAATATCCTGCCGCCCATTGCCGGAGGATATCCCATTGATCCCACCCATCCGGGAAATCTGATGCGTGTGGAAGCCATGATGCGTTATTCCGTAGAAATGGGCTTTGATTATCTGAAAGTTGATTTTATGTCCCAGGGTGCCTGTGAAGCCGTACATTATTTAAGGGATATTACTACCGGAATACAAGCCTATTGCTATGGTTTAAAGCACATGTGCAGTTTTCTGGAACCGGAAGTAACCGGGAGGCCGTTTTTTATTGATTTTTCCATCGCACCAATTTTTCCTTACCAATTTGCTCATGCACGCCGTATATCCTGTGACGTATTCGGACAGATCGAGGATACCGAATATATGCTTAACTCTCTTACCTATGGTTTTTGGCAGAATAACCGGATATACGCCTTTAATGACCCAGACCATACCTGCCTTTACAAAAGCGTGAACCGGCCTGTTTCAGATTTTTACGAAGCACAATCCCGGTTAAATGCCTCCGTAATTGCCGGTACCGTGCTGCTCTTAAGTGATGATTACCGTAATCCGGAGGCTGCCTTGCGCACAAAGAAGCTACTAAATCCGCAGCTTTTGGACATCGCTAAAACCGGAACCACATTTATTCCGGTAGAAACAGCCACCGCAGACCACGCCAGCCGCCTGTTCGTCCGCGATGACGGAAACCGTTTTTACCTGGCTGTGTTTAACTATACCAGAGAAGAGCAGTATATTCCCGTTTCTGTTTCCCGCTTAGGAAATTTACCGGAAGATCCGGTTTTTGAAAGCCTTGACGGCTCACAGAGCTATAAAGGAAATGAATTCTTAGTTAGATTGGAACCTGCACAGTCCCTTATTCTGATCTGTTGGAAGTAATTAAGTTCTGAAAACAAGTAACCATATCTACTTATAGCTTTTGACTGTATTTAGCTATAAACAGCAGGAATTATTTGCAAATGACCATACCCGGCAGGAATTTAGTAAACTTTATTTCGTAACAGTCAGTGTTATATGTTGTTATTGATTATTTTACAATTGATTATTAATGCAAAAGAATATTATTCAGCTGTTTATTCAGCTGAATGATATTTCTAATTACCTAGATAAAGAGGCTATCCTAAGTTATTTTATAACTTAAGATAGCCTCTTTACATCTGTTATTTTATTTGTCTCCTATACACTAATCTACTGCTTCGGTTAATATGAATAATTCCGAATCCTGACCCTTGAGCCTGACCTCAAAGCTATCACTGTTTACCGCACTTGTATCCCCGCTCCATGCACCTTTTATCTGATATTTCCTCCCTGTCTCCATATAATCAGCCAGATTAAGAGTAAAACCGGCTTCTTCAGAGCTGTAATTTAATACGGCTAGATAGATATTTCCTCTGTCCTCCATAACAAATACATTCGCTGCGCGGCTGGAAGGTATAATATTTAATGGCTTGAATATTTTACCGAGCTTTGCAGTCTGTATCAAGTCTTCGTTGGTTAGCAGTGTTTTAAACCGGTTATCCGCTTCGCTGACATCACCAACCGGATGAACAAAATTATCCCCTGCTATAAAGCTGGTTCCTAAAAGAACACCGGAAATCACCCGGCTTCTTGCTTCTTCCAGCCCTGCTTTCCCGTCTTTTCCCCAGACAACAATATTATCCGGATCAGGATAGCGATAAAGTTGTTTCTGCCAGAAGCCATACGTTAAGCTATTTAATGTGTATTCCGTATTTGCAATACTGTAATAGGCATCACAGGCAATTCTTTTGCCATCCGCATACTGGTAGGGAAAGGTAGGCGCAATGGACAAATTAATAAACATGGTGCCGCCGATTCGGTCCTTTATATACTGCATAGCCTGGTTATAGGCCTGCAGCCCGGTTTGAACCGAATTGTCATAGTGCCTGCCTTCCAATGCTCCGTGAGTTAGAAAGTCCAGTTTAATATATGAAAATCCCGCTTCTTTAAAACGATCGATAAAATAATCAATGCGAAGCTTGCTGGCCGGATGTGTTACATCTATCGGAAACGCACCCGCTAAATCATTGCTGTACCTTTCACCATTTTCTTTTCTAAGCACAATATCTGCGATGGTATATTGGTTATTTGTATTTTCCACATAACTGGTCTCTATATTTTCAGGACTGTGCCATGCAACGAAAGGAGTCCAGTAAATACCAGCTTTCTGTCCATTTGCTTTGCAATGCTCTACAAATTCTTTCAACTCCGTGTCCGTCATATTATCCCAGTAAGAATCCAGGTTTATATAAACCACATCATCTGCAGACTTGGTCCAGGATTCCTGCAGATTCTCCTTAACATAATCGGATAT
>JAEZSL010000101.1 GCA_023443925.1 Bacillota bacterium | reverse complement strand
ACCCTGTTATCCCCTGCCAACACGGCAAATACCATACATGAAACCGCCTGCCGCCTGTTAAAGGAATGCTGGAACGGTACCCCTCTTCGGTTACTTGGCATCCGGGCTACCAAATTAAACAAAGAGGAATTCACCCAGCTTAATTTATTTGATATGGAGAAAAACGACAAGCTGGAAAAACTGGATAAAGCCCTGGACTCTATTCGGAGCCGTTTTGGCTCCGATGCAGTCAAACGTGCCAGGTTTATGGATACCGATTCAAAAAACAAAGATTGAAGCACAGCTTCTCCTTAATGACAGTTACATCCTCCATTGGAACCTTCTCCCTGGTGCTCGTGGTGGCCGCAATGAAGAGCGCTGTCATCTCCCGAAAGACTTCCGTCCAGATAAGCGGCGGTAACTACATCCGCATCTCCCTGGGCTCCGGGTATAACCAGGATTCCGGCTTCCATAAGGCCTTCCATGGCTCCCATACCGATTCCGCCGCAGATAAGGACATTTACCTTTTCCTCAGCTAAAACCGTTACCAGTTCAGAATGGCCCTTTCCCTGGTTTGACAGGGTGGATTTACCGATTAATTTATTTCCGCTTACTTCATAAATATTAAATTTCTCCGATTTACCAAAATGTCCGAAAACCTGGTTCTTCTCGTCTGTGGTAACTGCAATTTTAACGGCTGTATCCTGCTCGGAAACGGCAGTGACTTCAGCTGCTTTCTTTTTTTCGCGGGCACCTTCTATTTCATGAACGATTTCTATGGTCTCAGCTGCCAGATCCAGCCAGTCACCCTGTAAACCTTCAATATTCTCAGCATCCACCGCAGCTGCAATAGCCGGATCAATGGGAACCTTGGCGAGTACGGGCAGATCATATTTATTTGCAATTTCATCTATGTGACTGGTACCAAATACGTTTATTTTTTCACCGCAGCTGCCGCACTTAATATAGCTGTAATTTTCCACCAGACCAAGAATAGGAATTTCCATGGCATTGGCCATATTTACGGCTTTGGTAACAATCATGGATACCAGTTCCTGGGGTGAGGCAACAATAATAAGGCCGTCCACCGGCAGTGACTGGAATACGGTTAATGGCACATCCCCGGTTCCCGGCGGCATGTCAACAAACATATAGTCTACTTCTTCCCAAAGTACTTCGGACCAGAATTGCTTTACGGTTCCCGCAATGACCGGACCTCTCCAGATTACCGGAGTATCTTCGCTTTCCAGCAGCAGATTTACGGACATTATTTTAATGCCGTCCCGGCTTACGGCCGGCAGGATTCCAAGTTCATTTCCGGTTGCCTTACTGTGGATACCAAAGGCCTTTGGTATGGAGGGTCCTGTTATATCCGCATCCAGTATGGCGGTTGTGTAACCTTTCCGGTTCATAAGCACGGAAAGATAAGAGGTAATAAAGGATTTGCCCACGCCGCCTTTTCCGCTGACGATTCCAATTACCTTTTTCACCTTGCTGTATGGATTAAGGGGAGCTAAAAAGTCCTCCCTGGAAGGTTTTCTGGAAGAACAATCCGCCTGACATCCGGAACAATCACTGGAGCAGCTGCTTTCTGTTTCATAAATATCACTCATATCTTTTTCTCCTTTTCTTTTATAATCCCTTACATATGTTTTTTACACCGTTTGCATCCGCATTTACAAGAACAGTCTTTTCTAGAAATTTCATAATTACCGCCCTGAATTAATACACCTTTGCCTTCACAGAGAGCCTCCACGGATTTATGTCTTCCGGAATAGAGTATTCGCTGAAAGGTACCTCTGGATACACCCATCTGCCTCGCAGCCGCTTCCTGCTCCAGATTCTCATAATCACAAAGGCGGAGAGCTTCCAGTTCATCAACAGCAAGAATGACATACTCCTCTTTTCCATCTTCCGCTGTAAAGACTTTATGCTGGAATTCCGCACATACTTTTCTGCATTTTGCACTTCTTGGCATAGAGTATCCCCCTTTCCGAAGTATGTATTTTATACACGGTATAAAAATCTTATATTTTTATTTATTGTGCATATGCACAAATCAAATTATACTACCTGATATTTTTTTGTCAATAGACCCGGAGCAAAAGACAGCCTGTTATGACCCGGAACAAAAAGACAGCCTGAATTTCAGTAGCATTACCACTGCTGCTGAATATTATGTTCATATAACTTTAAAGGAGATTACTTCTTTGCCTATTCGAATATTTATAGATCAGGGACATAACCCCGAGGGTATAAACGCGGGGGCGGAAGGCTTCGGATTACGGGAACAGGATATCACTTATGCGGTTGGAATATATCTGGCCAACCTTTTAAATGAAGATCCCCGATTTGTGGCCCGCACCTCCAGAACCACTCCGGAACAGTCCCTGGGTTACAGTAATGCCTCCAGCCTTGCTGAAAGAGTCCGCCTGGCCAATACCTGGCCTGCCGATTATTTTATCAGCATCCACTGCAACGCCAATGATAACCCTGCCATCAACGGAACGGAATGCTATGTTTATCAGAATTATACCCAGGCGTACTATCTGGCTGAACGGATTCTGACTTCCATTGTCAGCCGGCTGGACACCAAAAATAACGGCGTTCGTATAAATCCTTCCCTTTATGTGTTAAGAAGAACAAATATGCCTTCCACTTTAGTGGAACTTGCCTATATTACAAATAGCGAAGATGCCCAGAAACTGGGTACCAGGCAGTATGATTTTGCTTATGCAATCTATGAAGGAATTTTAGATTATTTCGGATTTACCGCCTAAACCGGGAAGTTATTGGTGATAAAGCCATCGATGAAAAAAGCTATACATTGGGAAAAGCCCAAATAGGCAGGAGAGCTAGCTGTATCATAAATAATCCCCGTGGTTTACAACCACGGGGACGTTAATTTAATATTGTATCACGCTGGTACCATTCTGCATATTAATACTGTTCAGCGAACTAAATCCATTTTGTATAGTAATACTATTTTATAAGCTAGTACCTTTCAGCGTGCTAATATTATTCAGCATACTGATAGCGTTCTGCATGCTAACATTATTCAGCATACTAATATCGTTCTGCATGCTAACATTATTCAGTATACTAATAGCGTTCCGCATGCTAACATTATTCAGCATACTGATAGCGTTCTGCATGTGTTTATATACTTTACTGATATTATCCTCAATTTACACAGAAATGTTAACCTTTTACCGGAAATACAACAGAGCATATTCTGTTTTATCTGTATCGGTCAATCGTAATAAACTATAGTAAAGCCCACTGGATTTTAAAACATCAGCAACCGTGGCAGTATCTGCCGGTGTAGTGCTTGACTTTCCTGCGGTTTCTTTTTGAAAGTCCGCCATATTCAAAGGTTTATCGGTCTTAATATTCTGAACTTCGTTAATGTTGATGGAAAAGTTCAGGTTCTGCCCTTCGGCATACTGCCAGGTATTGATGCCGATTACTTCTCCGTATTTATTAATCAGGGGACCGCCGCTGTTGCCGGGTGACATAGGCGCAGTCACCTGAATATAATCCACACTTTCAATCTTTCTGGTGGGAGATGATACCATTCCATCCGCAAAGGATCCGGTTAACCCCAGCGGGCTTCCCAGCGTATAAACCGTCTCTCCGGGCTTAATAGCTTCTTCATTCTTTTCCAGGTATTCATTTTGGGCATTCACCTTTAAAATAACCAGATCTATTTTCTCATCATAACCTAAAACCTGTTCAACATTATAGGACTTTTTCCCGGAGTCCGTAATCTTAATGTTTGAGGCACCGGAAACAACATGAAAATTCGTAATCACGGTTCCTTCATCAATAAAAAACCCGGAACCCAAATTATATCTTCCACTCGCTACTTCGGCAAGAATCTCAACGGTGGCTTTGGAACACTTCTCATAGATTTCTTCGGCTGTCAGTTCCTTTGGCTTTACCTGTATGGTGCTGAGATACTTCTTTGAATTTACGGAAGCGGTAATGGTTACCGTACCTTTTTTCAGTCCTGTAACCAGACCCTTGGACGACACTTTGGCAATATTCGTATCGTTTGCAGTCCATTTTACAGGCTTATCCGTGCCAAGGATTTTCAACTGAACCGTATCACCGATATAAACCGAAGTAGTGGTAATATTTAGTTTCACAACCGCGGCATCCGCAATCATAACACTGCTATATTGCGGTAAAGTAACCGGAAGGGCTGTTGATAAGGCAAAAGCCGTCAATAAGCCAAAAATCATTCTTTTTAAACGATTCATATCCATCACACTTTCTATATTAAAAGATTATCTTACGGTATCTGATTTATTTAGCATTCGTATTTAAAAACGAACTATAACCTCCTATGTTGGTTAAAAATTGCTTCCATTCCATCCCCAGTTGCTTACTTCTTCATATTTTACATAGGTATGGTCCGGCGAAATTTCCAGTTCTTCTTCCAGTATCTTTGTTATGGCTGCCGTCAGCTTACTATAGGCGCCGGAATCCGCTTTACCAAACAGCTTAACATCCACAAAAGCAATACCGGAATCTGCTTCACCTTTAAAATACATGGGGCACTGATCTTCAAATGAAAGCATGAGCCAGTTCTCGCTTTTACCGGGAATCAGTTCGATTGCCTTTCCAAGCTTCTTCTTTATCTCTATTTCTTTCCCTTTTGATATAGTTACATTAGTCTGAGTATTGATATATGGCATATGTTACCTCCTTAAGTGGATTGATTCCATTCTATATATTAATTTATTGTTAGTTCATGGATTTGTCAAGTTATTTATTCGTTATTAGCCGTAACAGGACTATTCGGCAGAATTTTTTTGATACTTTACAAATATTACAAAATTACTTATTGACAACTCAAAATATTCTAATTATACTATTAATAATTAATACTAAAAATTGTATAAATATTAATAAACCGTTGATTAAGAAGAGTACATGCGGTAATCGTTTTCAGAGAGTCTTAAGTTGGTGTGATTAAGACATTCGATACCGGATGGAATGGGCTTAAGAGGCTGGAAAGAAAGGTTCGTACCAAGTAATGTCCGGCGGGAACTCCACCCGTTACCCTTGGAGCATATATCATGTGTATATGAAAGAAGTGGGTGATTTTTCACCAAACCGGGTGGTACCGCAGAAGCAGATAATGACTTTTGTCCCAGTAAATTTACTGGAACAGAGGTCTTTTTTTATACCCAAAACCAAACAGATATGAAAGGAGAAATTAATTATGGCAAAAATTCCACACAGGCTGTATCTTACGGAGGATCAAATGCCCACACAGTGGTATAACCTTCGCGCTGATATGAAAGCACAGCCGGACCCTATGTTAAACCCTGGAACCTTACAACCTGCCACAGAGGAAGAATTGTATCCGGTTTTCTGCAAAGAACTTGCCCACCAGGAAATGGATGCTTTCACAAGATATGTCGATATACCGGAGGAAATCCAGGATTTCTATAAGATGTACCGTCCCTCTCCTCTGATCCGGGCTTATAACCTGGAAAAATTTCTGGATACTCCGGCTAAGATATACTATAAATTTGAAGGCAACAATACCTCGGGAAGTCATAAGCTAAACTCTGCCGTTGCACAGGCTTACTATGCAAAAGAACAAGGTCTTAAAAGCCTTACCACGGAAACCGGTGCAGGTCAGTGGGGAACAGCCCTGGCGGAAGCCTGCTCCTATTATAACATCCCTCTGACGGTCTATATGGTGAAATGCTCCTATGAGCAGAAACCCTTCCGTAAATCCATAATCCAGACTTTTGATGCTTCCATTATTCCCAGCCCCAGTGACACCACCAATGCAGGCAGAAAAATGCTGGCAGAAAATCCGGGTACCGGGGGCAGTCTTGGCTGCGCCATATCCGAAGCCGTAGAAAAAGCCGTTACAACAGAAGGCTGCCGTTATGTCCTGGGCTCCGTATTAAACCAGGTACTGCTCCATCAGTCCATAATCGGCCTGGAGACGAAAACTGCTCTGGAGCTGTTGGAGGAATATCCGGATATCGTTATCGGCTGTGCCGGAGGGGGCTCCAATCTCGGGGGGCTGATTGCCCCTTTTATGCAGGATAAACTGCTGGGCCGGGCAAATCCAAGAATTGTTGCGGTAGAACCTGCTTCCTGTCCTTCCTTTACCAGAGGCCGCTATGCTTACGATTTTTGTGATACCGGCAAGGTGACTCCAATGGCAAGAATGTATACCTTAGGCTCCAGCTTTATGCCCTCTGCCAATCATGCCGGTGGTTTAAGATACCACGGTATGTCTCCGATTCTGTCCAAATTATATCATGACGGCTATATGGAGGCGGTGGCGGTGGAACAGACCAAGGTGTTTGAAGCTGCCTGCCTTTTTGCCAAACAGGAAACCATACTGCCCGCTCCGGAATCCGCCCATGCAATCCGTGCTGCTATTGACGAAGCTTTAATATGTAAAGAAACCGGTGAAGCCAAAACCATTCTTTTCGGCCTGACCGGAACCGGCTATTTTGATATGATGGCCTATACTGCCTACCTGGAAGGAAACATGACCGACTATATACCTACCGATGCAGATTTGGAAATCGGATTTTCACAACTGCCAAAAATCCCTGGAATTCAAGAATAGGCTGACACACTGCCTCTTATTAGCCCAGTAAAATCAAAAGGTTTTGCCGACTTATCTCCAAAGCAGCATACAAATAAAAATTTAACAGGCCTGATGGAATATGGTTATATTTCAAACAAATTTGTAAAATATAGGCCATATTCCCTTCAGGGTACTAATAATCTTTAATTACACTACACCCATTTATCTCATAATGCAGTACCTGCATATATTATCTGCAAAAGGATGGATATTTTCTGTAGGCGTCACATATTTTATTCTATAAGAGTTTATATTGCAAAGCATAGATACGGTCATTAAATCCGAATAATGTCGAAATTAAAAA
>JAEZSL010000030.1 GCA_023443925.1 Bacillota bacterium | reverse complement strand
TTTTTACAATACGGTCAATCATGCCCACACCTAACATGAATTTATCATAATTCTCATAGCCTTCTGTCTGCTGCAGCAGTTCCACCGCAACCAGCAGTGCACATATAGTTTTTTCTCCGGCTGTATCTTTATCCCCGCCGAATTCATAACGTACAATATAATCCCCATACTGAATAATTTCTGATTCCTGCAGCCAGGTAAGAATAATTACTGCTGCTCCTGCTTCCTTACCAAGGGCTGCCGCACGAATTGTCTCCGGTGTATTTCCTTTGTGGCAGGCAAGACAGAGGATGGAATTCTCTCCAAAGTCTTTGGGTGTGCTGTGAACAAACTCATTGCTGTTAATCCAGGCGGATTTAATTCCTGCACATTCTTTTTCCATAAAGGTCTTAGCCGGATAGAGTGCGCCTAAAGAACCGCCGCAGCCCACAAAATAAAGGGATTTTACTCCGCCTTTCTCCTTCTTCTCTTCCAAAATTTCTGTTATAATCTTACTTATATCTGTACTCTTGTATTCCATTGTTTTTTCTCCTCTATCTATTTTAAACATATAGTTTCGATTTATCTATATCCTTCATACCAGGCATTTTTCTTAAATATATGGGTTAAACTGCTGAATAATCTGTGTTGCCCGGTTTTTACCCCGAAGCATGCATTCTGTAATGGTTTCACCCAAACTGACTCCATAGGTAAATGCCGCGATATAAGAATCACCGGCTCCTACCGTATTAACTACCGGAACTTTTTCGGCATTCAATTCGTAGAATTGATTACCGTCATAGGCAAGGCTGCCGTATTCGCCAAGCATTGCTATGACGCAGCCGGTTCCTTTCTGTTTTGTTTTGATCATAAAATTTCTGATATAATCATCATCCCTGTCATAGGAAAAGAATGCATAATCGATATAAGGTAATATGGCATCGTTACTTTCCAGTTCCAGCCGCTTTGAAAAATCGTAAACCCAAATCTGTCCGGGCTGCTTTAGCTTCCTGATATAACGGTCTATTTTTGCCCATCGCTCCGCATATACAATGTCAAACTGTTTTACAAACTCCAGGTCCTCCTCGGAGAGTTCAATCAATTCCATGGCATTTCCTTCAAAATGCAGATGCTTTTTGTCTCCCTCTTCAATATCCATAGTAGCCATGCCGGTAGGACGGCCGACCTGTTTAATGACACGCAGCGAAATCTCTTTCTCTTTCAGCCTCTCTGACAAAGCCATGGCAAAGACATCATTTCCCAGAATGGTCATTTCCGTCACATCGCCTCCTAAATCTTTATAATTCAGGGCGAAATCAATACTGTTTCCCGTCAGATAATAGCGGTCGAGTTTATAATAGACATCAATACAATTGTCAGCCATTGCAATTGCTCTCTTCATTCTCTATTCCTCTCTTTCCCCCATTATATAAACCATAAAGTGCCGGTTTTTAATGCCGTCATATTCACAGAAATAGATATCTGCGGCATGGCCCAGCTTCAACTTCCCATCCATTATCGGAAATACGCAATGATTACCGGTCAATAAGGATTTCAAATGACCAGGTGCATTACCTCCAATGGTTCCGTAAGTCGGGAGATAATGGTTATGGTTATACGGATAGTTTTCAGGTGCCAGCCGGTCTAAGGTTTCCATAATGTCAGTTTCCACACAGGGCAGGCTCTCATTTACCGTGATTCCCGTTGTTGTATGCTCTGTTATAACAAATACCACTCCATTTTTAACTCCGCTGCCTTTAATGATATCTCTTACTTCTTCAGTAATCTTAATCATCTCAAATTCTTTATCCGCACATACTGCAACTTCCTTTAAGATAAATTCCATTTACTCACGCCTCCATTCCAAGAAATCTCTGTGCGTTTTTGTAATATATTTTCTCCAAGGTATCGGAACTAAAGTTAAGACTGTCCAATCCTCTCTTGCTTCGCACCGGACGGATTCTGGGGGAATCGGAGCCAAACATGATTTTATCCGAAATATTATGTTCCACCCAGTACTCGCCCATATCTTCTTTAAATACTTTATGATAGATCTGATAAGGACTGTCAAAATTCATCAATGCCGTATTGGCAAAGGCATTGTCATATTTGAGCAGCAAGGCCGCTGTTTCCTGTACCCAGGGCCAGCCAAAATGTGTAAGACAGATATTTATTTCGGGATATTGATACAGTACATCCTCAAAGTCTGCGGGACGGGAATAGCGGGCTAATGCATTTCTTTCCAAACAAAATCCCGCATGAAATATAATTGGTTTGTTATAATTCCTGCAAATTTCATACAATTTAATTAATTTCTTATCATAAGGGTACATCTGAAGTCTCGCCGTATTAATTGCCAGTCCTTTAAGCTGCAAAGTATCAAAGGCCCTTTCCAGCTCCTCCCAGGCATTTTCATTTCGCGGGTCTACAGAAGCGAAGCCGTAAAAAAAGTCCGGATCACAGGAAACAAGTTCTGCAATCTCATGGTTTGATATGGACGGAATTCCGGTTTCCGCAGAGCAGTCCTCCGGAAGTAAAAAAGCCCTCTGTATATCTGCAAGTGCATACTGCTTTTTCAGCAAATCAATTCCCGACGGACTCATAAGATGATAATTCATCTCATCACAGCGCATATTAAATCGCTGCCTGTCCTTGCATATTGGTGAAAATAGTGCCGGATGAATATGTGTATCTATAACCATTATCAGATGCCTCCGTTCGTTCTTATTCTTAAGAGAAATCCATCGATACGTATTCGGATTTACTCTTATATCAATCAATTTCAAAATCTTAAATATATAATTTCTGAGGTTCCTGTCATATGTCTACTAACAGAATCCTCTACAATGTCCGAACAATTTTTCATTTCTGACCGATATTCTTCTTATATTTCCATTCATAGATCAAAGGACCAAAATACTACATTTTATGATATATTTACTTCAGTTCATCCGTATTGTTCTTAAGCCATACAACAATGTCATCGATTGCCTTATCGGGATCACAATAATAGCGGCGGTCACATATCTCAAAGGAACACGCCCCCTCATATTCCTGTGACTTAATTGCATCAAAATAATCTTTCATGGGGAAATCAGCATCTCCGGGAACGGTATGCCCACGGTCATTAAAATGGATATGCCGAAGTTTATCACCCAGATTATTAAAATAATCTGCTACTGTTTCTTCTGCATAGGTCATCTGATCCAGGTCAAGCATTCCGGCCACATTGGGTGAACCAATCTCATCAATCATCTTTGCCAGATCCTTACTGGTAACTAAAACATTTGTAGTTGTAACTTTTAATTCCTCAAGTAAAAGAGTAACCTGCTTCTTTTCGCAGTAGACCGCAAGCTGCGCCAAAGATTCCATACAATGCTTCCAGGCCTCCTCCTTTGAGGCATCAAAGTATCCAAAGCCGGTACTAATCTGTAGTGTGGGACACTCAAAAAATTCAGCGGTATCAATTGCCCTCTGATAATAACGAAGACTTGATTCTCTTGTTATTATATCCTGAGTGCAAAAATTAACGGGATAGGTGCAGTTTTCCGGTGTCATAGCAATAACGCTTAAATGACGGCGGCGAAGCTCTTTCTCCAGTTCGATCAGGCGGCCCAGGGGATAATCAAAGATATTAAACTGAGGTGCAGAACAATAAAGATCGATACAATCAAAGGGAGAGCTTTCTATCTTATCAAGAAACTTAGTTATGGGATAACGCAGATAATGATAGTTCATAGGAGCAAATTTCATAAGAATAACCTCCATAATTCACAAATCCGGACCACAGCCGAAGCCTGTATAACCTTTAACATCAACACCAGCTGCGATCCGGTAAAGAATTTATCAATTTACACTTGTTATTAAAAGACGATTGCACCAAGACCAATGGCAACCAGGACAGAAACAACGGTACAAACCAAACCAGGAACCATGTAGCTATGATTTAAAACAAATTTTCCAATCTTTGTAGTACCAGCAGAATCAAAGGCAAGAGCAGCAACACACTGACCTGAGGCCGGTATAAAATAATTGGAGGAGCAGGCAATCCATCCGGCAACTATTATATTAGCCGGAAGACCTAAAGCAATACCAATAGGAACCATAATCATTGTGGTAGAAGACTGACTGGTTGTAATCGCACCAACGATAAATACAGCAATTATGTAGATCCAGGGATACTGATTCGTTAAGGCGGACATATTGTCAGTAATAAACGAAGATTGATCTCCAATAAATGTATTTACCAGCCAGCAGAGTCCAAACGCTAAAACAACTGCAAACATACCAGTACGAAAAACCGGCTGATCCAAAATCTTATCGCTGTCAAGCTTGCAGGCAATTACCATAATAGCTGCTGCAACCAGCATAAAGATCTCAATTACCGAAGTCATTGGTAATGCGGAGCCGTCCGCAAATGTCGGAACTATGGCTTTGAAGGCACCTAATAAGACAATCAATACCATTCCGCTTAAGAAAATTGCTACGGAAATCTTTGCATTTTTTGTAGCAGGTTTTTCTTCCGTTTGTTTCTTTGAGAAATCCTCAATCAATCCGGCAGCTACACGAGCCTGGAAGCCCGGGTCATCTGCTAATTCCCTGCCCTTTTTAATTACGGAAAATGCTGCTGCAATTGTTCCGATTAGGGTTGCGGGAACACATACGATCAGCAAGGTGAAAAGGTTTACTGACGTATAAGGTGAATCAGCCATAAAAGCAAGAATAGCAACAGTAGCTGCAGCGATGGGGCAGGCTGTGATTGCCTGCTGGGAAGAAACGATGGAAGCAGATATGGGCCGTTCCGGCCGAACACCGGTATCTATGGATATTTCATTAATAACCGGAAGCAGACTGTAAACAATATGACCGGTACCACACATAAATGTAAATAAATAAGCAACCACCGGAGCTAGAATCGTGATCATCTGCGGATTTTTGCGAAGAATCTTTTCTGCCAGCTTAACCATAAACTCCAGACCGCCGCAAGCCTGCATTGTAGACGCTGCGCAGATTACTGCGATCATAATTAAAATAACCGTAACTGGTGGATCTGAAGGCTTTACACGTAATACAAAAGTCATAATCAACATACCGACACCGCCGGCCATGGCCAGGAAAGTTCCCCCCTTGCGGACACCCCAGAAAATTATAGCCAGGACAATAAGCAATTCTATCCAGAACATAAATTTAACCTCCTCTTATGAGTAATATTTATTTTTTACAAACCTTTTGAAAGAAATACCATTCCCCTTAAATTTTCAGTATTTATACACGTTTCTAAGATGGTGCGCACATCCTGAACATTATAATACAAAAGCAATTTCTGATTATGAACTTTTTATGTTTGCATTCAAATGTATTGCTTTGTATTTAATACAATAATACAATCAATTAAAGTTTATGTCAATAGTCATTAATTATTTTGTCTTAATTGCACAAGATTTGAACATGATTTTTAGTTGTTTTCAATAAAAACAATACAATATAATACATTTGTCATTTATTACTTAATTAGATTACTTTGAATGCATACGAAAGCGGTGTCTTTATCAGACACCGCCGTAAATATACAGTATTCAAAACAATTCATTCCCCTGTCATAGTCCGTTGTATTTAGATTTAAAGGGCAATATATTAAAATTCAGTTCCCCGCTGCTTCCGGTTCCATATACCTAATCGACAGCTTATACAAAGTGCTGCGAATTTATTCCAGCCGCAGCAATTCCATTTCCGACGGAAATGACCTTACATTCGGATATTGATACATATTAATACTCAACCTTCCACATATAGCGGCGGGTTGATAACGGATGCTCACGTACGATAGCCAGGGCCTGGTTGTAAACCGGATATACATTGTTAAACAACGAATGATTGAAGTAATCAACGACAGACGAATCGATGGTGGAAAGTCCAAGATCTTTCGCATCCAGTACTTCGATGCGTTTCGCATATGTAGTTAAAAACTTCAGTGCCCGCTCATCCAATTCACGGGTTGAGCCTTCTGAAATCTGGATTACAAACGGTATGTTTGCATCTGTGATTTCAAAAGGACCGTGGAAATATTCACCGCTGTGAATGCTGTTTGAATTGATCCACTGCATCTCCATAAAGA
>JAEZSL010000427.1 GCA_023443925.1 Bacillota bacterium | reverse complement strand
AATCCGCATCTTTCCACATAATCTGACTGATTAATCAAACAAATAAAGGGTTGACAACACTGGGTTTTTCTTATATAATCCTATTAAGATAAAGATGTCTGAACTTCAAAGCTCAGACACCTTTTTTTTTAATCTTATACCTTTGGTATGCGTAAGAGAGGTGATACAATGATTAAAATGGAAAACGTAAACAAATTTTTTGGGGATCTGCATGTACTAAAAGACATCAACCTGGAAGTAGCAGAAGGCGAGAAACTGGTAATAATCGGACCATCCGGTTCCGGCAAATCCACAGCCGTACGCTGCTTAAATTATCTGGAAGCACCGACTAAGGGACACGTTTATATTAACGGTGAAGAGCTGACCTCAAAGAATAAGACAAGGCTGGTGCGGGAAACCACTTCTATGGTTTTTCAGCAGTTTAATCTATATCCTCATATGACCGTCTTAAAAAACCTGACCTTGGCGCCTATGAAACTGCACCATAAGAGTAAAAAAGAAGCGGAAGACCTGGCATATCATTATCTGGATATCGTCGGACTCAGGGAAAAGGCTCATGTTTATCCAACGACTCTGTCCGGTGGTCAGCAGCAGCGTATTGCTATCGCCCGTGCCTTATGTGCCCAGACCAAGATTATCCTGTTTGATGAGCCTACATCGGCGCTGGATCCTGAAACTATTCAGGAAGTACTTGATGTTATGATCCGGTTAGCAAAAGAGAATATTACAATGGTGGTAGTAACCCACGAAATGGGATTTGCACGTCAGGTAGCTGACCGTATTGTCTTTATGGCTGACGGACAGATTATTGAAGAAGGTGTTCCGGAACATTTCTTTACCAATCCCGAAAATGACCGGGTTAAACAATTCCTTAGCAAGATCATTCGTTAATTAGAATCAACGCTCAGGGAAGATGCCTGGTGGTAACTTGTAACAGAAATGCTTTGGCATTTTGAAAAGCGAATAAAAGGAGGAGAATTTTATGAAACATGTTAAAAAATATCTGGGACTGATACTGAGTGTATTATTAATGACATCCCTTTTGGCAGCCTGCCAGGGAAAAGACAATACTACAGATAAACCTGCGGCTGAAAGTACTGAAACAACCAAAACAACGGATAGTACAACCGGCGGTGATACGGCATCTTCCGATTATCCTGCGGATGTTCAGGCCATCATTGACCGTGGTGTATTAAGAGTCGGTGTAAAGAATGCCGTAATCGGGTTTGGATATCAGGACCCTTTAACACAGGAATATACCGGGCTTGAGATTACTCTGGCGCAGAAAATAGCGGAGAAGTTAGGTGTTGAAGTAGAATTTACTGCTGTTACTGCCGCAACACGTACGGAGCTGTTAGATTCCGGAGATATTGACTGTGTTTTAGCAACTTTCACTATTACAGATGAAAGAAAAGAAAGCTGGGATTTCTCCACGCCTTACTTTACAGACTATGTTACCGTACTGGTTGAAAATGCATCCGGAATTACTTCACTGGAAGGTCTGGCTGATAAAAAAGTAGGCGTTTCCTCCGGTTCAACTTCAGCAAAAGCTTTAGTAAAAGCAATGATTGAAGGCGGATTTATAAGTGGTGACAACTTTAACGAAGAGACATTTGATCCTGCAACCTGGACAGAAGGTGTTTCTTTCCATCAGTATGATGACTATCCGACTATTTCCACCGCATTAAGTGCCGGTGAAATCGATGCCTTCTGCGTAGATAAATCAATTCTTGCCGCTTACAATTCTGATAGCCGCTCTTACATAGCGGATAAATTTTCACCTCAGGATTATGGTGTAGCAACGAAAAAGGGTTCCGGACTTACCTCTGTTGTTGATGGTCTGGTTACAGGCTGGCTGTCAGATGGAACAATAAGCGGTTTAATTTCTGATAACGGATTAGAATAATCGTTACGTCGTTCATTATAACTACAGGGCTTCGCCTAGTGCGAAGCCTTCTTAGCTTATAGGATTCGAGTGTTATAAGGTCAATTTAATTTCCTGAATGAATACACTTAAGGGACCTTTTGACCTTCGAATCCTTATTAGAAATATCGAAGATAAGTAAATTAGTTTAAATAAAAAATACAGGAGGAAATGTAGTGGATGGTTTATTTTCAATAACTGCCTGGGAAAAGGTATGGACATACCGCTCTACCTTTCTGCTGGGGTTATATAATACCGGCAGAATGGCATTGTTCGCGCTGTTTTTATCATTGATCCTGGGAATCTTATTCGGATTGATGGCCACCAGCGGGAAGAAAGTTCTGGAAGGAATAAGCCGTATCTATGTAGAGCTGGTTCAAAATACACCTCTGATTCTTCAGTTGTGTTTCCTGTATTATGCATTGGCATTTTCAGGAAAAAGCCTGGGAATTCTGGTTACAGGAATTATTTCCCTTGGTATCTATCACGGAGCTTATATGGCCGAAGTTGTCCGGGCCGGTATTGGTGCTATTTCCAAAGGACAGTTTGAAGCAGCGGACTCCCAGGGCTTTAATTATATTGGGAAAATGTATTTTATAATTTTACCCCAGAGTATAAAAATCATACTCCCGCCCATGGTGAATCAGATTGTAAACCTGATTAAAAACACTTCTTGCCTATACATTATCGGCGGTGCGGATCTGATTTCCCTGACTTACAGCTTTGTAACAGGGGCTTCCACAGGAGGGGCCTATGCACCTGCATATTTAGTCAGTGGTCTGCTGTTTTTTGCTGTTTGCTTTCCACTATCCACACTGGCAAGTATCTGGGAAAATTCTCTTAAAAAGCGGGATATGAAAACCGTTGACGGGGGAAATGCCATTTCAGAAGGGATGGTGGCTAAATAATGAATACATTAGAAGGCAGTTTATCCATACTGAAAAATCCGGCGATCCTTAATTATATATTGAAAGGGGTTGCCTTTACAATTATAATATCCGTAGTGGCAGTAGGAATTGGTGTCCTTTTAGGCTCCGTCCTTGCCCTTGTGAGGAATTACTGTACTACCGGGAAAATGAGAATATTTAAGTGGCTGGCTACGGCATATATTGAGATTTTCAGAAATACGCCGCTGCTGCTGTGGATTTTCATCTGTCTGGTATTTTTCCCGTTTCCGGAAGTTTTTGCTAAAAAGATGTTTGGACTTACTTCCGTAGAAGTGAAACTTTTATTTAAAGGGGCTATGGCATTGATTTTGTTTACTTCCTCCATTATTGCGGAAATTGTTCGTGGAGGTCTTAACTCAGTGGCACAGGGCCAGTTTGAAGCGGGGCATTCCCAGGGATTTAATACAGTGCAGATCATGATTTACATTATATTACCCCAGGCTTACCGGAATATCATACCGACTTTGCTCAGTCAGGTTATCACAACGGTAAAGGACTCTTCTTATTTAGCTAATATTGCGGTAATTGAACTGATGTCAAGAGTTAAGACATTATTGAGTGCTGCCAATAAATATAATGGTACCGGGTCAGTTAACGTATCCGATGTTTTTGTATTATTTGGTGTTGCTGCTGTTATTTATTTTATAATTAATTTTACTTTATCATCCCTGGTAAGATATATACAGAAGCATCCCCGGATACCCAAAGGTGCGGCCCGGGTGTCCTGATTGGATTTGATTTTAGAAGCAGGTGAAGACAGGAGGTCATAATTTTGGAAAATTATGTAGTTACAATCTCAAGACAATTTGCCAGTTTTGGGCGCTCCATTGCACAAAGAATGTCAGAGGAACTGCAGATTGAATTCTATGACAGAGATATCGTGGAAGCTACGGCAAAAAGAATGGGTCAGCCCATTCCCGTTATCAGCAATGAAGAAGAAAATTCGAACTCGGTATTTTTTCGCAGAAAGTATCCTCTGGGTATGGGAGTTGCGAATATACAGGACGAGATTTTTGAAGTTCAGACTAATATTATACGTGATATCGTAAAAAAGGAATCCTGCATCATAGTCGGCAGATGTGCCGGCAATGTGCTGAAAGACCATCCTCGTTGTCTTAACATTTATGTCTATTCCCCTTATGAGTGCAGGTTAAAAAACTGTACGGATTCGCTGCAAATGGATCTTAAGCAGGCCAAGAAAATGATTAAGGAAGTAGATAAAGCAAGAGAAAATTACCGGTATCGTTATTGCCCTGAGGTAAGCAATGTCTATGATGGTTATGACATTATGATTGACAGCAGTCGTTTTGGTATCGATAAAACTGCCAAAATACTTGCAGACATTGTAAAAAGTTCATTTTTGGTATAAATCAGATAGGAGCAGCAGCAAAACTAACTAGTTTTGTTGCTGCTCTTTTTCACGCCTGGCGTTCTTAAATGTAATATCAAAAACTGCTGACGGCATACCACGGCTTATTCACCATATGAAATATTCTCTAGTTCTCAAGTTTGGAGAATAAGTTCTTTGATAACAATCCAATAAAAAATAAAAGAATTGAAGTCGGAATTAGTATATAAAATGATTTGTTACTCAATAGGTCGAAGAGGATCCCATATGCCATTTGACCGAGTGGCTGGGCACACAGGGTAATAGTAGCCACATATGACATGATTTTTCCCAACATATCATTCGGAGTCTGCTGTTGTATGATTGACAGGACGAAAACTGAAAAGATGACGGCTGAAATTTGTGACAGTACAAAGGACAGGATAATAGCTGCATAGGATATGATAACCGGTGCATTGAACAAAAACGTCAGACCCGCCGGAAGGAGGGTAATGCCGAATACCGCAAGTAATACATACAGCTTTTGCGGCTTTAATTTTGTTACAAGGTATCCGGCTGCAATACTGCCGGCTATGGCAGCAGCTCCTAGTGCACTTTCGGCCGCACCATAATACGTTGCATCCAATCCAAGAATATTACGTATCATAAAAGGCATTCCCACCACTGCAATGCCTGCTACAAAGGAGTTGATGACGGCTACCAAAAGCAGTAGCTTTAATATGTCAGGTTTTTCTTTGGTAATAAAAAGTATCTATTATAATTCTTGAAGAATAGTTTGTCAAGTATACATTCTTTTGGTATGAAATTGGTTTAATGCTTTTTTCGATCGACCCAGGGCCGATAATCATCAACCTGGGCAACGAATTCGCAGTATTGCTGTAATAACTGATAGTTTTCCAGCTTATAAGTATGCAGGCGCAGGTCATCATGCCGGATGTAGGCAAAATTATAAGGCTGTATGGCATAAATTTTAATGCCAAGCCGGGTGCAATCCTCCCCAAACTGTTCATCTACTACATTACTGTCAATGAATTTTACTTTTTTAAAAATCTCCTTTTTCCCAAAAAGTGTACAATTTATAATATAATTGACATAACTATTTTCCTTGCCCGGATGAATAAGCGCCAGAGTTTTCTGATCTTCAAAGTAGACATAGTGGGTCTTTTTACCAAATACCAGAGTACTGCTAAAAGGGGCAACCGCCATAAAATCATTCAGATAATCCTCACCGTAATAATCATCATGATCAAATATGGAAAAGTAAGGATATGTAATTTCCTTTACTGCATAATTCAGGCATGTTCCCACAGATTCATATTCGGGACGCTGAATTATTTTAACATTTTTATATGCCTGGGCTTTCTTATACCAGTCAGCTGGATTCAGATAAGAACTGTTTAGGATTAGTATTAATTCCTTGTCAGGGTAGGTTTGTCTGGCATAATTATCAAAAATATTATTCATGTAACGGGGTAAGTGGGTGCAGGTGATAATAGAAACACCGTCTTGTCTTGTCATTGACCGCTCCATATTTATATTTTAATACCATTTAATAACACATCTGTTTACAGGTGCGTTATTGCCACAAATAATATGTGAAACTAGTTTCACATGGTGAAAGAATCAATATGTGGCATTCCTTTCTTTAATAAATTTTCTTTCACACTAACGCCATCCTTTCTGGCAATAGCCTCTTTGCTATTCTTCTAATGACTCGCATGCATTTTTGCGAGGCAATTCACACCTAATATAACAGGGTCGCCTCAGGGACTGCTAATATTACATAAAATTAATAGAAAACTGCAAATCAGCTTTCTATTACACACTGTATTATGCTTTCAATCATTCGCACCGATATTACAGTGTCCTTACAATGTATGATTCGTATACCGATTTATTGCTAATCGCCGAAAAATACCAGATTACTAAATTAAGCTATTTTTATGATATTACTGGAACTTGACAGAACAGGTTATAAAATGTACGATACAAGCAGGGGATTGGCTTGAAATTATAAATGCCAGCGGTTAGGAACAGATGTCCCGGTAATTGACTTCCCAATTGTGAACAGGAAAGGATTGACCAGGTTTATGAATAAAATTGTTGAAAGAATATTAGCAGAACTCGGGCATGAAGAGCTGCTGGATAAATTACTTGCTTTACCAAAACCGGATTTAAATTCTCTTTTGCTGGAGCTTTTTAAAATGCAGACCCAGGAACTTACGGCAGCCGAGCTCTTAAAAAGTTATCATAATAACCGGTTTTCAAAGCCGGCCTTAATTAATCCGTCAGATTTTCATATGTTTGAAACAGAACTTTTGAAACTGGCGGAGAAAGAGGGAATAGAAGGTATATTACTATCGCCCTGTGCACCTCTTGGCAGTTGTTCGGTTTTTGGATGTGTTGACCAGAACAATGTGATAAGTGCCGTAAGAGGAACTGAGACGCTGTCCGATCCGACCAATATGCTAGCTGTTATTATATCGGATAAGCGAAAAAACAAGGAGGCCGGTAATGTTCCGATTCATTACTGCACGACCTCCAGGGTTGCAAGAGCACAAATTTTTTCAGGCACAAACAGTTTCGCACATTTCGGCCTTTTCTGTATGGTATCTGCCGGAAAAGATACGGGTTCCTACCAGTGTGAAAAACAACTTCTGAAAAAACAGCTTTCTTACTATAAGGAGCTTTTACTGGAAAAGTATAATGCAAATCTGTCAATCAGTTTAAGAAAAAGAAGCGGATATACGGATGGGAGCGGATTCTTTCAGAGCATGTCCGATCTCCTTATATCAGAATTACCGGATGTACCGGTTACTTATGATTTGGATCATGAAGACAATCAATACTATAAAGGATTGAATTTTAAAATATATATCCGGACAGCCCATGAAAATATTGAAATTGGTGACGGAGGTTTTGTAGATTGGACACAAAAATTAACCGGTTCCAAAAAAGAACGCTGCCTTATCAGCGGTATCGGGCTGGACAGATTGCTATTGCTGCCCTGAAGCAATTGCTGCCCTGAAGCAGCGGCATTTTAGTTACCGAACCATAGACCCCAAAAAGCAAGGAGAAGGATTCCATGCATTATAATTGTTTAATCGTAGATGATGAGGCCGCTTTGGCTAAAATGACCTGTGAATATTTTGAGATGTTTGATGTTACCAGTGCTTATGTGGAAAAAGCAAACGATTGTGAAAGCTTCTTAAAGCAGAATCAGGTGGACGTATTACTAATGGATATTAACCTGGAGGGTGAAAGCGGCTTTGCCCTCTGTAAGAAAATCCGTAAGGAATCCGAAATTCCCATCCTGTTTATCAGTGCCAGACAGAGTGACGATGACGTATTGATTGCTTTAAATATCGGTGGAGATGATTATGTTAAAAAACCCTATTCCTTAAGTGTGCTTCTGGCAAAAGTGAAAATCATTTTGAAACGAATGGTAAATAACGATGCTCCAAAACCTTGTGAAACAAGCGGAAATTACGTCAATGAAGGAACCATGCGGGTTTATGTAAAGGGAAGGGAGATTCAGTTAAAGGCCAGGGAATTTAAACTGTTTCAATATCTGTTTGAAAATAAAAATACCATAGTAACCAAAGAACAGCTCTTTAACCGGGTATGGGGAGATTCTTATTATAGTGACGGCACCTTAAATGTTCATATACGGAGGCTGAGAGAAAAGATTGAGGAGAATCCGAATGAACCGCAGATGATAAAAACCATCTGGGGGACCGGATATATATTAGAACTATGAAAATAAGATATCTTGTGATTATTTTTACTATGGTAATGGGCATCTTCACAGCAGTGGTTTTAAAGGAATTCCGTAATGGAAATGATAAAGCTGCCGATATAACCGTCTTAAATGAAAGCTATAAACAAGTCCTATTAGGACTGGAAACCGGCAGGGGAAAAAATCTGCTTGAAAAAACATACGGCTGCCAGATTTACCTGAAATCGGATGCCGATTATGCCAGCCAGGTAACGGGAGCAATCCGTAATAATAAAATACTCATGGATTATGAAGAAAACGATAAACTTTTTGGTAAAATCGTTTTTTCCGGTGACAGGGATTTATTAAATTCCCTGCGGCAGATACTAAGAAGCCGGATAATCCAGGCATGTGCCGGTATACTGCTGCTTGGATATACCATGCTCAGTCTGATTTATTATTTTTATATCCGGCCTTTTAAGAAGCTGCAGCAGTTTGCGGTAAACATAGCAAAAGGCAATCTGGATATGCCTCTCTCCATCTATAAAGGAAATTATTTTGGGGCATTTACTGAGAGTTTTGACTTGATGCGGGAAGAGTTAAAGACAGCAAGGGAAAATGAATATAAAGCCAATGCCAGTAAGAAAGAACTGGTGGCGGAATTGTCCCATGATATGAAAACTCCCATTGCCACCATAAAAGCAACCTGTGAGGTATTGAAACTAAAAGCATTAAAAAGCAGCAATGAGTCAGAAAAAGCAGATATACTGGAAAAGGCAGGTATTATTGAGCAGAAATCCGATATGATCGACCAGCTGATCGGCAACATGTTTCATGCGACCCTGGAAGAACTTCAAAATCTTAAGGTAGAGGCTTTGGAGGTTCCCTCCACCGTCATTCCGGATATGTTTGAAGAATTACAGTACTACGGGAATATTAAGTTAATGAATACCCTGCCGGAATGCCTCATCTATATGGATAAATTGCGGTTAAAGCAGGTCATTGATAACATTGTAAATAATTCTTATAAATATGCCGGTACGGCAATGGAAGTATCCTTTAAAGAACAAAAAGCAGGTATACTGATAGAAATCAGGGATTTTGGACAGGGTGTTTTAGAGGAAGAACTGCCGCTGATTACGGAAAAATATTACCGGGGCACCAATGGAAAAGGAAAAAGCGGAGCAGGACTTGGTTTATTTTTAGCCAAATACTTTATGGATAATATGAAGGGTACTCTTGAATGTTATAATGATAAAGGATTTGTGGTAAACCTCTTTCTACGAAAAGTATAACAGATTTAAGGATTGGTTAAGAATTAAACAGGATTTGGGTTAAGACTTATTAAGAAGTGCGGATTATAATGAAGTCATGGTTAAAAAACTATGGCTTTATTTTTTTGACAGGTAATCATGGAAAGGAGCATTGCATAAGCAATGGATGTGAAGGATGGAAACGGTATTAACGGCTAAAGATTTATGCAAAACATTTTCAAATGAAAGTATACAGCAGCATGTATTAAAAAATTTAAATATCACGGTGAAACAGGGAGATTTTGCGGTAATTATGGGGAATTCCGGTTCCGGTAAAAGTACACTGTTATACGCACTGTCAGGAATGGACCGTCCGACTTTAGGCAATGCCTGGATTGCGGGCGAAGAGATTTCCAAATACTCCAATGATAAACTGGCTGTTTTCCGCAGAAAGCACTGTGGCTTCGTTTTTCAGCAGAATTTTTTGAATGACACCATGAGTGTCATAGATAATATTATGGTCAGTGGCCTATTGGTGAGCAAGGACCGGAAAACAATTGTAAAAAGGGCGAAAGAATTGCTTTGCAGAGCCGGGTTGACGGAAGAAGTGTATCATAAATATCCGGCACAGCTTTCCGGAGGGGAAGCTCAAAGAGTTGCCCTGGTCAGGGGGATTATTAATAATCCCACCATACTTTTTGCCGATGAACCCACAGGAGCATTGAATTCAACAAATACGGTTCATGTTTTGGATATTCTTTCGGAACTAAATGAAAAGGGGCAGACGATTATTATGGTAACCCATGATATCAAAGCGGCAAGGCGGGGAAACCGGGTGCTCTATTTAAAGGACGGAGTAATCCTGGATGAAAAAGATATGGGCAAATATATTTCTAAAGATCCGGGCAGGCACGAGAAGCTCAATAGTTTCTTAACTGAAATGGGGTGGTAATATGGGTATTTACTTAATTGCCAGGGATAATATTAAAAAGAAAAAGGGAAATGCCTTTATTCTTTTTCTGCTGATTGCATTGGCCGTACTCCTTTTATACGTTGGAATTTCGGTTTTGTCCAATATGGGTAAGGTAATTGACAGCAGAAATGCGGTTACCAATGGAGCGGATTATTTTCTATTTACCTTAAGCCCGGATACGGATGAAATAGAAGAGATAATAAATAATCAGGAAGAGACCGCTTATCAGGAAAACGAAAAGACGATTTATGCATCGGGCGTGAAGTTCTATAACGGGAAGGAATCTGAAAAGGAAGCAAGCCAAATGGAGTTCTTTTTTCTTAACAGGGAAACAAACAGGAAGCTTTCAAAGATTGAAATAATTGATAAAGGCAGTGAGTGGAAAGATAATTCAATTATCCTGCCTTATTACATGAAGGCAGGTTTAGGATATAAATCCGGAGAGATAATAAAACTGGTATATAATAATCATACTTATGCCTTTGAAATCTACGGCTTTACGGAAGATGTTATGTTTTCCACTCCAACCAACATTTCTGTCATCAAATGCTTTATCTCCACAAAATATTTTAGCAATTATTCAAAAGAATGGGGGTTTACGGGAACCATGTATCATACTGCCTTAACCGAAGGCAGCAACACGGAGAAGTACGAGGAGAAGCTGAGTCATAAGCTGAATGAAGTAATACCCGGTTTTCAGAATTTGCCCAATTGGTCTGCCAACTATGCTACCATGAAATATGGTACCGGTATTACTGCTAATTTATTTATGGGTGTATTGACTGCTTTTGCTATGCTGCTGATTCTTATTTCATTGGTGATCGTTCATTTTAATATCAGCAACTCCATAGAAATGAATATGAAAAATATCGGAATGCTGGAGGCCTCAGGTTATACCAGCCGGCAGATGTTAGCTGCAACGGTATTGGAATTTATGATTATAAGTATTTTTGGAAGCTGCATTGGGTTAATCGGAGCCAGAAGTGCTTCCAATATTATCGGAGGTATTCTATCGGCATCCATCGGTATGTACTGGAAAATTGGCTATGATCCTCTAAGCGCTTTTCTTAGTGTTTTCGTAACGATTCTCCTGGTTCTGTCAGCAGCTCTGGTATGCTCCCGGAGGTTTAAAAACATCACTCCACTGGATGCAATGCGCGGCGGAATTCATACACATAATTTTAAAAAAAATCTGGTACAGCTGGATACCGCTTCCCTGCCGCTGAATCTGGCCATTGGAATGAAGAGTATATTTTATAATAAAAAGAAAAATGTAGCGATTTGTATCATTATTATAATATTAACTTTTTGTGCGAATGAAGCAATGAGTATTTATCAGAATTTTGCGCTGCAAAATGATAACCTGCTTAAGATAGTCGGAATTGAACTGCCGGATATAACAGTAGATATACAGAATAATAATCTGGATAAGGGTACGATAAAAGATATAAAACAGAAAGTAACGGAGGTATCAGGAGTAAGTCAGATTCTTGAATATACCACAGTTGACCTTATCTGCAAAAATGGAGAGAAAGAAGTTACCGTAAATTTTGATATCTATGATAATGCTGATAATTTACGGGTGGATAATGTGATTGAAGGAAGAAGGCCCAGGTATGACAATGAATTAATGCTGACGGCGGCCATGTCGGACAAATTAGGAGTTGTGGTAGGCGATGTGGTTTATCTGGAGATGAATGGAAAAACCAGGGATTATTTACTGGTGGGTAAATGCCAGGGGATTAATATGTTAGGCAGAAAAGCTTTAATAACAAAAGCCGGTATCCAACGGTTAAATTCCGATATTATAATCTCCGGTTTATATATTTATACAGTGGATGGAACAGATTTAGATTCAATGGTAATAGAATTAAAGGATAAATTATCCGATGCCAATGTAACCGTAAAAAACTATGAGGATTTTGTATTAACTTCAATCCGCTCAATTTTATCTGTTATGAAATCCTTATGTGTGGTAATGTTTAGCGTTGTTTTACTGGTAATTGCCTTGATTTTGGTGCTTCTGATAAAAATCCAGCTGGTGCGGGATCAAAAACAGCTGGGTATTTACAAAGCCTTAGGCTATACCACGGGACAGCTGATGATACAGACAGCGATGAGTTATATTCCGGTTGTCTTTGTCGGTACAATTCTTGGTTGTATACTTGCGTGGTTTGGAGTTAATCCCACTTTTATTTTAAGCCTGTCCGTTTTTGGCATTAAGAAAATAAATATGAATATCAACCTGATATATATGTTTGGCATTATTGCCGGTATAGTATTGTGGGCTTTACTGATTGCATTGCTCAGCTCCGCCAGAATAAAGAAAATCGCTCCCTGGAAAATGATACAGGAAATATAGGATTCAAACCTGCGAATTAAACCTGAGTCTGCAAATCCTCTGCCTGTAAGAAATCCCTTACCTGCATTGATATGGCCTTGTGGTATATAAATTATATAATTCTTAATTTTATTTATTTCTTTTGTCTAAAATAAATGTTAAAATTGTAAAATACCTAACTTACTGGTATCATAGGAATAGTAAACAAACTGATTTTAACAGGTTGTTGGAGAAACTGACAATAACAAAGGAACCTAAATAGATTATGAATAAACTGGTTATAGGAATACTGGCACATGTGGATGCAGGTAAAACAACGTTATCCGAAAGCATGCTTTATCTCAGCGGCAAAATCGGAAAATTGGGAAGGGTGGATAACAGAGATGCCTATCTGGATACCTATGAACTGGAAAGGCTGAGAGGAATTACCATTTTCTCAAAGCAGGCTGTGTTTGATATCGGTGATCTGCGGATTACATTGCTTGATACCCCTGGGCATGTAGATTTTTCTGCTGAAATGGAGAGGACACTACAGGTACTGGATTATGCTATACTGGTAGTCAGCGGTGCGGACGGAGTGCAGGGTCATACGAAAACCTTATGGCGGCTCCTTAAAATGTATAAAATACCTGTATTTATATTTATTAATAAAATGGATCAGAATGGAACGGATAAGAACCGATTATTAAATGAACTTAAATTACAGCTGGATGACGGATGTGTTGATTTCGGGCAGGTTGAGTCAGAGAAGTTTTACGATGAGCTGGCCATGTGTGATGAAAAAATGCTGGAAACCTTTCTGGAAAAAGGAAGTATTGAAGTTTCACTGATCCGGAAAGCGGTTAGAGAGAGAAACGTATTTCCCTGTTTTTTTGGTTCTGCCCTGAAACTGGAAGGTGTGGAACCATTTATGCAGGGCCTTGTGAAGTATACTTTCATTCCTTCCTACCCGGATGAATTCGGAGCTAAAATATTTAAAATTGCACGGGATGAGCAGGGAAACCGGCTTACCTACCTAAAACTAACCGGTGGAAGGCTGAAAGTACGGGATATTTTATCCTATGGCAGCCAGGAAGATAAGGTAAATCAGATCCGTATCTATTCAGGTCAAAAATATGATTCGGTGAATGAGATAGAAGCAGGCTCCGTATGTGCAGTAACCGGACTCGGTTCGACCAGACCGGGTGAAGGCCTGGGGATAGAAAAAGCGTCCGGGGCTCCGGTTTTGGAACCGGTATTGTCCTATCAAATTATGCTGCCGGAGGGCTGTGACCCGAGAATGATGCTTCCTAAATTACGCCAGCTGGAAGAAGAAGAACCTGAGCTTCATATCGTCTGGGATGAGGAATTACAGGAGATACAGGCACAGATTATGGGAGAAGTGCAGATGGAGATTCTGCAAAGCCTGATATTAAGCCGATTTGATATTCCGGTGACTTTCGATTCCGGGCAGATTGTATATAAGGAGACCATAGCAGATACCGTTGAAGGAGTAGGACATTTTGAGCCCTTGCGGCATTACGCCGAGGTGCACCTGTTAATGGAGCCCGGAGAACCTGGAAGCGGTCTGCAATTTGGAACAGAATGCAGTGAGGATGTACTGGGAAAAAGCTGGCAAAGACTGATCTTAACCCATCTGGAAGAAAAAGTCCATAAAGGAGTGCTAACCGGTTCAGCCATTACCGATATGAAAATTACCCTGGTGGCAGGGCGGGCCCATCTAAAGCATACGGAAGGCGGCGATTTCAGGGAGGCTACTTACCGTGCGGTACGCCAGGGATTAAAAGAAGCCAGCTCCGTATTACTGGAGCCTTATTATGCCTTTTGGCTGGAACTGCCTGAGAAACTGGTGGGACGAGCCATGACAGATATTGAAAAAATGAACGGTACCTGCGAGATATCCCAAACAAATGGAGAACTGGCAGTTCTCGTGGGAAGTGCCCCGGTAGTTACCATGCGTAATTACCAGAAAGAAGTGATGGCTTATACCAGAGGAATGGGCAGACTATTTTGCAGTTTGAAAGGGTATGAGCCCTGTCATAATTCAGAGGAAGTCATATCCGGTATAGGCTATGATTCTGAAAGGGATCTGGTAAATCCCACCGGTTCCGTATTCTGTTCTCACGGCGCAGGTTTTCTGGTGGAGTGGAACGAAGTAAAGAACTATATGCATATGGAAGCGTATCTTCCTGTAAAAGCCAAAACGGAGTCCGCTGCGGATAAATCTGTGGTGCCGGAAGCCAGGGGAGAAGAGAAATGGATCAGTCTGGAGGAAATAGACCGGATTATGAATTCCACGTTTTATGCTAACCAGGGGAAAAAATCCATTTGGAAAAAGCGCAAAACCGCTATGGAAAGTTATTATGATACGTCGTCTTCTTATATTAACCGGCCAAAAGAGACCAAAGAGGAATACCTGCTGGTTGACGGTTATAATATTATCTACGCCTGGCAGGAGTTAAGTGAACTTGCTGAGGAGAATATGGACGGTGCCAGAATGAAATTACTTGATATTTTAAGTAATTACCAGGGAATCCGCAAATGCAGGATTATTGTTGTATTTGATGCATACCGTCTTCAGGGACATATGGAAGAAGTAATTGATTATTATAATATTCATATGGTATACACCAAGGAAGCACAGACGGCAGACCAGTATATAGAAAAGTTTGCTCATACCAACCGAAATAAATATAATATTACCGTTGCAACCTCGGATGGTTTGCAGCAGATTATTATAAGAGGGGCAGGCAGTACCTTATTATCCGCCAGGGAATTAAAGGAGGAGATAATAAGAGCCAATGAAAGAATGAAACAGGAATACCAGGAGAAGCAGAAACAGAGCCGTAATTATCTGATGGATACCTTATCCCCGGAAGAGAAAAGTAAACTGGAGAATATGATGGAGGATATGGATAAAGAGAAGAAGAGTAACGATGAGGATAGTAAAAAGCCTCTATGATAAAGTAGAAATGGTGCCGTAAGCCAGACTTTATTAAAGGAGGAAGTATAAATTGACAGATTATTAGTTTATCCCTTTAAAAGGAAATACGTTAACCAAATGATATTGACACCAAAGTACAGGAGAAGAAATTGTACTACAAATAAGAGGAAGCGAATAAACAAGGCCAGAAGCCAGATTTATTCGCTTCATTCTATTTTATGAGCTGCCGTAAGGTTATTATGTACAGATAAACTAATAATGTAATGGTGTTACGACTTTATTCAAAACCAATATCATAAAGGTGTTGCTACTATGCAGAAAACCAATAACGTAACAGCATTACGAATTTAAAGAAAAACAACACCTAACGGTTGTATGACTTTACAGAAAAACTAAATATCGTAATTGTAATGATATCCTGTGTTACAGCCAGATATTTTTAAGTTCGGATATAGAGCAGTTTTTTATACAGGTATTTGCCTGCAAGGATTTAACTTCCAGGCGATTTAAGTTATAATCGCTTAAAAAGCCCATACACATATGTGCCTGTCCCTGATCTGCAAATACTTCCACACCCAGGGCATCTACGATTAAGCGTAGATTTATCTTTTTATCTTTAGCATACAACGGCATGGTATTTTCCTGGAAATTAAGAAGATTTTCCTTTACCTTACAATTGAGTTCCATACCATAAATAGCAATAGAGAATTCACTGTTTTCGTCTGCTGTTATCTCCAGTTCGATATCCTGCGCTTTGCCGGACAGGGGAGCGGTAAAGGTAGTTTCCTCCGACACGGGGATGTCGGTATAGGTAACTGTTTTATCATACAATTCCCGTAATTCTGCTATGGGGTTAGTACAGAGGTAGATGTCGCTGTTTATGGTCTTCAGACTCATTTCAGTGGGAATGCACATGGAATTGTTAAAGCCTGCATTTGGCACTTCCATGGTATTCCAGGCAATTCGGATTCTGCGGCCGTCTTCTTTGGGAACATCGGAGAAAGTCTGTGCAGCGTAATTGTTTTTACCGTAATGGAGCCTTTTAGACGGCTGGCTGATATGATATACGCCTTTCTCCAGATCACCGATGGTATAACGATCAGAGGCTCCGGATAATATCCACTTTATGTTATTGTGATTCCCATCCAGTGCCAGCGGATAAAAGTCTGGGCATTCCGCATCACCGGCGATTGCGGTTTCCTGAAGAAAGTTCCAATTCAGAAGATCTTTTGACGTAAATAAAGCAAAGCGGTCATCATTTAAATACAAGGCCATAATATAAGCCTGCAATTCCGGTGAATAAATCACTTTTGGATCCCGGTTCTCGCTTTCGATATGGGACAGAACCGGATTATTGGCATACTTTTGATAGCTTTTTCCGCCGTCGGTACTGTATGCCAGGCACTGGGTAAACTTTTTGCCCTCTGAAAGCTGGGATGTTCCTCCCGCAGCGGTATAATAGAGCAGAATTACATCATTATCATTGCATTTTAAACCGGTCCGATTTTCGGTATCAATAATTGCGGAACCGGAGAACATGGTGCCGGTTTCATCCGGAGATAAGGCACATTCCTTTTCATCCCAGTGCAATAAATCCGGGCTTACGGCATGTCCCCAATGCATATTTCCCCATTTGCTGCCGGCAGGATTGTGCTGGTAAAACATATGATAAGCACCATGGTAGAAAAGCAGTCCGTTGGGGTCATTAATCCAGCCTCTCTTTGCGGAAAAATGAACCTGGGGACGGTATTTTTCCTGATAGATACCGGAATCCGGAAGTTCGTCGGTTAATGTAAAATTTATATCAATCTGAGGTTTGCATATAAGCTCCAGTTCACAGTTAAGAAAACGATCCAAATTTATGTACTGGTAATAATCCGGCTCTGTACTGTCCAAAGCAACGTCTAGATCGAAAACCAGCTCCTTATCCTTAAAAAAACTGAGTTTCTTTTTAACGGCATGAAATCCAAGGGGTAAGACTAAATACTTTTTGCTGATACCTATTTTCACTGTATATTCCTCCAATTTTAATAATTACTGAACTGTGATTGTGATAAAATACGACTGATTATTGGTTTTACTGGATTCTAAAATTGACAGATAAACCCTTGTAATATACACTTATGATAATTCTTTTAATATTGGATTACAAGTGAAAAATATATTAGAAAGTGAGAATATACGATATGATTCTCCACAAACCTCAAAATATAAAAAAATATACAAAAGAAAGCAGAACCTATTACCTGGAGTTCATCGATTTTGGATTGATACAGTCTCAAAGTAACTGGATACACAAGAAACGTTTTTTAGAAAAGTATGAGCTGATCTATGTTACGGAGGGGAATCTCTATCTGCAGATCGATGATGACAGCCGGGTGTTAAAAAGAAATGATTTGATTGTGATTCCGCCGTATAAGACAATCACGGGCAGAAAAATAAGTGAGCCGGAGACCTCTTTTTACTGGATTGATTTTCAAACCGATAATGCTGTTAATTTTGGTGTGCCAAAGGGTATGGAACACATCTATCAGCCGGATAAAATTCATATGCTTTTCGACGAAATCAAAAATATCATGGTAGAAGGAAATATAAGTGATTTAACTAAGGATTCCGTTTTAATCCTATTGTTTCACCAGATCAGAAAATGTACCGGTGAAAATTCTCCGCAGCAGGTCCTTTTGACCAGGTTCGCTAATTTTGTAGAAGATAACATTACCAAGCCTTTAACAGCGCAGATGGTGGCAGAAAATTTAGAATATAACAAAGACTATTTATGCAGGGTTATAAAGAAACACTATGACCTGTCGTTAATGGATTATATCAGTAAGCAGAAAATGAATCTGGCAAAGAAATTATTACTGACAAGCGATTATTCCATTAAAGAGATTTCTTCTTATCTGGGCTATGATGACAGTAATCTGTTTACCAAATATTTTAAGTACCACGGGAAAATTTCACCAATGCAGTATCGTAATAGTAATTAAAATTAATACTTTGTATGCTGTTATATAGAACGGTTCGATTGTACCGGCAGTGAGGGGTATTCTTGTTGAGGGTATTACTGAGCTGATGGATTTCAGCTTATAACAAATAAAATATAAAATATAGAATGGATTTTAAGGTAATAAGTCGGAATTTACAAAATTTGGTTGCTGTATTGTGTATAATATTGTTATAATATTATCATACCACTATCAATATTTTAGACATTTAGAGATTAAATTGCTAGTTACGGGAGGAGTTGATTATAATAATAATTTGATTGTAACCAAATTGAAGTAGTGTTATCCGGTTGTGGTGCATTCTAGAACCAGACACACAAACTTTGGATGGTACGATTTATTTCAGCAAATAGCATAAGGAGTATGATATGAAATCCAAACGAATTATAATAGCAATTTTAATCATAGGGGTGGTATTTATTTTTTATTTAGTAAGGACTAGTAATAATGATATTTCAATAAAAGTT
This sequence comes from Bacillota bacterium, assembly GCA_023443925.1. Next base: position 30,795 of record JAEZSL010000427.1, on the reverse strand, counting down.
GATTTAAGTAAAGTAACAAAAATAACCGCTGTAACTCAAATGACAGAAAAACCAATGAGTGTTATTATTCCTGGTGAAAAATGGAATTCCTTTGCAGATACATTAAGTAAGATGTCATTGCATAAATTTAAAGATAAAAATGAAAAAGGATGGCAGTATCTTTTTACAGTGGAATACAACGATAAAAGTATAATGCAGATATCTTTTCTGAATGATAAAATTACAGTTAATAATAAGGTCTATAAGGTATCTAATTATAATCCAAATGATTTAGTATATTTCTTTGAATAATTTATGCGGGTATATTGATTTGCTTAATGATTAATATGTAAGAAAAGTTATAGAGAATAATTATGAACTGGGGGTTGTCAGAGCTCCCAGTTTCTTTATCGATTTATCTTAGATATGTTATAGCAACTCAGATATTTTTCACGGATGTAAATTCCAAAACGGCCATAAGTAAGTATAGCACACAAAAAGACTGATGAAAAGTCTGCCTTTTTTGGATTTTGCAGGCTATAATATATAATAAGTTATATTACAAGAGTAAACGCAGTATAGTACCGGATATATCAATATTTAGGTATTTATATATGGGAGGCGGAGAGTCATGAAGATAGGGATGGCAAAGAATATAGCGGCAAAGTGGGTCAATGAGATTGGGAGCAAAGGAGAAGATTTTCTGGGGGCATACATAAGCGGTTCAACGGCTGAAATGGCGGACGATGCAGAACTGCAGGAAACTTCCGACGTTGATATTATTGTAGTCACCGGAAAACCCACCACCCTAAAGCTGGGAAAGTTTAAGTATGAGTGCATATTACTGGAAGTCACACAAATACCCCAGGAAGAATTTGCATCCATAGAAGAAATTCTGATTTCACACCATTTGGCAAATAGTTTAAAAAGAAATACGATTCTACTGGACCCTACCGGGTATTTAACAAGTCTGCAATCCCAGGTATCCAAACATTTTGCGGAAAAAGAATGGGTAATACGCAGATGCCGGAATGTACTGGACAAAATTGAGAGTAGTTTAAAAGGCATCGATACTACCGCTCCTTATTATGATCTGGTAACACAATGGCTCTTTCCTACGGGGATAACAACCCATGTGCTATTGCTGGCAGCACTTCGTAATCCCACTGTCAGGCGCCGCTACCAGGCGGTGAAGGAAGTACTGGTACAGTATGGGTATGATGCTTTTTACCAGAAACTGCTGGAGCTGCTTGGATGTAAGGAGCTGACACCACAGGGTGTAAAAATACATCTGAAGAACCTGGAAAAAACCTATGATGCCGCCGTAAAAGCAGCCCGGACCCCTTTCCCCTTTCGTGAGGATATTACTGTCAAATCCAAAATTATTGCAATTGACGGAAGCTATCGGCTTATTGAGGAAGGGTATCACCGGGAAGCTGTTTTTTGGATGGCGGCCACCTATGCCCGCTGTCATAAAATTCTGGCAGCTGATGCCCCTGCCGGAATTCAAAAAGAACTGTTGCCGGATTTTAAGAATTTTATGCAGGAGCTTGGAATCAGCTCTGATAAGGATATCATCAGCAGGAGTGAGAGGGGAATTCAGTTTCTTCCGGAATTGTGGAACGTTACGGAGGAGATTATAGATAAAAATCCTGGTATCATAACAACATAAGTAAAAAGTTTAAAAGCCACCGGCAGAGCATTACGTCCTTGTGGTTAAGTGAAGATCTGCGGAAGTCCCCGGAAGAGATGGCAGATGCTGGCAGACATTATATTGAGAAACTATTAAGTAGTAATTATAATTAAGGTATTGCAGATAACACCTGTCAGTTCGGATTATCACAATTAATCAGTTATATCCTGGCACCATATATCTGATCAAATATTAGAACTATATCAGATATATGGTATACATCATAGTATAAGATCCGTATCAAAATTCCGGCAGAAATTTTAACACTGTCGGTAATTAGATTTATATTCCGTTCAGAACAGCTATAAAACTATCTATATTCCGTTCAGAGCAGCGATAAAACTATCGACTACCTTACAGTCAAACTGGGTACCCTTATTGCGTATCAATTCTTCAATGGCCTGTTCCTTAGTAAGGGTGTTATCGCGGTAAGGCCTGCTGCTGGTCATGGCGTCGTAAGAATCGGCTACGCAGACGATTCTGGCAAGAAGATCGATTTCTTCTCCCCGCAAACCGTTGGGATAACCTTTACCGTCAATTCTTTCGTGGTGTTCGTAAATGATCCGTCTGCAATTTTTCATAAAATTTAACTCTTTTAAGATATGATTGCCTTTTTCAGGATGCTTTTTAATTTCACCGTATTCTTCGTCGGTTAATTTACCGTCCTTATTTAAAATGTTTTCTGAAATCCCTATTTTTCCGATATCATGAAGAATACTGCCAAACTTTAAGTCCTCCAATTCCGATTGGTTTAACCCCATGGTTTTCGCAATAAGAAGGGAGTATTCCATGACTCTTTGGCAGTGTCCGCCGGTATAGGGATCTTTTTCATCGATGGCATTAGCAAGGGCTCTTACCGTTTCAAAATAGCTGTTTTGATTTTGCAGCAGGAAGCTTTCCAGTTCTTCATTTAAGGCTGTAGTTTCTTCATACAAGGCTGAAATTTCTTCTTTTTGACTGAATACTTCCTGGTTTTTTTGCTGCAGATCATTTTCAAATTTATAACGTTCATCGAGTAATTTTCGTATTTCGTAAGTCATTTTGTTAAACTGGTTACCGAGAATGGAGAACTCATCATTAATTATTAATTTAAACTGATAGGATAGATTGCCTTTTGAAACCTGTACGACGCCATCTGTAATTTCTTTAATGGGTTTTGTGAGAATACCTGCCACAAAAAATCCGATGGAAGCGGAGATTACAGCTCCGATTGCCACAAAAAACAGGATTATTTTCATGTTGGATTTCAGATTTTCTTCCAATATATAATCATTATAAATAATTTCTACAACATTTCTTTCATTTGCACCTTGGGCATTTAATATTTCATAAGGTAAATACACATAGTATGCTTTTCTGCCATTGTAGGTATGAATTACCTCTACTTGTTTAAGAGATTGCAGGGCCTCCTTAAAATATTCCGAATAGGAATACTGAATCTTCAGGCTATTTCCCGAAGCGTCTTTTTTGTAGGAATTCCCCTGATAATCATAGAGGATGATACGGTCAACAAAGCTGTTTTCCTCCAATATCTTTTCTTCAAAGTCATCAAAGCCAAAGCCTGAAAAATATTCTTTGTCATACTCAATTAAAGATCCGGTTTCAAAAATATACCTGCCATCGGAAGAGGGCATATAACAGAATTTGGAAATGTTTTTTTGGTTTATGGATAAACTGATCCTCGGAGCAGAAAATACACCGTTATATCTTAATTCACTGAGATACGCTGTAAAATCCGGAAATCCGGAAAAGTTAAGACCGATGTCTGTTTGATCCGTTGCTTTTATTACCGTGTTATTGCTGTCAATGACGTAAAGATTTATGTTATCCGTTCCGCTGATAAAGGGATCTAAATCAAAATTAATACCCTGGCCGGCATCATATTGTTTACTTACCGCCTCAAGAATCCTGCGTGACCTCTCTTCAATGGGTTTCTCCAGAAGCATATTTACATAATCTGCGTTACGGATTACATTGATTATCCGGTCATTCATTAATTTTTTACTTTGCTCATAACCGTCTTCTAAACTGTTACGCATAATTATGTATTGAAAAAGTCCTAAAAAACTGGAAATAAGTAAAACAATCATAAATAATAATATTCCTAACTTGACTTTAAATGGAAATAATTTCTTAAATGCTATCATCTCATCCTCCTGCATTCGTATGATGTCTCCTAAAATGATAAAGATTGTTTTGCTTTCTTTCCATAAATATTTCACATAACCTTGTCTTAGACGAATTATTTTGATTTCCGATAAAACCAGCTTGCAATTTTATGTGTTTTTTCCCATATTTGGATATTATTATATTTATCATATAACAAGATTCGACTAATTTCAAACAAATTGTATATAAAATTTGTTGATTTTTTTGAGGGTATTTAGTATTTCGTTTTCCTGTATCACCATCCATTACGAATTGAAGATACTAATATAATTACGCATTTTATTCAGCTTTATCTGAGGGTTATATTACAGATTGATTTTAACCCATATTAATCTTTCCTGAGTTTCTTACACGACTTGGCCGACGAAATATTGTAAAAACTCCCGTAAAGTGATAAGATAGAAAATGAAATATGTATTTTTGTAAAATGGAAGAAGAAAGTGATGCCCGGAAACGGTTAGAAAAAAGTGATCGCCAGATACTTTTTTTGACTGCTTCCGGGCAGAAACTTTGAAATCAGTGAATATCAGGCAGATTATGGTATTCAGGTATAAGAATCGGCTGAATAATAATAATTTAATTATTCAACTGTTTAATTGAGGAAAGAGGAAAGTTTGAAAGTTCCTTTCAAACTACTTATTAAAGCAGTAACGCAGACAGGTCTGCGTTATGCAGGAGGTATAATTATGGCAAGAATTTTTAATGGAAAACCCATAGAGCTGCTGGCTCCTGCCGGAAATTTTGAAATTTTTAAGGAAGTAATCGGGCTGGGCTGTGATGCAGCGTATTTTGGCGGCAAGAATCTGAATATGCGCCTACACCGCAAGGATTATAACTTCACGACAGAAGAACTTTCAGAGGCAGTTAAAATAGCGAATTCTCTGGGGAAAAAAGCGTATATAACCGTAAACAATATGTATGCCGATCAGGAACTGGAGGAGTTAAAAGAATTATTGTTAACTTTACAGGAAATAAAGCCGGATGCTTTGATTGTGCAGGATTTAAGCACCATTATTCTGATAAACGAGATGGGGCTTAATCTTCCGGTGCATTCTTCCGTTATGATGAATATACACAACCTGGAGAGTATCTATGCCTTAAAAGAACTAGGTGTAACAAGGGTCGTTCTTTCCAGGGAAGCATCCCTTGATTACAGCAGATATTTAAGGGCAAAAACTGATATGGAACTGGAATATTTTGTACATGGGGATATGTGTGTGGCACACGGAGGGCAGTGTCTTTACAGCGGCATGCTTTTCGGACAAAGCTCCAACCGGGGCAGATGTTTAAAACCCTGCCGGTGGGAATATACCATAGAACACGGAGGAAAGGACTATAATACCACCTTTCCTTTGGCAGTAAAGGATATGTTTATGTATGAAAATATCCCGGAATTAATACACGGAGGTATCACCTCCTTTAAGATTGAAGGACGTATGCGGGATATTGATTACCTTACTATGATTATTAACGCATATGGCGACAGCATTGACCGATATATACAAGATCCCCTTTGTTACGATAGAAAGAAAGACTCCCAAACCCTTAATGAAAACCGCAAACGGGATACCTCCACCGCTTATGCTTTTGGAAGACCCGGTCTTACCAATATTAATGAAAGATTTGAAGGTACCGGTAAACTATTCAGCAGCGGTAAAGTCTTTAGTACCGCTACGGAAGAACGGGAAGTAACAGAAGAAAAGGTACAGAAGGTAAATCAATATTTGAAAACACATCCGGCTGAGTTTGAAGGTATTCCAAAATTAAATGTTAAAGTAAATAATATGAGCCAGGCAGAGCTGTGTCTTAAGCTGCAGGTAGATGCCATATATCTGTCCGGGGATGTTTTAAAGCCCGATAACCCCTTTTCCCGTAAAGACATTGAAAAACTTGCACAAGCAAAAGGCAGTACAAAAATATATCTTGGTATGCCCCATATGACCTTTGATGCCCAGTTCGAGGAGTATAGTCAGTTTCTGGATTCAGGAATTCTCCTGGACGGACTTGCGGTTACGAACCTGGGTGCAGTCCGCAGATTTAAATCCTGCCATCTTCTCGGAGATTACCCAATGAATATCCTGAATCAGACGGCAGCCGGTTATTATACCAGATCAGGCCTTTCATCCTTTACGATTCCGCCGGAAGCGGCTTTATCAGAAGCAGTATCCCTGATGAACGGTATGGGGGACCGGGCGGAACTCATTGTACACGGATCACCCACCGTAATGTATATGGAACATGATCTGTACGATAATGTGGAAGCAGACAAAGAAGGGCTTTTATATCTGGTGGACGGGGAAAATTTCAAACATCCGGTTTACAAGGACCAGTTCGGCAGAAATCATATGCTGCTTTATAAAGATATCTGCTATCTGCCGGTAATTGACGGACTTTTGGCTGCGGGACTTAAAAATTTCAGAATCGAAGCTCCCTACTTAAGTACGCAAGCGCTGGAAAAAGTAGTAACCGTATACCAGCAAGCCTTAAAAGAGCCGGAGCAGTGTCAAGAATTATATAAAAACCTGTTGCCGGTAAGAGAAGGCTGGACTCTTGGAGCCTTTGCATTGTAAATCAGTACCATGTCTTGAGTGAAAGAAAATAAAAAATGCCGCAATGTAATTCTTTCACCCGGTTTTGTTTGTGGCAGTTCCGCAGAAAACTTTGCGGTACTAATAGGAGTAACATATGTATACGTCTGAAGAAGTACTACAGCTGCGCAGGGAATATCTGATGCCCTGTCTTGGCTATTTTTATAAAGAACCTCCTGTTTTTGCAAGGGGTGAGATGCAGTATTTATATGACAATAACGGTAAAAAATATCTGGATTTCTTTGCAGGGGTATCCGTTATGAACTGCGGGCACAGCAACCCTGAAATTATAGACCGGATTACCGGTCAGCTTAAAACCTTACAGCATGTAACCAATGTGTATCTAACGGAACCTGTTGTGGAACTGGCCAGGAGATTATCAGAAATCATGCCGGGAGATCTGCATAATTCCTTCTTTTGTATGTCTGGCTCCGAGGCGAATGAAGGGGCTATGCTGTTAGCAAGGATTTATACAGGTAAGAAAAAGTTTATTGCTCTGAAAAACAGCCTGCACGGCAGAACCAATCTGACCATGGCGGCTACGGATATTCCTATGTGGAGGGCAGACCCGTTTTTATCGGAGGATTTCTATTTTGTATCTCATAAGGCTGAGGAAACCTTATCACAAATGAAAGAGATCTTAGAAAAAGACAAGGATATTGCCGGATTTATAGTGGAACCAATCTTAGGTAATGGAGGAATCATAACTCCGCCTGAAGAGTATTTTAAAGAAATAAGCCCGCTTCTTAAAAAACACGGCGTACTATTGATCTGCGATGAGGTGCAGACCGGCTTTGCCCGTACCGGCAAATTATTTGCAATAGAGCATTACGGTGTGGTACCGGATATTATGACTATGTCCAAAGCCCTTGGAAACGGTATTCCCGTTGCAGCCTTCGCAACGTCAAAAGAGATTGCGGCCAGATTTACCTCTCCGTCGGCTTCTACTCTTGGCGGAAATCCAGTCGCCTGCAGCGCAGCCCTGGCGGTGCTGGACTATATCAAAGAACACGATCTGGAAGGCCGTGCAAAAGAACTTGGAGCAGTATTATATGAAAAACTGCTGATCCTTAAGGAAAAATACCCGATTGTAAAGGAGGTCAGAGGTAAAGGCCTTATGTTAGGTATGGAACTAACCGATTCGGATCATAATCCGCTTCCGGAGAAAACCGACCAGATACTGGAATTCTTAAAAGAGGAAGGTATCATACTAGGTAAAAACGGACTTTTCCGGAATGTATTGGCTTTCCAGCCGCCCCTTGTAATTAATGAAGCGGATATTGAGTTTCTGACAGAGAAACTGGACATGGCTTTTCGCAGCCTGTAAATGTTACGGTGAAATGATTATTAACAGCCCTTGGTTTAAAAAACCCCGGGCTGTTTGCCATTTCTGAGCATTTATCTGGTTTGGTAAATGCATATAAGAATATTTGCTTTGACTAAAATCAATTCTTTCGTCTTATACTTTAAAGCAGGCCCGTGTCTTGGCAGGACAATTTTGAATCTGAATGAATACGAGGATACTACAGTTAATATATTTCAGCGCCGAAGTTTACCCGGGAAATAAAAGATAGAAGATAGTGTGAAATAAAGAGCATTTCACACCCTGATTTGAGGCAGTAAATCATCTGCCAGCAGATGATTTATGCCATGGGAGCTAGTGTGAATTGCCTCGCGAAATGATTGCGAGTCATTAGAAGAATAGCAAAGAGGGTTTAAATATAGGATTGCATTTGCAGCTTAAGTAAGTTAGAGTTATATTATGGTAGTAATTCTTAAATCAGATTGGAATGGTGAGACGATGAATGAAAAGATTATGGTTATTGAGGATGAAAAGCGTATTGCCGATGCCATCGCATATGCATTAAAAAAAGAGGGCTATGCTGCCCAGACAGTTTATAACGGGAGTGAAGCCCTTAATAAGCTTCAGGAATTTAGTCCCGATGCAATTATATTGGATGTCATGCTTCCGGGTATGGATGGGTATGATATTTTAAAGAAAATACCGGATAAAAAACATATGGGTGTAATAATGCTGACGGCAAAAGAAGATATTGTAAACAAAATACTGGGCCTTGAACTGGGTGCCGATGATTACATGACTAAACCTTTTGATATGAGAGAACTGCTGGCACGATTAAAGTCTCTGCTCAGGAGAATGCAGACGGCAGTGGAGAAAGAAGCATCTGAGCAGGTCAGTCTTGAAGGAGTCGTGTTGTATGAAAAGAAAAGAACCGCTTATGCAGGTCATAAACTGCTGGATTTAACCCCCAAAGAATATGATCTTTTGTCTCTGCTGGTATCCAGCCCGGCCAGGGTTTATACAAGAGAGCAGCTGCTGGATCTGGTATGGGGAATGGAATACTTTGGCGGAACCCGTACGGTGGATATTCATATACAAAGAGTACGTAAAAAATTGGGACCGGATTATGCGGATATCATACAAACGGTTCATGGAATCGGTTATAAAGCGGCAGGAGGTCACGGTGAAAACCAGTATTAAAATTAAATTTAGTATATTTCTTGCATTATTGCTGCTGCTTACGGTAATCATCTTAAGCCTGCTGGTACTAACCGGCATAAAAAAGAATCAGCAGGTTCAATACGAACAGCATTTTGCACAACTTGCCCAGACTGCCAATATTTATTTCATGCAGACAATATTAGCGGAATCCAACAAGATGCCCCAGGAATTTCTTTCTTCAAAAGGGAAGGAGTTTGCAGAACAGCTGGAATTAATAAGCGGACAGCCGGTAGTACTATATGACCGTACCGGTGCTGCTGTAAATAAAAAATTAACACCGGAAGAAGCCGGTAATATAAAACGGACCCTGGAATTTGCACTTAACAATAAAACTGCCTATCTGGTGGAAAAGGATTCTCTTTATTATCTGACTCCTCTTCGGGCTGGTAAGGAGCAGGCGGGGGTTGTGCAGTTCTACTATTCCCTGTCAGAAAATCAAAAGTTTTATAACCAGATACGGCAGTTGTTTCTCTATACGGGCGGCGGTATATTTTTACTGAGCTTTCTTCTGGCTTATATCTATTTCAATTCCTTTGCCAATGTGATTATCCGGCTTGGTAAGACAGTAGACCGGATTCGGAGCGGAGATTATGAAACGCAGGTTCACAAGCGCAGAGATGAGCTGGGAAGGTTAAGTGAAGGCATTCATGCAATGAGTGACCGGATTAAAAAAACCATCGGGGATATGGAGGAAGAACAGAAGAAACTGGCTCTTGCCGTGCAAAAATTGTCCCAGCAGGACCAGCAGCAGAAACAGTTTATCGGCAATGTAACCCATGAATTTAAAACTCCCTTAACTTCCATCAAAGCCTATATCGATTTAATGGAGATGTATCCGGAGGACGAGATCTTATTAGAAGATGCGAAAGAAAATATCAAAGCCGAAACGACTCAGTTATATGAAATGGTTACCAAAGTACTGCAGTTATCTGCCCTGGAAAAGTATGAATTTGAATATAACCGGGAGAAAATTGATATAAGGGAAGCAATTCAGACGGTACTTCACAGTTTGAAGGGGAAATTTGAGAAATTCGGAATTAGGCTGGATACCAGCTTAAACGAAGCCTATGTGGAAGCCGACCGAGACAGTATGGCAATTATTCTGATGAATCTTTTGGATAATGCAATTAAATATAACAAAACAGGGGGTAGTGTCTCTGTGAAAAATTATATAGAAAATAATCAGGCGGTAATTATAATTGCAGACACAGGCATTGGCATTCCTCAGGAGCTGGTAACTAAGATCTTTGAACCTTTTTATACGGTGGATAAAAACAGGTCAAGGGAGAATGGAGGTGTCGGCCTGGGGCTGTCTCTTGCTAAAAAGCATGCCGAAACCCAGGGCGGAGCCCTGACTCTTGTGAAGTCAGATATGGAGGGTACCACATTCAGAATTACATTACCTGTTTACGGTTTGTAACCAGCCAAGTAATAATTCATATATTTGATACATTAATTTACAAATTAGAAACAAACGGATACTTTATCGAAATATATTCTTGGTAGGATGTAATCACGGAGGTGATAGAAATGAAAACAAAAAAAACTTTAGGAATTATATTAGTAGTAACATTACTTTTTAGCATTACTGCATGCGGCAAAAGAAAGGAGGAGGACAGAGTTGTGGTCAAAGAACCCGGTAAGTCCATCACAGTCATTGAGGATACCGGCGAAGAGACAAAAGAACCAGTTATTGCAGTAGATAAAATTGATAAATATGAGAAGATGGAAATAACTGACTGGCTGGATGAGGATACGGTGATTGTATCCAAAGAAAATGATAAACTGGATAAAATGAGTCTTGCGGAACTGTCGGATAATTATCCGAAAAGTTTGTATCTTTTTAACATCAATACCGGAGAATATAAGCCGTTAAAAGAGCAAAAAGATGTATTTTTAGGAAATGCAGCTCTTTCTGACGATAAAAAGAACCTGCTTTATTTAGAATATACGCTGGGAGATCCTGTTTTTTATGTGATGAATCTGGATACGCGGGATGCCTTTGGAATTATGGGTGATAAAATCGGCGGTGCCATGAGTGGAAGCTGGGGCGGCAATGAGGTTATCGGAGCGGCTTACAGTGGAGGAGCTTACTTAGCAGACGCAAAAGGTAAAATCTCTTTGATTGAGGAGTTAAAAGATGATGGGATGTTATTTGTGGTGCGTAAAGTAAAGGATAATGTGTATTATAATACAAGTTCTGATGAATCCTTATTTATGCTGAACCTGACAACGAAAGAAAAGACAAATCTGAATCTGGAGCACGTATATAATGTGATCCCTTCTCCAGGCGGAGATAAACTGCTGGTTTTACAAAATAACGGCTCGAAACAGATGATGATTGTTTGTAATGCGGATGGAAGCGATAAAAAAATTATTGCCGAAGGTACGGAACTGGGCGGAGTTTCCTGGTCTCAGGATCAACGGATGATTGCTTACAGTTTAAAAAGTGTGGTAAACGGTTCTGCCGTTTCCGGTCTTTATATTTATGATATGCTGACAGATGAATCCAGCCAGATCGCCGTTGATATCCAGAATGTGATTTCCACCAGCTGGAGTCCTTCCGGAGAAAAACTGATTTATTCCTGGAATTCAGAACAATTTAACAGTAATATCGTTTATTTAAAATATACGCTGGAAAAGTAGGTTGAAAAAACGAAATACAGTTATTCAACATCTTGATTTATACGTGCGCTTAAGCGCACAGATGGGAATTAAAATGAATTAAAAGGTTTCTTAAACAACAAAGGCATCAGGGTGAAAATCCTGGTGCCTTAACGTTATGCTGAAAATAGTTCAGTATGGTTATATGACTATTCATTATTTATAAAACGTTATTAAACGTTATTAGATAACGGATTGTATCATATGAGAGTTTATGTTTCAAACAGAGTGATGTGTGTTCTGCTTCTTAATTATTGCGGTGCACAAATCCTTTAATTCTTTATTTCAGTGGTGGATGTACTCTCAGTTTTCTGTATTCCGTCGGACTTAAGCGGAAATTATTATAAAATACCCGGGAGAATGTCTTATAGGATTTAAAGCCGGTCTCAAAGCAGATATCAATAACGGAACTATCCGTAGACAGCAGGAGGTCACAGGCTTGGGCCAGCCGGATCTTTTCGAGATACCTGTGAAAATTCTCCCCCAGAAGCTGGTGAAAGGAAGCACTAATATTGGAAGTACTCATATGAAACCGTTCCGATAGGTTTTTCAGTGAAATATCCTCCTGATAATTCTGTGATACATAGGTAATAATATCCCATACACCGCTTTTCTGGCTTAGAACATGTTTGCCCTCACCTGGATTGTCTGAGGTCTCACGGTTTCTGTCAAAGGTAATCAAAAGCTCAGCAAGTTTGCTTTTAAACATAAGTGTACTCCACTTCCGGCCTTCGGAGAGTTCCGTCAGCATGGAGTTAAGGATAAGAGTCATTTCTTTTGTTGTCTGTCCGTCAAAATAATGATAGGGCATATTATCAAGGGCGGCATTGCTGAGCAGTTCGGTCAAAGCGAGAAATGCTCCGTTACGGTCGTAAAAACTTTCTATCCGTATGCTGCCCACATAGACTGTTAACGGTTCTTCTGTGGTTACCTCAATTTCGTGGATGTGGTGCGGGAAAAGCAGCGTAAAGGTTCCGGGTTTTAAAATATGTTCCGTTCCGTTGATCTTTTCCATTGCTGTTCCCTTTACTGTAAAATTAAACTCAATATAATTATGACAGTGGGGCAGAACATGGCCTCTCAAATCATCAATTCTCAAAGCAAATGGAAGATCTTCACTAATCCATTCCTTATGGGAAACAAATATAGGCATCATAACGGCTCCTTTCAAAACAGCCATGGACGGGTGACATCTGTAATTATAAATTACAGATTGCTGCAAGTCAAACTATGAATTCTGACTATTCGGGAATTCTATCAGGAATATATTTACAATGCTTGTTTTTAGCTATATATCAAGAATGTTTTTTGTATTTATCTTTTGATTTTAATCCTGAAGTTTTTAAGTGTTATAATAAATTTTGAGATATAATATGTAAATTTGACATGAAATTTTGAGCAGGCTTTATTATTATGATTATATAAACTGCAAATATCAGTAGAATAATTTATACCCAGATACAAGGAGGTAAATATGCCATACTATTTACAGAATATGAAGGACAGACTGCCGGGCGTGCTGAATAATATAAAAGCTTCCATATTCAGCAAAATATCCCCTCTTGAAATGACGGTCTATGTTACACCGGAACCGGTAACTTTTGAGAACAGGACCTCAGGCAATGAGAAAAAAATTGCGATTGGAGACAGCTGGGGCGGCTTATTTGAATGCGGCTGGTTTCACTTTACAGGAACAGTTCCCGCTTACGGTAAAGAAATAACCGAAGGGTGGAAAGCAGAGGCTTCCGATACCGAACTGGTATTACTCATTGATATAAATGGAGAATTATATGTAGCCGATGAAACCGGAAAACCGGTCAGAGGCTTGACCAATGTATCCTCCGAATTTGACTATTCTCTTGGAAGACCCGGCAAAACGGTTTACCGGTTTGACAGGCAGCCGATAGCTGGTGATAAAATCGATATGTGGGCTGATGCCGGCTGTAATGATCTCTTTGGTAAATACCAGGACAGCGGTATGGTAAAAGATGCATATATCGCATTATGCAGCCGGGAGACGGAACAGCTTTATTATGATTTTGACGTACTGCTGGAATTGCTGCAGCATATGTCTGAGGACAAAGCGAGATATCACAGTATTCTTCGTGCCCTGAACAAGGCTGCCAATGTGCTTGTCAGATACGACAGCGAAGAGATACGTAAAGCCAGAGAGATTTTGGCAGTAGAACTTGGAAAAAAAGGAGGAGATCCCTCACTAAAAATAAATGCCGTTGGTCATGCTCATATCGATTTGGCCTGGTTATGGCCCATAAGGGAAACCATCCGTAAGGGAGCCAGAACATTTTCCACGGCACTCAGGAATCTGGAACGCTATCCGGATTATGTCTTTGGTGCCAGTCAGGCTCAGTTATACCACTGGGTGAAAGAATATTATCCGGCTTTGTATGAAGAGATTAAACAGCGTGTAAAAGAAGGACGTTGGGAAGTTCAGGGAGCCATGTGGGTGGAATCTGATACCAATGTAGCAGGCGGAGAAGCATTGATCCGTCAGATACTTCATGGCAAACGTTTCTTTATGGAAGAGTTCGGACAGGATGTCAAAAATCTGTGGCTGCCGGATGTATTCGGATATACGGCGGCACTTCCCCAGATTCTGAAAAAGTCCGGAGTAGACTATTTTATGACGATTAAACTCTCCTGGAGCCGATTCAATAAACATCCTCATCATACTTTCTGGTGGGAAGGACTGGATGGCAGCCGGATACTGGCACATATGCCTCCGGAAGGCACTTACAACAGTTCCGCTGCACCAAGGGCGGTGCTTGCTTCCGAACAGGGATTTTTAGATAAGGGTGTTTCCGATGAATGCCTTCTTTTATTCGGTATCGGCGATGGCGGCGGCGGCCCCGGAGAAGAACATTTGGAACGACTGAAAAGAGAGAAGGATCTTAACGGACTGGTACCGGTAACCCAGGGTCCGGCACAGGACTTCTTTGACCGCATTGAAAAAGATGCAGACCTCTATAAAACCTGGCATGGGGAGTTATATCTGGAATTCCATCAGGGAACCTATACTTCACAGGGCAGGAACAAGAGATTTAACCGTAAACTGGAGTTAGCTCTTCGTGAACTGGAATTTGCCTCTGTTTTAGGTATGCTGGAGAATAAGAACAGTGATATAACAGAAGAGATTTATCCCGTTAAACTTCTGGATACCACCTGGAAAGAAATGCTCTTATACCAGTTCCATGATATCCTCCCCGGCTCCTCCATTTCCAGAGTCTATGAGGAATCTCTGGAGCGGTATGAGGTAATGCTTAACACTGTGGAAAAAGAAATAAGCCAGAGATATGAAGCCTTGGGTAACCGTACGGCAGGCAGCTCATCCTCCGGCAATTTTGTTAAGATAGTTAATTCCCTTTCCTGGGATCGGGAAGAATGGACGAAACAGGACGGCACCTGGATGAAAGTTAAGGTACCTGCCTTAGGTTACGCGGCAGTACCAGTAAAGACATCAGAGGATTGCAGTAATGGTCTTAACTATACGGCTCAGACCTTAGAAAACGATATTTATGTTATAACATTTAATGAGAATGGAGTTATTAACTCCATATATGATAAAGAAGAAAAGAGACAGCTTATCCCGGAAGGACAGGCAGCCAATCAGCTGGTAACTTATATAGATAAGGGAGATGCGTGGGATTTCCCGATTTATTATGATGAAGTACCCGGCGAAGCCCTTAAGCTTATTGAGTGTTCGGTAACAACGGACGGTCCTCAGGTAGTAAGGCAGTCCAGATATGTGACAGCTTCCGGACTCTCCGAACTGGAGCAGAAGGTAGTGCTTACAAAGGGAAGCAGACGGATAGATTTTATAACCAATGCAGACTGGAAAGAAAACGGCAGAATGCTCAGAACTTCCTTCCCGGTTAATATTTCAGCCCAGGAAGCAGTATGTGATATACAGTTTGGTAATATCAAACGTCCAATCCATAGAAATACATCCTGGGATATGGCAAAATATGAAGTTTGTGCCCACAAGTGGGTAGATCTCTCCCAGGGAGATTATGGTGTTGCACTAATGAATGACTGTAAATATGGTCATAAAGTAATTGATAACGTATTGGATCTGAATTTATTAAGAAGCAGCAGTTATCCTGCTACGGAAGCAGACCATGGAAAACATGAGTTTACCTATTCTCTGTTCCCTCATACCGGTGATTATATTACTGGCGGTGTGGTAAGAGCCGGTTATGAACTTAATGTACCACTGAATGTAATTAATACATCAGCTTTTGATAATGCTTATATATCGGAATCCCTTATAACCGCAGACGCAGCCAATATTATTATTGAAGCGGTTAAAAAGTGCGAAGACAGTAATGACCTGATTGTCAGACTGTATGAATGCCACGGCAGGGGAACCAGTACGAAAGTAGATTTTGGTTTTAATATAAAAGATGTCAGCCTGGTAGATTTCATGGAAAAAGAAACAGCACAGGAAGGTTATGATAAAGTTTCCCGTACCTTATACTTTAAACCTTTTGAAATCCATACACTGAAAGTAAGTTTGTAAGGAATACAATTATTGAGACATTCTGATTAACAGTATGAAACAGCTAAATTCAGTTAATGATAGCTAGCTATCAACCTCCTAATTTGATAAAGAAAAAGCCCTCTGTAAATTGCTGCCGGAGGGCTTTTTCATTCTATTATGCATTTTACAGTGGAAAATCTCTTGATATATTCCCGGTTTTTTGGGCTTTAGTCATATACATTCTTAGATCGGCCTGTTTCAGCAAGTCTATAGCCGTATAGTCAGAAATAGTACTGTTTGTAAAGGATATAATACCATAACTGAAAGATATGGAGTAGGGTTTAGGGTTGTTTATTTCCAGTTCACGTAACTTTTTATTCATTCGGGAAAAGGCTTTTTCGGCAAGGTTTTCAGTGCAATTATTTAAAATAATAAAAAATTCATCACCACCGTACCGGCTGACAACATCGGAGTCACGAACAGAAGATAAAAGAATAGAGGCTAAACTTTTTATTGTATAATCACCTTCATTATGACCATATTTGTCATTAATTAGCTTTAAGCCGTCTATATCAATAAAAGCAATACTACAGGTCTTCCAGGAATTTGGTTCGGAAAGAAGTTTCTCCAATTTCTCAAGACCTGTTTTGCGGTTAAGTGTACCGGTCATTTCATCCGTCTTAGCAGCAAGTTTTAATAGGCGCTCATTTAACTTCCATTCGCTGATATCTTCAATTGTATTAAAGTAGTACAACTGGCCATTTGGTAATATAACTTTATCTGAAGTAAGACGGAACCAGGTTTTGCAGCCTTTATCATATATTTCACGGGATACCGGATATGTACTATCATCTTGATTTAAAGCAATAAAACCTAATACATCATTTTCTTTTGGAATGATATGATATTCACGATCACCCAATTTATCTTTTGCAGTTTGATTGGTGTATATTACACGCTTACTGTTATCGGCAACAAGAATGCCGATATGAAGCAAGTCAAGAAATTTGAAAATCCGGGAATCATACCAGCTGTCCAGAAGTACGGACAGATTCCCGCCACTTGTTCGAACTTCCAGAGGGGATATAACCTGGTAATCCAGCACATCAATGTTCCGGGTTATATGATTCAGCAGATCCTCCAGCTTATGTAATTCAGATTCATTGTCTTCAAATTCCGGCATGTCATGCTTTATTCTGGATAATAACTCTAAGCTGTTTTGTATCGTGATCAACAGTTTTTCAGCATCTGCGTTCATTTCTC
Source organism: Bacillota bacterium (assembly GCA_023443925.1). The sequence goes on along the minus strand of JAEZSL010000427.1, from coordinate 13,417 downwards.
CACCTCATTTAAATTATTGGGTATTACTGTTTGTGCTTATAAATAGTCTCAGACTTGAACAAGTTATATCTCGTTTACTACATTTTATGCCTTCATCAAAAATTTATTATATAATTAAGGAAAGTTGTACAAAAAATATGTAACTAATTTCATTCGATGCTACTAAACAATGCATATTACTCTAAAAAGGCCAGTTGTCTAATATTTCATGCTGTGATAAAATATATAATTGGAGTTAAATAAGTTTTTAGGAGGAATAGTATTGGAAAAAACACTGAATAAAAGGGAATTGCAGGCCATAGAAACGCAGAAGAAGCTTTTAGAAACCTCGATTGACCTGATTATTAAGAACGGCTATGATAATGTAACGGTAAGCGAAATCTGTTCTGCCTGTAACGTTGCAAAAGGAACTTTTTATATCTATTTTGAATCAAAAAAAGACATTGTTATTAAGATATTAACAGATATAAATCATGATATGTTAAGTGAAAAGGTATGGAATGACACATCTTCTGCCACAGAGCAGTTTATGGAATATATCGAAATTTATATGAAAGCAATCAGCCGCCAGGGTGTGGATTTTACGAGGGTATTTCTTACAATCATTATTCAGCAGAATTTTGAGGATAAGGCGGTAAAAGCAAACCTTCATGAAGAGATAGTCTGTCGGATAATCAGCAGAGGTATAGAAGAAGGCGAGTTTAGAAGGGATATTTCTATGAAAACGTTCTACAAGTACCTAAGAGCCTATATCTTTGGTATTATGATGGACTGGTGTGCCGCGGACGGTAAGTACTCTATTGAAGAAGAAGGACAAAAAGCGATTCAGATATTTTTAGATATGATGCGGTATAAAGACTAATTATTAGAAAAGGCAATCATTTTCAATCCATGCAGTTTACAACGAAACCGGATAATTGATAGGTACTTTCTTATGGGAAACAGGTTTTATTTTAAACTGTTTGCCAGAAGTAGAATTATCATTTAACCGGTTCCTTTTTTGATTAGAGGCCACAGCAGTCTTCCTCTGCGGGCCACCCTGAAATAGTTAATTAACACAAATAATTTGTAATTAAACGGGGATAGTATCCGTTTCATTATAAAAATATAACACAGCCTCTCCAAAAAAACTGGAAAATCCGGCTCCGTACTGTTCATCAAAGACTTTGGCGGCGGCCTCATTTTCAAGATAGAACCGTCCTAAATCCAAGAACAGGTTATCCAGATTATCTACCGGAAAGATTAATTTGTGGGCTTCTCTTAACTTCAATATAATATTCTGAACAATTTCATCCTTCGCTTTGCCGGCCATATTTTCCGCCAGTAAGCGGTTTAATTCCTGGATTTTTTCCTGTACATTTGCAATCTCTTCTGCAGTGGGAGCATTTTTTACCAGTTCCGCCAGATTCTGATCACCGGTATAGCGTTCCAGGTCTCCCTTATTCTTATTAAAATTTTTCCCAAAGGTTTTCCTGGCGGTTTCCAGTGGTTGAGTGGTTGTGAAATGGGGCAGTACCTTGTGAATGCCCTTTACAGAATAGAAGCGCCGGAATTTTACGTTCCGTCGGTGATTAAATTAATAGAGATAATGTGGTTTATTTCCTGAGATGTCGAACTTTTCATAATCTGACTATTGCTTTCTGGGACCGGTACATTTAAACTAATAAAGTAGTCTTTAAATAACAATTCTTTAGGAAACCAGCTTTCATAGATATTATGAAAGCGGTTACCTTAATTAATATAAAGAAATCATAAAGTAATAGAAGGAGAATATATATGTCAATCCATGTAGTAAATGAAGCCAAAAGATGTTTAAACTGTAAAAAACCTTTATGCAGGGTGGGATGTCCAATTGAGACACCAATTCCTCATATGATACAATTATTTCTGGAAGGAGAAATGATGGAAGCAGGTAAGGAAGTTTTTCAAAACAATCCTCTGTCCATTGTCTGTTCCCTTATCTGCGATCATGAAAAACAATGTGAAGGGCATTGTATCTTAAATAAAAAAAGTTCTCCGGTACACATCAGCAGTATTGAAAATTACATATCGGACGCTTATTTTGATCGTATGGAAATAGAAACACCAAAGAAAAACGGAATTAAATCTGCTATAATCGGCTCTGGTCCTGCAGGAATAACCATAGCAATCCTATTAGCTGCAAGGGGTTATGATGTTACCATATTTGAGGGCAAGGATAAAATTGGAGGTGTACTGCGTTACGGTATCCCTGATTTTCGTCTGCCAAAAACCATTTTGGAAAGGTATCGGGTTAAATTAAAGGAGATGGGTATCAAAATCCGTCCGAATACAGTAATCGGATTAACCCTTACCGTGGATGATCTGATTAAGGACGGATATAAGTCAATTTTCATCGGAACGGGTGTATGGAAACCTTATAGCCTCATAATCAAAGGAGAATCCTTAGGACATGTTCATTATGCCATAAATTATTTAACCAATCCGGATGTATATGAACTGGGAGAGAATGTAATCGTCATCGGAGCTGGCAATTCGGCAATGGATGTGGCAAGAACCGTGATTCGAAAGGGTGCACGGAATGTTACGGTATTTTCAAGAACCGAAACGGCCTCCGCCAGTCCCAGAGAAGTGGAATATGCAGGGATTGACGGTGTAAGATTTGAATATGAAACTGCTCCGGTTGAAATTACGGACAACGGTGTGATTTTCCGTAAAGTTAAGGTAGATGAAAATGAAAATATAATCTGGGAAGATGAAGAAACCTTTTTCAAGGAGGCGGATTCGGTAATTATCTCCATCAGTCAAGGGCCCAGAAACCGGATTATATCCACTACTTCCGGAATTGATGTCAATAAGAAAGGTCTTGTAGTAACGGATCAAAAAGGGGAGACCACCAGAGCAGGTATCTTTGCTTCCGGTGATGTAGTTCAGGGTGCAAAGACAGTGGTAGAAGCCGTAAAGTATTCCAAGATGGTAGCGGATGAAATGGATAAGTATATGACAATGATATGTGAAGAAGAAAAATAAGGAGAGGGTTACAATAAAAGATGTTGGCCTAATCTCAAAAGAGGTAGTGAAGGATACACTCAAAATGATAAGTAAAAAAACGTACAGTACTCCATAAAGTGGAATATAGTACGTTTTTTATTTAGGCTTTGCTGAAATTTTCAATTAATAATGATTAAATATATTAATAAGGGCTTTTTGGATCATTGTTAACTTCTATGGTAGTAATAGTTTTGGTATCTTTACTTATTGAAAAGTTAATGGAGCCATCACGATTACTGTATTCATAAAAGTCAAACGATGCGGAGGAATCCTTATCAGTGGGTTCACCGTATGCAGCTATAATATCAGCTGGTTTCGATTTCTCAGTGATACTCTTTGGTAATTCAATAGATACTTTTGTATCAAATTCAGAGAATTTCAGGCTGGTTAAAAAGCAATTGACAATAGGCTGTTCCGTATCAGCATAATTTCTTATTGATGCATGCAGAACCTGGTTATCCTTGCGGAGATCCACGCCAACCGCAGAGTCATTTGCTGCCAGCATTTTATTACCATCTGATACCATAGTCCATCCATTGTCAATAAAGGAAGAAACAGGTGCAGGCAGATGATAATAGGAATCGGCATATTTTAAGTCAAAGCTGTCCCATGATTTTCCTACGCTGGAGGGAGCGGTATAATTCTTAACAACATCCGGAACATCTCCGCTGCTTTTAGAGGAGGAAGAGGTTTCCTTTGCAATGAGGTTTTCCAGTTCAATGGAATCAACCGTATTGGATTCTGTATTAATCTCAATGACTACACTGGAATAAGAATCGAGTTTGTAAGTCAGGGCTGTTATCGGGCCTAAATCACTTTTATCTGTTGGCTCTCCGTAAGCTGCAGTTACGTCATCAGAAGGAGAACCTACAGTAATATTTTTAGGTAATACCAGTTTGGCACCTTTTTCAGCTTGGTAATTGTCCACTGATAATTTACCTACATTGCATTTTTCCATAGGTAATGTATCGGGATTGGTATTAACGAGACTGGCCATAATAAACATATCACCATTATCCATATTTTGAGAAAAGGTGTACTGGTCCGGTTCCAGAGTTTCTCCTTCAATATCTTTAATTGACCAGCCATTTTCCGCAAACACGGAATATGCACAAGGCAGGGTATATACCGTTCCATTTAATGAGAACTGAAAGCTGTATAAATCATCTGATAAATCACCGGATACCGGTGTTTCAGCCGTTGCTTTTGACGGGGCTTCCGTTGGAGTTTCCGTTGGAGCTTCCGTCGGTGCCTCCGTTGGTGTTGGAGTCGCTTCCTCGGTTGGCTCAGCGGTAACGGTTGGTGTGGGTGTTGGGTCTGTTATGGTTTCTTTGGCTTTGCCACAGGCACTTAAAGCGATAGCAGAAATGACAGCTGCTATCAAAAAGATACATTTCTTAAAATACATAGTTACTAGTCCTCCCATCGATATTGGATAATGTCATAAGGAATCACTGTAAGAAAAGTAATGTCTCAGAATAGTAGTATTCTTTGAAAAATACGAATGTATCATAAAAGAGAGTGGATTTTTCTGTTATTTGACCTTACTTGATTTGCTAAATTCCTTATAGATAATGCTTATTTAAGTATTTAATATATAAGTTACTTTCTGTTTTAATAATTCAGCGGCCTAACTGATTAGAGTGAAAGATGATTATATATTGTGAGAATACCAACAGCATTTAAAATAACAATAATATGATAGCATAGGAGGCAGCGGATTGGAAGTTAAAATTTAACTTTTTTGTCAAATTATGAGTTATTTGTAATATTTTGCAGGTATGAGTTGAATTTTTGCAACTATATTCTTGAAAGGGAAGGTAAATTGGGGTAGAATTTAAAAAGCAGTATTAGTAGACGAAAGGATTGGAAGAGTATAATATGGATACAAATTTAAGTATATTTCATACACTGGAAGCGGACAGTGTTTATTTTAAACCCTTACATACGTTGGATGCCGGTGAAATATTTGAGTATGCGTCCGATGAGGATGTCTCCAGATTTATCGGCTGGAAATTAATGAAAACCCTGGAGGAGACAAAAGCGTTTATAGAAACCATGATTAACCGTGAGGCAGCAGGTAATCACCTATATGCTTCTGTAGTTGAAAAAGCAACACAGAAAGTGGTTGGAACTGTTATGATTTTTAACTTCGATGAGGAATCAAAAAAGGCAGAAGTGGGGTATGTTTTTCATAAAGCCAGTTGGGGAAAAGGGTATGGTACACAAAGTCTCGCTTTGGTGACTGATTTTTCATTTGATATATTAAAACTTCATAAGCTGCATGCCAATGTGGTAGACGTTAATGTTGGTTCTGCCCGTATCCTGGAAAAGAACGGATATGCTTTTGAGGGCCGGTTAAGAGACCACTATTTTATTGAAGATAAATATTATGATTGTCTGCTTTATGGTAAAATAGAGCATCGCTCTGAAATACTTTAAATGGGAAAAAGGACAAGAGGTTACAAATTAAGCATATGGATTACATCCGGATGAATAAGCGGTGGATCTGAAAGAGGATAACTTATGAAAATAAAGAAGAAATTTAAGTTACATCCAAAGAGAATCGCAGTTTTTTTAATCGCTGCGTTGATGTTTATTTTAAATCCCTTTAAAAAAGGTATCTGGGATATAAATGCGGAAAGATTAAGCAGGTCATTTAATGTAATAAGCGGCAATGCCATAATTGAAGATTTATCCGGGTGGACAATCTTTGAATGGGATACTCTTTATAGTTTTTTACCTTATACGCCTAAAAAGATAATATACGACACCGTTGGGTACAAATGGGATAATATAAGAGAAACCTATGACGAGGCTATGGAACAGACGGTGTTTGTAAACAACGGTAAAGTAGTCTGCTATTTGTATGGCTATCCGGCCGATTTAAAAATAGGATTTGACTTTGGGGAATATGAAGGCAGTTATATTAAATTATCCGCCGAAGATAAATTATCTTTTCAGATCTCAGAAAATGAAGACGGTGTAAAATATCTGAAGTATATCAATTAAGTTAGTATTTCAAATGGAAAATCCTTTCCTCACAAATTATTAGCAATTAAGATTAAGGTATAGGTATCTGCAAGAAAGCGGTAAAATATATCGATGCTTTTATACGTGGGAGGATGAGTTTATAATGGAATTGAAAACCGAAAGATTATTGCTTCGATCTTTTGTTAAAACGGATGCCTGTTCCGTATCCTATAACAGCAGAAGACCGGCTGTTGCAAAGGAAATGCCGGATATGGTGTTAAGGGATGAAGCGGCCGGATTAGAATGGATCAACTGGATCAACGGTCTGAACAATGATTTGGAGCCCTGGCAGGTGCTGGCAATTGTGAGAAAAACCGATTTGGTATGCATCGGTATAGTGGGGGTGATTCCCCAGAAAAAAATTAATGGAGAAATTGAGATATTATATTCTATAGCTGATGAGTACCAGCAAAACGGATATGCCACGGAAGCGGCCGGAGCATTGGTAGATTGGTTTTTTGAGACCAGATCCCACCGGTATATCTGTGCCATTGTTAAAATGAATAATATTGCTTCACAAAAAGTGATTGAAAAACTTGGCTTTGAATTTATCCAGAACCGTGAGATTAATTATGATAATGTACCCACTATGTTTAAATACTACAGACTTACCGAATTGGATTATTTAAAACAAAAAGAGAAACAGCAGGATAAGGAATAAAGAAAATAGCTTAGTATATCAATGGATTCGTAGTTATCATATTCTGATTTGAGGGAAAAACATCTGTCAGCTGGCTTGCGGTATACATTGCGTGGTGTGCATTATACGTTGTGCATTGTATGTTGTGCATTGTACGTTGTGCAAGGGTGTTCGTATAAAAGAATTGGCTTGACACCAGGAATATAAAAAGATAACATTGTTGTAAATAGTTCCTGAAAGGCTGATAAGGTGTGGAGAAACAGTATGAAGAATAACGGTACTACTAAAATAAGACAGAGGGGAGAACGTCTGGAAAGTTTTTATGATACGATGCCGTTTGTTATAAGCAGCAATACGGATAATTTCAGAATCAAAAGATTAATTTCCATCTGTTTGTTGCTTCTATTAACACTATCCTCAACGGCCTGTGTCAGCAGCGGTGAAAGAGAAAAAGGAAACGAGGATGTTAAAGAAGGGAAGAAATTAATCCGGGAATATGTTAAGGATACCTACGGAGATAAGACCAAAATCTCGGATTTAACCCCTTATTTTATTGACAGGGACAGTTCGGCGGTGCCGGATATCAACCGATACGCCAGAGGTTATGTAAAAGCAACGGTGACAACGGACAAGAAGGAATTTGATATCTTGTATAATGTATGGTCGGATGAAGTACTTACACAGGAGTATATTTCTGCCATACAGGATTCTTTTATTACATACGCTAATGATATCATACAAACTGTGAATTTTGTTAATTGCAATATGGAGGTATCATTAGAAGGATCAGAGGGCAGCTATATTTCGGGTTTTTTAAGACCGGATGTAAAGACCTGTGAAGACTTATTAGCGGAAGACATTAGTTTGACATTGACATTTCGGTCCATAAATTCTGATTTTGAGGTGATTTCCCAAAAGGAATGGTCGGAGCTGATGTCCTCTTTTTTTAAAAACAATGCCGAAGGCAAGTTATTCGCAGTATTCGTTAATTATGAAAACCAAAAAGGATATGAAGCCGGGGAAGATATAAATTACTTTGAGGAGATTAACTATAATACATCCTCTGTTGATTACATAAATGAAAAAGCAATGCTTGATGTTAAAAACATCATATATGCGGATTACCACGGGTACATACAAGAGCTTAGGAGTGAGCCAAGTTCTTAACACTAATATGGAGGCAAGAAATGAACAGAAAAGAAGTATTTGAAATAAAAAGCAGGCTAAAGAAATCCGGGTGTACTTTTACCAAACTGCGCGGCTGTTATGTGAATGCAGAAAGAGAAATCGTGCTGCGGTTAAATGAGACATTTTTAAACCTGGAGGAGGAAGAATTTTATAAGTATCTGGAGATAGCAAAAAAAACGCTTTCCGGAACGCTTGGTAATAACCTGCTGGAACTGGCATTTCCTTTAGAAGAGGAAAAAACCGGTGGTAAACAGCAGTTTTTATTGGGATTAAGAGAAAGTAAATTAAAGAATGATGAACTGCTGGAAACATTCTATCAGCTCATTATCGACAGTTATGATTATGCGGGGAATTATCTGATCCTTATTTTCCATGATGCGTACGATGTTATGACGAAAACCTCGGATAACCGTAGATTGGATGAATCGGAAGAGGTATATGAATATTTGCTGGCGGCTATCTGTCCGGTGGCGCTGACTAAGCCGGGACTTGGATATCTGGAAGATGAAAACAAATTCGGGCCAAGAAGAAGAGACTGGGTTGTAGGAGCACCGGAAAACGGTTTTATATTTCCTGCATTTACAGACCGCAGCACGGATATTCATTCGGTTATGTTCTATGAAAAAAATCCAATCGAACCACACAAAGAATTAATGGAACTGGTTCTTGGCTGTCCGGTAAAAGTTACGGCTGCCGAAAAGAAAAATATTTTCCAGAATATAATTAAAAATTCAGTAGCCGACTCAGAAAAAAGTACCAGGATCTTCAGCGATATCCAGGAAAGCCTGGGACAGCTGGCGGAAGAACAGGCAGCAGTCTCTGATTCCTCCGAAGAACCGGTTATCCTGACCAATGAAACCGTACAGGAGATTTTATCTGATAGCGGCCTGCCGGAAGAACTCATATCCAAAATTGAGACTGCCTATACGGAGAACTTCAGTGAGGAGCCACCCGCTGTTGAACACCTCCTGGATAAAAAGGTGTTGGCGGAAAATGAGAAGCGCAAAGTTGAAAAAGCACTGGCTGAAAAAGTTCAGCAGCTGCAGGAAAAATTAGAAGAAGCAACGAACACACGTCAAACTCGATTAAGGGGAGAAGGAGTAACCCACTTAGCAGAAGAAACAGAGCTTGGAGAGGATACCGGTGATAATTACGAAACCGGCCTGGATGAAGACAGTATAAATGAAGACGGTAAAATCCAGGAAATTAACACGAATGATCATTCGATAGATGAAAACAGCTACGAAATTGAAAGAACAGATGAAAATAACTCCGGGGAGAACTATGATATTGTTCTTCAGGTAAAACCCGAGAAGAAGAGTCAAATCAAGGCACAGGTCATTGACGGAAAAAAATACATTATGATTCCGGTGGAGGAAGATGAACAGGCTAATGTGAATGGGGAAAGACTAGGATGATTCTGATTATTGAGAGGGGAAATTTAAAATCTTTAATGAATCTGACTGATGTGCTAAAATAAGAAACGATAAAGAATATGAATAATATTTATTTTTGAAGGGGTTAAAATTGCGAGAATTACGAAATGTAGAAGAAAAAATACTGGACAGAGCCTTATATTTAATTGGTAAGAATCATTCCTGTTCCATTTCTGTCAGAGCGATAGCCAAAGAGGCAGGTGTAAATGTAAGCGCCATTAATTATTATTTCCGGTCTAAGGAGGAAATGTTAAGACAGGCGAAAGAACTTTATATTACCAACACTCTCTCTATAACTGAAATCCTTAGGACAGAATATGGAAATGAAGAAAAACTGGTATTCTCCGCAAATGAAATTATGGAATATAATATCCGTTTCCCCGGAATTACATTCCTTTTAAAGGACGCGAGGGAAAACGGTGATGATATATCAAAAAAGGTTCTTGAAGTGTCTCAGGAGATGACGGACGGGATAAATCTTATTCTGGATGATTTCATAGGCAGTAAAGGCAGGGATATACAGTATAAACGTATGATATTCTGGGCTTCCATTAATTATCCCATAGAAGTTAACGGGTTTTCCCAATTTGATTCTGAGATTTTAGAGGTTAAAGAAACCAGGTTAACTTATATTAATAATCTGCTTCATATGCTGAAAATGAAGTTAGATTATTAATAAAATGCAAAGTACAGTGAATTTATAAACGAAATAAAAGTTCAAATCAAAAAGCTTTCATACCGTACCATCAGTACGATATGAAAGCTTTTTGATTCGGTAATGCAACCGATATTATTATAAATAGGATGGATTAAAACAAAATGTTTTAAACATATTGATTAAAAAATAACAATGTATTATAATTATCACCAAGAATTAAATGGTATCTGGTAATTAGCAATTATTTAATATTTGGGTTTCTATTAATAATATATCATTAACGGGAGGTTTATTATGGCTTACAGCAATCTTTTTACTCCAATAAAACTTAGAGGATTGGAATTAAAGAACCGAATTATTTTTCCGGCTATGGGAACTAAGATGGCAACGGAGGATAAGTTCGTTACACAGCAGCTTATAGACTATCAGGTAGCGAGAGCAGAGGGTGGCTGCGGATTAAGTTTTACGGAAGTTTGTTCCGTTTATGATAAGGCTTCTCCAAAGAAGTTTCTGGCAGTCAGCGACGATAAATATATATCAGGACTCAAAAAATTTACGGAAGCTATTCATGAAGCCGGAGGTAAAGCCGGTATACAGCTATGGCTTGGAGGTTTAGCGGTTGCAAGTGATCCGAATCAGATGATTATTATTCCAAGTCCCATGCCGGTGCCAGATACAGAATACACTCTTCCTGGCGCTACTCTGGACACGATAAAGGAAGCGGTAAATGCATTTGGAGAAAGTGCCAGAAGGGCAGTAGAGGCAGGATTTGATACGGTAGAGTTTCATGCCGGACACAATTATACGCCTCATTCCTTTTTAAGCCCATATTTTAACAGGCGGACGGATGAATACGGCGGAGAGCTTAGAAACCGTGCCAGATTCTTAATCGAATGTATTGAAGCTATACGTAAGAATATCCCGGAGGACATGCCTCTGTTTATGAGAATTGATGCCCACGACGATTATCTGGAGGGAGGCCTGACGATTGAGGAAGTCATCGAGTTTTGCAAGATGGCTAAAACAGCAGGTGTGGATGTGCTGGATGTTTCAAGGGGAAACTTTTCCAGTGCGGCAATTAAATATGAAGTTCCTCCCATTGATCTGCCAAGAGGTTTTAATGTTAAAAATGCCGCTAGAATTAGGAAAGAGACCGGCATGATTACAGTTGCAGTTGGCAGGATTAATGACCCTGCCCAGGCCGAAGACATCCTCCAAAAGGAAATGGCAGATATGGTCGTAATAGGACGTGCACAACTGGCAGATCCTGAATTCTGTAATAAAGCATCAGAAGGCAGAGAAGAATATATAGTCCGTTGTGTAGGCTGTAATCAGGGCTGCTATGACGGCTTTGTATCGGAAGAGATGCCATATATCACCTGTCTCAGAAACCCTGCGCTGGGCAGGGAGGCCGAATGCAAATTAGTTAAAGCGGATAACCCGAAAAAGGTATTAATTGCCGGAGGCGGTATTGCGGGTATGGAAGCGGCTTTGCAGTTAAAAAGACGGGGACATAATCCGATACTTTGCGAAGCATCTCCTTCGTTAGGTGGACAGTTTGCCCTGGCAGGAGAGGCTCCCAGAAAAGAAGAAATGAAAGCGGCAGCCTTGGCCATGGGAGCACAGGTTGCATTAGAAGGGATCGAAGCGAGGTTGAATACACCTGTTACAACCGGATTAATCCAAGAAATAAACCCGGACGAAGTCATTGTTGCAATAGGCTCCGTTCCGATACAGCTGCAGATTCCCGGAGTAAATCTACCCAATGTAACTAATTCGCATGAAGTACTCGCAGGAAATAAAAAAGTATCCGGCCGGGTAGTTATAATAGGCGGAGGCCTGGTGGGGTTAGAGGTTGCAGAATTTGTTTATGGAAGTACAGATAGTATAACCGTAGTGGAGATGCTTGACAAGGTAGCAAAAGACCTGGGACAGCTCCGTAATATATGTGTTATGGAAAGCTTATATGAAGCAGGAGTAAGGACAATTACTAATGCAAAATGCATTGAAATCAAGGAAGAGGCTGTCCTGGTTGAAAAAGAGGGAGTGCTAGAGGAAATTCCCTGTGACTGTGTTGTATCTGCTATAGGTGCAAAGTCACGCAGTACAGAAGAAATCAGTTCTTTTTGTATGAAACACGACATAGCCTTTCAGATAATCGGTGATGCTGTACGGGCAAGAAGAGCATTAAATGCGGTAGCTGAAGCCAACGAGGCTGCAAGGGCGATCTAATAATTCTGGTTTATAATATAAAAAGGCATTGTCATTTAAAAAATTTTAAAAGACTGTGCCTTTCTTTACTTACGGTTGATCCGGGGTACAATTCTTATTATTCGTGCCGATGAACTTGATATACCCCAATGTAGTAACATGTAGTTGAAAAGTTTTACAATGCAGAACAGAAGCAAATGTTGAAGCTTTTCTAAGTTTAAGCAGAAAAAGGTTCAATTTCTTATTTGTAAATTACGCATCTATAGAATCATTTCATGTCATCATATATGGATATGGCATTATCTGATAATTTAAAAATCATTTCCGCCAATTCCTCCGAACTCATATCAAAACCGGATTCAAACCACTTTGTAATTAAACTTAAACAACCCATAATTAAGTAACGGTATATATAGTCGGCGATTCTCTCTTCACATCGTAAGCTTAGTTTACTTTTTAAATTACTGATAGAGATCTCAATAAAAGCAGTCTGGAAAGACAGATTTTCCTGACAGCATAACAGGGTGTAAAAAATATCAGAATCTTTTCTCATATAATTTAACAATTCTTGAAGATAATGAAGACTGTTTAAATCGGAGTCTATATTTTTTAGATGTTCCCTGGCATTAAACAAGAGATTATCTTCGATTTCTTTTAACAGTGCAAAATGATCCGTATAATAGAGGTAGAAAGTTGAGCGATTAATCCCTGCATTCTCACAAAGCTCTTTGACTGTAATTTTATTAATGGATTTTTTATTCATCAGGTCAATTAAACTGTTTTTCAGAAGTGTTTTTGTAAGTCTGATACGTTGATTTTCTTTTTTTTCCATGGATGAATGTCCTTTCGTAGTATATTTTCAAACAATTACCTAAAGTATGATGATGAAACATCATCTTTATGAATTATGTCGATTACGTATCAATAATAAATAAACTGATGGTTGTAAAATAGACATTGTGTCAGTATTATATAACTATGTAAATGATAAGTCAAGTAAATGGTATTATTGTTAAACTCTGAAATTACAGAGAAGGTATAGTATATAAGTTCAACAATGGTGCATGTAATTTGCTGTTATATTTCAGAATATGAAAGCAATTTGGTAAATAGTCAAGAAGTATTTTGATTTGGTTTTCTTACAGAAGGGTAACTTTAATAGACCTACGGCTTTCATAACAAAAATCGTAGATTAGAAATGTGATATGGATTACCTACTCT
>JAEZSL010000426.1 GCA_023443925.1 Bacillota bacterium | reverse complement strand
ACGAGAAGATTGTAAGTAATCAGGTCAATAAGCCTTTTTATATAGATGATTCCCTGAAGCTCAAGGGTCTGCAGCCGGCAGTAGGAAGGAACCGGCAGGGTTTTTCGGGGGTGTAACTGCGAACGTGGAAGCAACTCTTAAGGAGGATGGATAAATAATGGATGAGAGCATGGTTAAATTTTCGGAAAAGCTAAAAGACTTGTTAGTCTTTGCAAAGAAGAAGAAAAACGTACTTGAATTTCAGGAAATAAATGATTTTTTCGTTGATTTTGATATGGATCCCGTTATGGCTGAGAGAATATATGAATTTCTGGAGGCAAATAATGTGGACGTACTCCGTATAACGGATGAAGAAGATGATATTATACTAGACGATGAAGAGGAGCTGGAGGAGATTGACTTCTCCATACCCGAAGGTATCAGCATTGATGATCCGGTAAGAATGTATCTGAAAGAAATCGGCAAAGTTCCCTTATTAAGTGCCGACGATGAAATTGAACTGGCCAGAAGGATGAAAGTCGGGGATGCCGATGCCAAGAAACGGCTGGCGGAAGCCAATCTGCGACTGGTTGTCAGCATAGCAAAACGCTATGTAGGCAGAGGCATGCAGTTTTTGGATTTAATTCAGGAAGGCAATTTAGGATTAATTAAAGCCGTGGAAAAGTTTGATTATACCAAAGGCTTTAAGTTTAGTACCTATGCTACCTGGTGGATCAGACAAGCCATAACCAGAGCCATTGCCGATCAGGCCAGAACCATCCGGATTCCGGTGCATATGGTGGAGACCATTAATAAACTGATCCGGGTGCAAAGACAGCTCCTTCAGGAATTAGGCCGGGAGCCGTCACCGGAAGAAGTGGCGGCTGAGATGAATATTCCGGTAGAAAGAGTCAGAGAGATACAAAAGATCTCCCAGGAGCCCGTATCCTTAGAGACACCCATCGGGGAAGAAGAAGACAGCCATCTGGGGGATTTTATACAGGATGACAATGTACCGGTACCAGCCGATGCGGCGGCCTTTACGTTATTAAAGGAACAGCTCATTGATGTACTTGGCACCTTAACTGACCGGGAACAGAAGGTATTAAGACTGCGATTTGGTCTGGATGACGGAAGAGCCCGTACTCTGGAAGAAGTGGGTAAGGAATTCAATGTTACCAGAGAGCGTATCCGCCAGATTGAGGCCAAGGCACTGAGAAAATTAAGGCATCCCAGCAGAAGCCGCAAATTAAAAGATTATTTAGAATAATTAAGTGTAAAAGACCAGGTACCTGGCATAAAATGAACAGAAGAAAGAGGATATCATGCGATTATCAAGGCGTTTACAGGCAGTTGCAGATACTGTTACAGCAGGGAACCGGGTTGCCGATGTAGGTTGTGATCATGCCTACATATCGATTTATCTGATCCGTAGTGACATAGCCCCGGACGTAATTGCAATGGATGTTAATAAAGGACCTTTAGGGAAGGCTTCTGAAAATATCGAAAATTATGGTTATGGCCAACGAATCCAGACCAGACTTTCCGACGGATTACATCAGTTGGAACCGGGAGAAGCGGATACCATATTAATAGCCGGAATGGGAGGGGCACTTACCGTCAGGATTTTAGAAGAAGGCCTTAAGGCTGTAAAGAAAAGCAAAGAACTGATTCTGCAGCCCCAGTCCGAAATCTTTCTGGTCCGCAGATTTTTGCACGAGATCGGTTTTACCATTCAAAAAGAACAGATGGTTAAGGAAGACGGAAAGTATTATTTTATTATAAAGGCAGAGCCCGGCGCAGAAAGTTATGACCGGGAAGTATATTACCAGTATGGCAAGTTATTACTGGAACAAAGAGAACCGCTTATGTTTGAATATCTTAAACGGGAGTACAGAATCCAGAGTGAGGTAATAAAAGAACTGACGGCGGCTCCTACGGAAAAAGCAGCAGCCCGCCTGACTGAAATTAATAGAGATATGGTTTATATTGATGAAGCATTGGCATATTATGAATAGTTATAATTAACAAGGTACTCCCGAAACTCATTTTTAAAGCCGGCTCTCATTTAAAGCGGCTGCGGTGGGGTTTTCGGGAGTATTTAACATTTGAAGGGAGGTTTCACATGGAAGAAAAAGTGCAGGTAGAGATTAACGGTATCGTGAAAGAATACCCGAAAGGTGTCCGTTTACTGGACATCAGCAGAGAATACCAGAAAGACTATAAGGAAGATATCATACTGGCCTTTGTGAATAACCGTTTGCGGGAATTGCAGAAAACGGTTCAGAAAGACTGCCATATCCGTTTTGTCACCACAGAGGAGGATGCCGGTCACAAAACCTACAACCGGGGAGTGACACTGGTCATGTTAAAGGCAATCTACAGTGTCGTGGGAGCAGCGAATATCCACAAGATATCCATTGAATATTCCGTGGGAAACGGCCTTTATTGCCAGACGGATACCAAAGAAGCCATAACTAAAGAGCAATGCAGGGCAATTAAGGAGAAGATGCAGTCTTTGATTGAAAGAGATCTTCCGATTACAAAAAGATCCATTGGTACTGCCGATGCAATCGAGTTATTCAAACAGTATGGAATGCATGATAAGGAACGTTTATTCCGTTACCGCCGTGTATCCAAAGCGAATATATATAATCTGGAAGGCTTTGAAGATTATTATTATGGGTTTATGCCCCCCAGTACCGGATTTTTAAAGTACTTTGACCTGTTTTTATATGAGGGAGGATTAATGTTACTCCTGCCTGAGAAGACAAATCCCAGTGTACTGGAAC
>JAEZSL010000408.1 GCA_023443925.1 Bacillota bacterium | reverse complement strand
TCTGACTTCCTTAAAAAGATACAATCATATTCCGGTATGGATGCCGTAAAATAATAGAATCCATCCGTATGCCTGTATATATATGGGTCTGCTCTCTGTAAAATCCACGGTTCATTATATCTAATGGCTGCTGATTCACTCATTATAAACTCCTTTGCATTATGCAAATAATAAAAATTGATTATTTATTATTTGGTATTTGCTATTTACTATTTACTATTTACTATTTACTAATTATTAAATTATTTTAGCTATTTCTAAATTATAACGTATCCATTCTATTTTTTCAAGGAATTTTATATAAGTAAGTAGCCTCACTAAATAAATTCATGAAAATATATAAGATTTTAAAGCCTCTGAATGCTTTAAACTCAAATAATTGGAATTACTACTTTGTTTATATAGCTGGCTTAATAGATAAAGTAAATATATGTATAAAATATTTTATATAAATATCAACAAACAAAAAATATGGTATTTATGTGTATATCATTTAATCGCAGTATATCCTTATTTTGTATCATACAATTTTCTAATACTTCTATTTAATCTCTTATAATGTCCTTTTATCTTCCCCATGTATCTTCTCCTCGTTATCCTTCACCTATCCTGCCTCCTGCCTGCTTAAATATTTTCGTTGCTTTTTTAAACATTTCATTATATCCTAAATTACATACAGGTGGAGATACCTGGAAAATGCACTATATTGCACCATTATCAAAATTGTTCTAACTTACAAAATCCATGAAGAAAAGGAGAGCTTTCATGTTATTAAAAATACATGAGTTTGCGGAATTCAGCGGAATATCAGTCAGAGCCCTGCATTTATATGACCGAATTGAATTATTCTGCCCGGATAAAACAGATGAAACTAATGGGTACCGGTACTATGATACCGACCAGATGATGGAACTTAATACTATACTTAGTTTTAAAAAACTAGGTCTTCCATTAAAGGATATAAAAGAAATAAGATTAAGCGGATATGCAAAAGACATGATCGTTCTAAAACTATCTGAGAGGAAAACAGAAAATCAGAGGCTCATTGATATCGCATCCTGCAATAATGAAATTATAGAATCCATTTTATCCGGTATAAAGAATGATAAAACAAATAAAACAGACTCTAAACAGGAAGCTTACATGCTTTCCAGGTTAGTATGCCTGGAAAATGAAAGGCTGGAGAATTTTTTTTCAGAGATTTTATGGTTATAACAGGCAACCGGAACATTATAAATTTTCTTATTGACTTTACACATGCGTCATAGTTTACACTCATTTTCAAGGAGGTAATACTATGACGTATTTTAGTTTATTATATGAGACTGCATCGAAAGAAAACCGCGCAAAAGAAAAAGCAAAAATACAACCTTACCAATTTGTTGCTCCTGAAAAAGAACGAAAATTCCAATGGATTGGCAGCAAGATGGTTGAGGTGCAGGAAGGTTTAGATAAGGAGAAATACAAAATACCCGCTTATTTTAAGGATTTAAACCTTGACCAGGTTATTGATAAAATCGTGTTGGAGGATAACGACAGCTTGCTTACCGAAACCTTTTATGAGTTACTTCAGGATCGGAACGAAATCCTATACCGGCAGGATATATTTAAGGATCTGGAACGCGAGAATGTCTATCCTTCCATCCTGGAATTACAAGGCTGTCTCAGCCAGGTATACCGTATCAGGGAATATGCCGCCGAAGCAAATCATCCCATACAATATCAAAAATATATGCTGGATGCGATGAAACTGTATTACGATGGGATTACCGGATTTATTGAGAAAACTGCTTTCATTCTCAACTCCGCCGGATTAACCGGATTGCATTCTCTGTTTACAGCTTATGCCACGAGTCAAGCTTTTTTGGAATTAAGAGAAAAAAGCAGGGCATTAAATGAAAAAATTGAAGCCATTAAGTACCATATAACCTTGTTACCCGATCGGATTCTGTTCCACTTCGGCGGGAATGAAAATGATTTCAGTCTTAATATAAAAAATACCTTTCTGCCGGATAATAATGACAGTAATGAATTCACGTTTTTCCGGCAGGTCACGTTAACGGACCTGGAACTCAAATTTGCTGATCTCCTGTATAAAAAGGAGAAAGTATTGTTTACAGAAGCATCGGATTTTATTGCGGCTTATTCAGATTTTATAGATCCTATTACGGCCAGAATACACCGGGAACTTAAGTTTTATACTTCCTGTCATAACTATATTGCCGGTTTAAAGTCAAAGAGTTTTTCTTTCTGCTATCCGATTATTCTAGAAGACCGAAAGATTGAGCTAAATGGGGTATATGACATTGCTATGGCTTCCAGATCCAAATCATCTGACCTCATAACCAACCATTTAACACTGGATGAATCTCATGCCGGTGCATGGATTACGGGAGCCAACCAGGGCGGTAAAACTACCTATGCAAGGAGTCTTGGACAGGCTGCATATCTCACATTACTTGGCATGCCGGTCCCCGGCTCTTATGCAAGACTGCCCATGTTTAACGGCATCTATACCCACTTTTGCGCAGAGGAAAATGCCGGAACCGATAATGGGAAATTGAAAGAAGAATTGCTTCATATAAAAGAAATGCTCACTTACGCGTCCGGCAGTAACAACCTTTTTATATTAAACGAATTATTTTCATCAACCACCACTTCCGATGCTTTTGATATGAGCCGGTTGTTGGTTTCAAAACTAGCCAAATTAAATTCTATCGTTATCTGTGTTACCCATGTTCCCAGCTTGGCAAAATATTGCAAAGGCCTGCTAAGTCTGGGTACTGAAACCGGTAATCACGAAAGCAACCGGCGTACCTACCGTATTATACCAAAGCCGCCGGAACTCACTGCCTATGCAGCCGACATTGCCGGCAAATACCGGCTTACCTTTCATCAAATTATGGAGGAACTCAATAATGGACTGTAATTTACTCTATATAAATCCTGATAACCGGGTAATTAAATCGGCTCCCTCCAACAGCTTCATCCGGGATTTAAAACTAGAACTTTTACTGGAGGCAGTATCAGAGAACGACCATTATCTTAAGACTTTGTTTAAGAGGTTATTTTTAAATCCTTCCATTCATGCTAAAGAAATAAAGATGCGCCAGGAAATCCTGTCAGAAGCCCTCCACTATCAACAATTTTTTAAAAGAGTTTATCATTTATCCACAAAGGTTATGGAGGAAATCAACAATTACGGCGATACTTCCCACCCTAGATATGATAAAATAATTCCAGAAGCGAAAAAAATACTGACACAATGTGAGATTGCTTTTATATATCTTTCCCATCTGGAAGCTTTACTTAAGGTATTTGCAAATTATCCAGCTTCCACTTCCTCTCCTGCTTTAATTAGGTTTATACAGCAGACACAAAAAAAGTATACAAAAACTTTTCTTGATGAGGCGGTAAAACTACTGAATGAGCTAATGGAATTAAAGGGTCTTTCTGAAATAACCATCGGAGGGCATCCGGGATTTGGGTTAAAATTAAGAGAGGTACGGCTTCATACAATTACCGGCTCTCATAAAGCAGCAGTTAAAAACAAAAGCAAAGGCTCTGAAAAAGCAGATGCAGTCATACTCCTGGACAATCAAGTATTAATCAATAATAGCCAGGAAATCATTAATTCCAGCCTGGTATGGATTCTGAAAACTCTCAGTGATTTTAATCGTGATTTGCATGATTTCTTCGAAACGGTGCAGGAAATGTTTGGTTTCTATGCAGGTGCTATAAATCTGTACGAAAAAATAGCCGAAGCCGAAGAAGTAATATGTTTTCCTGAATTACTAGATGAAAAGAGTTATAATTTTACCAGCCTGAAAGATGTGGGGCTTGTATTAAAAACCCGTGGTCCGGTTGTAGGCAATTCCTTTTCTTTTTCCGGTAAGAATTTGTATATGATAACCGGTGCCAACCAGGGCGGCAAAACTACCTTCCTTCGCAGCATCGGACTTGCGCAGCTTATGGCACAATGCGGTTTATTTGTAACTGCCTCTGCTTTTTCCTGTTATTTATACAGCGGTATATTTACCCATTTTCCGGATGAAGAAGACAGAGAACAACGTACCGGTTTACTGGAACAGGAATTACAAAGGCTTTATCGTATAATTCCGCAACTGGATAAAGACAGCTTAATACTGATGAATGAGCCTTTCGCAACTACCACCGAGTATGACGCTGGTTATCTGGCGGAGGAAATTACAACAGCCTTTCGTTCTTTTGGCATTTTAACTATTTTTGTAACACATCTTTTTCAGTTTGCTCATAAGCTCTATGACGAAGCTTCAAAAGATTGTGTTTTCCTTCGAGCCGGCAGAGCAGTAGATGGGAGCAGATCTTTTCTTATAGAATATGGCGAACCTGTAAAATCCGGTTTTGCGCTGGACTTATACCATCAGATTTTGAATTAACATATCAGGGATTTTATATGATGTATAATGGTTCAATCGTAGTTTAAAATTCATCATAGTTTGCTTATTTTACTTTATTTATTTTACTTTGCTTATATTACTTTGCTTATATTACTTTGCTATGATATGATTATTAGTTCTGTACGTCAGTTAGTTATGAATTGCATTATCTCTGATTGTCTTGACATTGTTCGAATAAAACTGAAACAATATTCTGCTGTAATAAATAAAGAATGCTGATAATAGAAAGTTTAATTTACTCCTTTCTATTATCAGCATTCCTTTTAATTATTTATAAATTAATTGCAGCATTCCTCGCATTTTTAACAATGTTCCGCTTGTAAGTTTCTCCATATTCTCGCTTTCACTAATTCACTATTACCCAGGCATTTTCGGGTTATATATCATTATTTTTGATTATAGCCGATCCAATGCTGCCATATCTTCCGCACTGATTTCAAAATCAACCTTTGTATTTGAAATGATCCGTTCTTCTTTTGTTGATTTCGGAATAACTACCGTATCCTTTTGCAGACAATAACGTATACAAAGCTGAGCCGGTGTTACTTTATATTTATCTGCCATGGCTACAATTGCCTCATTACCGATAATCCTTCCGGTAGCCAGGGGTGAATATGCCGTGATCCTAATATCAAGAGGTGTGCAAAAACGAACAATCTCCTCCTGCCTGTGACCGATATGGAAAGATATCTGATTCATCATCGGAACATACTTACCTTCCGATAGCAGCGGCTTAATGTGTTTAGGCTCAAAATTAGAAATACCGATTGCCTTTACCTTACCGCTATCATAGATTTCTTCAAATGCCTTCCAGCTGTCGATATTCCCCTGGGTACAATCCTCTCCGATATTACTCCAGGGCCAGGGTGCATGGATTAAATAAAGGTCAATATAGTCAAGACCCAAGGCAGACAAGGATTTTTCAAAGCACTCATGAGCAATCTTATAACCCTTATGTTCTGCCGGTAACTTTGTCGTAACAAAGATCTCTTCTCTGGGAATCCCCGAAGCTTTTATTGCCCGTCCAACACTGGCCTCATTTCTATATGCCATTGCTGTATCTATGTGCCGGTATCCATTTTGCAAAGCCCACAAAACCGACTGATATGTTTGTTCTCCATCCGGTATCTGCCAGGTTCCAAGACCAATCTTTGGTACTTTTATTTCATTCTTCAACGTATAAGTATCCTGTAAAATCATGCAGCAAACCTCCTTTTTATTACTACCAGGTAATTGCATCTGTTTTGCTGTTCTTACTTTCTTAATCCTAAGCAGATGTTACTATTCATTGATTCTGCTGTGATAAGAGCCGCGGGATGCAATTAAACTTTCTTGCTCCTATGCCATTGATTACTGGCTATTTACATTATAAGCACTAGAGTTAACTTTAGGTCAAGAGTTTTTTTACACTTTTACACTTTTCTACACTTTTGCCCAAAATATTTTACCAAAATGTTAAAGTAAATGGTAAAGTAGATTCTTGTTTGCAGAGGTAAATCATGTTTGGTGATTTACCCCTGCAAACATATTCAATCCAAGACATGTTATTCAAGTACCATTAGCACTCATGATTTTATGCGCACTAAATAAATATTATGTATATTTATTTTTATCTGTATACTGGACTATAATATCGGTTGGTGTAGGGCTTACATAGGTTTTTAACGTCAAAGCAAGGTTCACTTTGTAAAAATATGCTGGATAAGATCCTCAATTCTTTCCTTCTCAATATAAATATTATCCGGATTGTAACGATTAATAAGGTAGGTCAATGCCTCCTTTGTAGACAGGCATTTATCTACACTAATAACCAAACTGCTTTCCGATTGTTCCAATAGCTTATAATCTTTTTCCTCCGTCCAAGCAGGTAAATTTTTTTCAAACTGCATTCTCACTACATAGCCGCTCTTATACTGCTCTTCGAAATCTGTGAGGCTGCCGTCGAATAGCTTTCTCCCCTTATCAATAAGTATTAATCTTCCACATACGGCCTCGATGTCATCCATATCGTGGGTCGTCAGAATAATGGTTGTTTTCTTATCTCGGTTGATGTCCGTAATACAAGTGCGAAGCGTCTTTTTGCTCATCACGTCCAGTCCAATGGTAGGCTCGTCAAGGTAAAGAATATCCGGGTTATGCAGCATGGAAAGTGCCAGATTTGCTTTCATCTTCTGTCCAAGACTCAACTGCCGTACCGGTTGATTAATAAAATCCTGCATCTCCAAAATCTCAGTAAAGTATTTGCGGTTGGATTTATAAATGTCGTCTTTTATGTTATATAGCTTCTGATACAGCTCGAAGGTATCGGCAACGGGTAAATCCCAATAAAGCTGCGAGCGTTGTCCGAATACAACACCGATTTTCAATGCATTTTCCTTTCGGTTTTTATAAGGAATGATGCCATTAACCGTAACAGACCCGCTTGTCGGCGTCAACACGCCGGAAAGAATCTTAATGGTTGTAGATTTTCCCGCACCGTTTGGCCCAATATATCCAACCACTTCTCCCCGATCTATTTGGAAGGAAATATCCTCCACTGCAATTTTAGTGTAATATTTCTTAATAATAAGAGACTTTAGGCTTCCGATTACGCCTCTTGTGGGTTCTGCGATTCTATAATTCTTATAAATGTGATTTACCTCTATCAGGCTCATATGTCCTCCCTTTTATGATCCGGAGCTCTGGTATTTGGATAGTCCATAGTTCCAGACTTTAATGCTTAGTATGAATATCATAATGCCAACCAGCGGACTTGCATAGGGAAGCCAGTCCGTAAACGGTGAAGAAGAGGCTTTATCCAGCAAAATCAGTGATGGATAAAAGTTCATAAACGCAAACGGCAGTATAAATGTCAATAAAAATTGTATGGCTGTTCCGTAAATTGTGATCGGATAATTAGTGAAACTTTTGAAATTCCATAATATGAAGTCAAACACCGGATTCTGATTTACCGTTACAAAGCAGAAGCTGGACGACAGAATAAGAAAAGCCGACTGCAGCAGTGCAGCACAAATCAATAACAGAATCAGTTTTATGATGGAAATTCGAATGTCCAGGTGAGATGACACAAAAATCA
Source organism: Bacillota bacterium (assembly GCA_023443925.1). The sequence continues at coordinate 180 of JAEZSL010000408.1, read as the reverse complement.
TGACAGAAACAGCCAAAATGGTATGCCCAATATACCCAAAGTTGAAACCATTGTATATCTCGTGCAAAAACGGAGTTATTGGTTTTGTGAGCGAAATGTCAAATTCACCTGTTCGGATTTTTGTCGGCAGATTTCTGCAGGGCGTAAAAAAAACGGTTGCACCCAGCGCATAGGAGAGGA